>CAINVV010000058.1 GCA_903854235.1 uncultured Bacteroidia bacterium | reverse complement strand
GGTTGCAGGAGGTTTTGAACTTATGTCATAAACGACCCTGTTGATCCCCCTCACCTTGTTGATGATGTCGTTGGAGACCTTGGCCAGAAATTCGTAGGGAAGGTGAACCCAATCGGCGGTCATGCCATCCGTGGAGGCAACAGCCCTCAGTGCCACGACATTTTCATAGGTTCTTTCATCGCCCATCACTCCTACGGATTGAACTGGGAGAAGCATCACCCCTGCCTGCCAAACCTTGTCGTAAAGTCCCCAATCCCTCAATCCCTGTGTGAAGATGGCGTCAGCCTCCTGCAGGATTCGTACCTTCTCGGGAGTAACATCCGATAAAATCCGGATTCCCAATCCGGGTCCGGGGAAGGGATGGCGTCCCAAAAGCTCCTCCTTGATTCCGAGTGCTTTCCCGACTCTTCTTACTTCATCCTTGAAAAGTAAATTGAGTGGTTCAACGACCTTCAGCTTCATCTTTTCAGGCAGTCCGCCCACATTGTGATGTGATTTAATGGTCGCAGACGGGCCATTGACGGAGACAGACTCGATGACATCCGGATAGATGGTTCCCTGGGCCAGCCATTTTACCTCCTGAATCTTGTGGGCTTCCGCATCAAATACTTCGATGAAATTCCGACCAATGGTTTTTCTCTTTGTTTCAGGATCAACAATGCCTTTCAAGTCATTCCAGAACTTTTCGCGGGCATCAATCCCGATGACGTTTAGTCCCATCCCTTTGTAGGAATCGAGCACATCGTTGAATTCATTTTTCCGCAACAGTCCGTTGTCGACGAAGATGCAGGTGAGGTTGCTTCCGATGGCCTTGTGAAGTAATACTCCGGCCACACTGGAATCAACTCCCCCCGACAAACCCAGAACGACCTTGTCGTTCCCAAGTTTTTGGCGCAACTGAGAGATGGTGGCCTCCACAAATGAGTCGGGAGTCCAGTTTTGGCTGCATCCGCAGATGTCTACCAGAAAATTTTCCAATAAGCGGGATCCTTCTGTCGTATGATAAACCTCGGGGTGAAACTGTATGGCATAGGTTGATTCACCGTTGACCTTGAAGGCAGCATATTCAACATCGCCGGTAGAGGCCAAAACGGTGTAGTTTTCCGGCAGGGTAACGATGGTATCTCCGTGTGACATCCAAACCTGTGAATTGTCGCTGATGTGGTTAAAAAGCTGACTTTCCTCCTTGATCCATTTCAGGTTGGCCCTGCCGTACTCCCTTGAATCGGAGGCAGCAACCTCCCCGCCATAGAAATGGGCCAGATATTGTGCTCCGTAGCAAACACCAAGCAATGGAAACTTCCCCCTGATTTCGGACAGATCGATTCTTGGACCTTTTTCATCCCTGACGGAATAGGGGCTTCCCGATAGGATTACTCCTTTTACCGAGTCGTCGATGGCCGGAAAGTGGTTAAACGGATGTATTTCGCAAAATACATTCAATTCGCGAACCCTGCGACCAATCAACTGAGTATACTGGGAACCGAAATCAAGGATGAGGATTTTTTCCATTATGAGAGAGTGAACTAAAGTGACTAAAGTGATCTAAAGTGAACTAAAGTGTGCCAAAGTACTTAAAGTGCCTAAAGATGGGAAATCCAAACTTTAGGCACTCTAGTCACTTAAGTTCACTTTAGTCACTTCCAATTAAAGTTTGCGAACCCAGATATTCCTGTAACTGACCGGGTTGCCGTGATCCTGCAATTCGAGTCCGGCAGCACCGTGTGCCTCGTATTTAGGAATTCCGATGTATTCTGTGTGTCCGAAAAGGGAGATGTTGTTTTGTACCAGAACGCCATTCTGCAAAACAGTGACGCGTGCAGGGGAAAAGACGGTACCATCCTCCTTGAAGCGGGGAGCCGTGTAAATCACATCATACACTTGCCATTCTCCCGGTTTCTTGCAAACGTTGACGAGTGGCGCATACTGTTTGTAGATGGATCCGGCCTGACCATTGCGGTAAGTTCTGTTCTGGAAATTATCCAAAACCTGCAATTCATACCTTCCCTGAAGGAAGATCCCGGAGTTTCCACGTCCCTGACTTTCGCCAATCACCTCTGCAGGAGTGCGCCATTCGATGTGGAGTTGAAAATCCATCATCTCCATTTTGCTTCGGATGATGCCTGCACCTTTGACGACCGTCACGCATTTGTCTGCAACGCTCCAGCCGGAGGGTTCTCCCTTGGCATTGGTCCAATTGGCATCGAAGCTCTCTTTGGTACCATCGAATAAAACGATCGCATCCGAAGGTGCATCCATCGGGGTCTGACCAGGTGTGACAACGGCTACTTCAGGATCCCAAAATTCAGTCATCTCGGGTTTCATCTTGGCCAGCTCTTCTCTGGTAGGTTCGGCTTTCTGAGCGACTGCCGTGAAAGCGAAAATCACTGCGGGAACAAATAATAATTTTTTCATCATCTTTTGGTTTAATTATATTGCCAGGTCATTCATGACCAGATCTATTTTTTCGGAGGTCACCAATTCGACTGCATCAAACGCTTCCCTCGATTTTAATGGGGCCTTTACCTCAATGTAGAATTTGATCTTGGGTTCGGTGCCGGAAGGTCTCACAGAAACCTTCGTTCCATCCACGGTAAAGAATTGAAGTACGTTGGAGGTTGTTTTCTGGTGAATGGGGCGCTCTTCTCCGGTGAGGAGATTCTTTTGAACCAGTGAGTCGTAATCTTTCACCCACTCCAGTTTTGATCCGGCCAGCTGTATTGGCGGAGCATTCCTGAATTTTACCATCAGTTGTTCAATCTCTTCCGCTCCGGCTTTGCCTTTTCTGACGATGTATTTCATCTTCTCCCTGGAATAACCGTACTTCAGATAGATATCCTGCAACATCTCAAAAAGGGTAAGGTGATTGTCCTTGGCCCAGGCCGCAATTTCAGCCATCAGGGCACACGAACTAACTGCATCCTTGTCGCGGACAAAATCAGCAGGCAGAAATCCGAAGCTCTCTTCGCCACCGCCAATGTAATGTTTCTTTCCTTCGTTTTCACGGATGACATCCGCGATGTATTTGAACCCGGTATAGCAATCGTAAAACTCGACCCCATTCCTGGCAGCAATCTCAGCCGCCAATTCAGTGGTCACGATCGTTTTCACGATGTACTCCTTGCCTGTCAACAGTCCAAGCTCTTTTCTTTTGGTGATGATATAGTAAAGAAAGATCAAAACAGTTTGATTTCCATTCACCAGAATGAATTCACCCTTATCGTTCTTTACAGCAATTCCAAGCCTGTCGGCATCAGGATCGGTTGCCATTACGAGATCGGCATCCACTTCTCTGGCCATTTTCAGGGCAAGTGCCAGAGCTGCAGGCTCTTCTGGGTTTGGTGAGATGACTGTCGGAAATTCCCCGCTAACCACATCCTGTTCAGGGATGTGAATGACGTTGGTAAATCCCATTTTGGCAAGTGCCATCGGCACCAGTTTAACGCCCGTTCCGTGAATCGGCGTATAGACAATTTTTAGGTCGTGCTGATTTTTGATAGCCTCCGGGGAGAGAGAAATGGAAACCACTTTTTTAAGGTAGCGCTCATCCATGTCAGCCCCAAGCGAAAAAATCAATTCTGGCACTCCATCGAAGCGAATGTCTTGCACCTTGACCCGTTCAACCTCGGAGATAATATTTTTATCGTGTGGCTCTACAATCTGCGAACCATCATCCCAGTATGCCTTGTATCCATTGTATTCTTTTGGATTGTGAGATGCGGTGAGGATGATTCCGCTCTGCAATCCCAACTCCCGGATGGCAAAGGAAAGTTCGGGCGTTGGACGAAGAGATTCAAACAGAAAGACCCTTATTCCATTTGCGGAGAAGATCGCAGCAGCCGTCTCGGAAAACAACCTGCTGTTGTTTCGGCAATCGTGTCCGATGGCAACGCTGATTTGGGGAAGGTGCGCAAAAGCCTGCTTCAGGTAGTTGCTGAGTCCCTGGGTGGCCGCTCCTACCGTATAGATGTTCATACGGTTACTTCCAACCCCCATAACCCCCCGCAAACCTCCGGTACCAAACTCCAGATCGCGGTAAAAGGCATCAATGAGATCGGTAGGATCCTCTTTTTCCATCAACCTCTTTACCTCGTCTCTAGTGGCTGAATCATAATTTTCATTCAACCACTCCTTGGCTTTCAGCAGTACATTTTCGGGAATTTCACTCGTTTTCATCCTTGCTTATTTTGATTAGACACAATTTTAAACTGTCCCTCCAATAGGGAATCCCTACTGCAAAAGTAGTTTTGATTTTTGATTTATTCAAAACAGAATAGGCAGGCCGGATCGCAGGTGTTGGATAGGCAGTGGAATCAATCGGATTTACCTGACAGATCATCTCTTGCTGAAACTCAAAAATGGCTTTGGCAAAGTCGAACCAACTGGCCACCCCTTCGTTCGAATAATGATAAATACCAGTTACAAAATGTTTTTCATTCAAAGCCGTCTGTCTGGAAATGTCGAGAATGACTTTGGCCAAATCTCCCGCATAGGTAGGAGTACCTGTCTGGTCTGAGACCACGCTGAGCTGATTCCGCTCCTTGCCAAGTCGCAACATGGTTTTCACAAAATTGGAACCATAGGCAGAATACAACCAGGAGGTTCGGATGATGATGGAAGGAATCCTGCTATGCAGAATTGCCGTTTCTCCTCCGAGCTTCGAAATCCCATAAACCGATTGAGGCCTTACAATGTCCTTTTCATGATAGGGACTCGATTTTGTACCGTCAAAAAGATAATCAGTAGAGATATGAATCAGTCGTGCCCCAATTTTTTTACAGGCAAGAGCCAGATTGGCAACGGCCTGGTGGTTAATTTTATCGGCAAGTACGGCTTCCTTCTCCGCTTTGTCAACGGCAGTATAGGCTGCACAGTTGATGACAAGGGAAGGAACCTCTTTTTCAAAAAAATGGTTGACCTCCGAAGAATCACAGATATCCAGCTCTTCAACATCCGTAAAAACAAAAGCCAGTTCCGCGTAACCAGAGGATAGTTCTTCTATCGAACGTCCGAGCTGACCTTTTGATCCAGTGACAATTATCTTCATTCTTTTGCTTGATTGTATGTTCTATTGGGAAAAGTAAAGATAATAGAAAAGCAATAACCCGAACTGAAATTTGAATTTCAATTTGAAAATAGTACTATTCAAACGATTCAATTTTTTGTATCCCCTTTCGGTTGAAGACCACCCGATATCTTTTGTAATCCCATTGCAACTCGTCTCTTGCCTGCAGAATCAGGTTCAGGTAATAAATTTTTTCACCCGGAATGATTTCGATACTTTCATCCTCCTTTATTTGATACAAGGGAAACTCCGCATTATCCATTTTTCGAATGAAACTGGAAATATTCAGCTTGAAAATTTCATTGACTCCGGCTACCGGAAATTCACTGTTGGCATCGAGGCTCTCCCTGTTCAATTGCATCAAAACACGGTAAAGGATGATACTTTCACTGCTAGCCCTGTTGTTGGCCTCCAGGATGGAGGAACGATCCCGCATTTTTTGGACTTCTTCCGGGACATTTTGTTCAGAGATAAAATCCATGCTCTCCCGTACCCAGCCAATTTCGTGGTTGTGGGTGCTAATTTCGATTTTGTGATCAAAATAGCGCCTGCTTAACCGGTGGGCGAAATAGTAACGGGCAAGCTCCTTGATTCTGTCTTTCAGCATATAGCTGACAACGAGTGCCACAAAAACGGGAACAGTGAAACTGCCATATTTTTGCTGAAACGAGAAGGCGATAAAAGTGGCAAATATCATAGATAATCCTGCTGCAACGCTGAAAAGAAGTTGCTCAACCCAAACCCCGTCCTTCTGCTTTTTTACATCCAAAAAAAGGTTGCTTTCGATGTATTTTTTCAGCATACCCAACCTGAAAACCAACTCCTGATTCTTCGAATGACCATTTTTTTCGACTATCAGGTAGCCGTGCCTCTCCTTGTAGGCCTTCTCTTCCTGAATCCTGTCCAGCAGGCTTTTCTTCTTCCTGTTACAAAGGGGGGGATGGAGCAGCAGCAGTAGCTCTATCATACGGAAGGTATATTCTTCAATCAGGTTCGACATGAACTCGTCCCCAAACAAAAAGTAATCCATCAGTTCATCCGATACAGTGGGAACATGGAGGTTTTGGCGTAACGACCTGTATTGCTGTGCAAGTTTTCCCGCACTCAGCAGGTAGGAGTCAACAAGTGATTCCCTGTCGGAATCGACCTTGCTGTTGATAACATGCGAAACCTCCTCCCTGAGCGAACTTTTCAGAATGGAGAGGAACATTTTCAGCTGGTTTTCATAATCCAGCTGGCTCTCCTTGTTGGGTTCCTTCGCGAGTACATGGATTGATTTTTCGAGCAGGGCAAACGGGGAAGAGGCGGGATCAGCCAACGATCGGAGGGGATAAGCAGGGGTAATCAGCCGTATATGTGAAGTCAGGTCCTTGTAAAAATCATCTTTCGTATAGGTAAATCTGTTTATATCCAGACTATTGGGAATGAACATCCACACGTTGAAGGCGAAATTGTTGATCTTTTGCTTTTGCTTCGCAACAAATCCAACCTTCATCTCGAGCGAGAGCTGATCGTGAATCTTTACATTCTCATCTATCATCTCAAATTTTTAAATCCTTTTTCTATTTCAAATGCCATTCTTTCAAAGACAATTTCAAAGGGAGCCTCCCCGTTCACGATGGCCACATCGTGGATCTCCTTGTACTTGTCCAACACTGGTATTGTCTTATTTTCATGGTCTTTCAGTCGCCTTACAATTTTCCCGGTGCTGGTATCGTAAGGCTTGCAATGGCCGGTTTTACTTCTTTCACTGAGGCGGGAAATCAATTCAAGCGTGCTGACTTGTATGTCAATAATTTTACAGATGGAAGAGTTGTATTTTTTCAGGATCCCATCCAAAATGTAGGATTGCACCAATGTTCTTGGAAAGCCTTTGAAAATAAATCCCTTCACAGTTTTGGAATTTTTTATTTTCTGCAGAATCAGGGGGACAACAATCTCATCCGGGACCAATTCCCCATTTTCGTAGATTTCCGTTATCCGTTTACCCAATTCCGTGCCCTTCTCTATCTCTTCTTCCAGCATTCTGCCTGTCGAGATGTATTCAAGGCCGTACCTTTTTGATAGCTCGACGCCTTGCGAACCCCTTCCACAACCCGGATAACCGAATATCACCACGTTCATCAATTTTTTATTCAGCTCCTTGTTGATGATCTCCTCAATTTGTGCCGTAACCTCTTCTATATCCTTGTTGCCATCGATGGCAACATAATTCCCCTTCTCCTTGTAGTAATTGAGCACAGGTAGGGTCTTATCTTCATATTCCTTGAGCCTGTTTCTAATCACCAGTTCATTGTCATCCAGTCTGCCGGAAGTCAGTCCCCTGTTCAGGAGTCTGGCAACCGAAACATCTTCCGGAACTTCAATGCTAATCAGGCAATTAAGCGAACTGTCCAGTTTGATCATCAGACCTTCCAGAATGTAAGCCTGGATGTAGGTCCGTGGAAATCCATCGAAAAGGAAACCACTTGCCTGCGGATTTTCCTTAATGGTCTTCTCCAGAATCTGAACGATGATCTCATCCGATACGAGTTTACCTGCCGCAATGATGCTTTTGGCTTCAAGACCCAGTTTGGTCTCTTCTGCCAGTTCCTTGCGCAATAAATCTCCTGTGGAGATGTAAAACAGGTCATATTTATCAATCAGGAAGGCGGACTGTGTCCCTTTCCCTGCTCCCGGCGGTCCGAACAACGCGATGTTTATCATATGATTCGTTTTAAATGACAGCAATGACAATTACGATCCCGCAAATCTTTTCAAAACTAAATGAAATTATAAGATATACAGATATTTAGAAGGGATGATATCGTTCATTTCGGTTGAGAAAGAGTGCTGCCTGATTTTGTCAGAAGATAAAAACAAAATATGGAAGCAAAAAGGATTTTAGGCATTTTTTAATGCCATTTTGAATGGGGCATTTTTAGGAGCGAGGAGTTGTAATACCTGATATCTCCAGTCACTTCCTCGCCTATCCAGGATGGTTTGACAAATATTTCCTCTTCCGAGGAGAGTTCAACTTCAGCCACTACCAAACCGATATTTTCGCCGAAGAATTCATCAATTTCGAAAGTATGGTGTCCGGAGACCACTTCGTAACGTATCTTTTCAATAATACCGGGTTCACAAATTTTAATCAGTTCAAGCGCTTCGCCAAGTTCAATCTCCTTCTCCCATTCATAACGGGAAATGCCAGACCTGCTGGCTGATCCCTTGATGGTAAGGTATCCTTTGTCGTCCTTGATTCTAACACGAACAGTTCGGTCCGGAACTGAAGAAAGATAGCCTTGGATGATCCGGAATGTTTTGCTGGCCTCGGATTTGAATTCACAACCCAAAACCAAAAATTTGCGTTCTATTTCCAAAGCCATTGATATCAGTCGATTAGATTGTTTGTTAATAGGGTGTCTCTGCTATAGCGAAGAGCGATCAGCATCATCTGCAATATTATAAAATATATGGCTAAACCATCGATAATTGCAGGCTCACTGCAAGGCCTAAAATGGCTGGAAAACCAATGGGAAAGGGCCAGTTTTTTCCTGCTTTTTTTTGGCTTTCAATGTACAGCTAAGAATCATTATAAATTATATTAAATAGTTTATCAGTCAATTAGTTATGTTCGAGTGTTTTTTTTGCTTGCGGGCTTGGTTGTTGGTGAAAAAAATGTACCTTTGCGCCCGTTCAAAATAATGTCTAATTTATTAATTTTCAGGAGAACTTTAAAATGAGTGAAATTAACGAAAATCTGGAAGTAAACGAAACAGTGGAGAATACCCCTGTGGAGTCTGCGGTTCCGGAAGTAGAAGCTACGGAAGAAACACCGGTAATTGAAGAGCCTGTTGCTGTGGCTGAAGAACCGGTAGCAGAAGTTGAGGAAACTGTTGCAGCGGAAGAACCAGTTGTTGCTGAGGTACCAGTTGTTGCTGAGGTACCAGTTGTGGTCGAAGAAGCTGTGGTAGCAGAAGAGCCTGTTGTAGTTGCCGAGCCAGTAGTTGCCCCCAAAGTGGTGGTGGTTGAAGCTCCGGTTGCCAAGGCGACAGAAGAAGAATTTGACTGGGATGCCTTTGAAGGCAAAAAACCCACAGCAGGTTCAACTTCAAAACAAACTATGACCGAGATGTACGACAATACCCTCTCAATTCTTCAGGAGAAAGAGTGTGTTGACGGTATCGTGATCTCCATGAACAAACGTGAGGTAGTAGTCAACATTGGTTACAAGTCTGACGGTATTGTATCGGTCAACGAATTCAGATACAACCCAAACCTGAAAGTGGGCGACCAAGTTGAGGTTTATGTTGAAACACTGGAAGACAAAAAAGGTCAGTTAACTCTTTCCCACAAGAAAGCACGCGCCATGCGCAGCTGGGATCGTGTCAATGCCGCCCTTGAAAATGACGAAATTATCACCGGATTCATCAAATGCCGTACGAAAGGCGGTATGATCGTGGATGTATTCGGAATCGAGGCATTCCTGCCAGGATCGCAAATTGATGTGAAACCCATCCGCGACTACGATATCTACGTCGGGAAAACGATGGAATTCAAGGTTGTCAAAATCAACCACGAATTCAGAAACGTGGTGGTATCTCACAAGGCACTCATCGAGGCTGAACTCGAACAACAGAAAAAGGACATCATCTCCAAACTTGAAAAAGGCCAGGTTCTCGAAGGAACTGTCAAGAACATCACCTCCTATGGTGTATTCATTGACCTTGGTGGCGTAGATGGTTTGATCCACATCACAGACCTTAGCTGGGGTCGCGTAGCTCATCCAAACGAAATCGTTCAGTTGGATGAAAAAATCAATGTCGTTATCCTCGACTTCGATGATGAGAAGAAGAGAATCGCTCTTGGTTTGAAACAACTGGCTTCACATCCTTGGGACAATGTCAGTGCTGACCTGAAAGTTGGTGATGTTGTGAAGGGGAAAGTGGTCGTTATTGCTGACTACGGCGCATTCATAGAAATCGCACCTGGCGTTGAGGGCCTAATCCATGTATCCGAAATGAGCTGGTCACAGCACCTTCGTTCTGCTCAGGACTTCCTGAAAGTAGGAGATGAAGTAGAGGCTACCATTTTGACGCTCGACCGTGACGAACACAAAATGTCACTGGGTATCAAACAAATGAAAAATGATCCTTGGTCTCAGATCGAAACCAAATATGCCATCGGTTCTGCACACACCGCAAAAGTTCGCAACTTCACCAATTTTGGAGTATTTGTTGAAATCGAAGAGGGTGTAGACGGATTGATCCATATCAGCGACCTTAGCTGGACCAAGAAGATCAAACATCCTTCAGAGTTTACCTCCATCGGTTCTGAAATCGAAGTTCAGGTTCTGGACATCGACAAGGAAAACCGGAGACTGAGCCTTGGACACAAACAACTGGAAGAAAATCCATGGGATGTTTTCGAAACCATCTTCACCGTTGATTCTATCCACGAAGGTACTGTCATCGACCTCTTCGACAAGGGCGCCGTCATTTCACTTCCTTACGGAGTGGAAGGTTTCGCGACTCCTCGTCACCTGGTGAAAGAAGACGGATCCCACGTGAAAATGGATGAAAAACTGGAGTTCAAAGTCATTGAATTCTCAAAATCAGCCAAAAGGATCATTCTTTCACACTCACGTGTTTACGAAGACGTGAAGAAAACGGAAGATACCGCAAAGAAGAAAGCCGCCACGAAGCAAACTGCCCCAAAGAGTGTTAAAACGGTGAAAGATAACATCGAAAAAACAACCCTTGGAGACATCAGCGAATTGGCTGCATTGCGTACTCAAATGGAAGAAAACGAGAAAAAATAGTTTTCTCAGCTTGTCATCGTGAAATTCAGTATTCTAAAAAAAGATTCGCATACCCGGATCATTGTAAACAAAGAAAATCTGGATACAAGGATCGCTCCGGAGCTGAAATCGGAATTGGTTGCCATCGTCGGAAGTGGTGAGAAGAACATGCTCATCGATCTTTCCAACTGCAGCAATTGCGATTCATCCGGGTTGAGTGCACTGTTGCTGGGTAACCGACTCTGTCAGGAATCAAATGGGAAGTTTGTCCTTTGCGGACTCTCATCCCGGATCAGAGAAAGTCTGGACCTGCTTGGTTTTGAAGATTTTCTGGCCATTGTTGGAACCTGGGAGGAGGCAGAACCCTTTTTTGTAAGCTGATATAAATGAACATCATACCTAAAAGCCCGGCTATTTTTTGGCCGGGTTTTTTTATCTTTGGATTTTCGCTTATTACCCTGTTTTAAGTCCTGTACAAATGAATATTTTTTCGGTCACCATTCTTGGAAGCAGTTCCGCCCTGCCAACTTCCCATCGTTTTCCGACGGCACAGGTGGTACGGCTCAACGAACAACTTTTCCTGATCGATTGCGGGGAGGGGACCCAGATTCAACTTCGGCGATTTGGTTTCAAAATGGGAAGAATCAACCACATCTTCATCTCGCACCTGCACGGAGACCACATTTATGGTTTGCCAGGCCTGATCTCTTCCCTGGCTCTCTACGGGAAAAAAGGAGAACTTCACATCTATGCACATTCGGATCTTCCGCAAATGATGGCTGGGATGATGAAATTTATGAATGAAGTAACGGATCTGCAAGTAAAATACCACCCACTGAATTTTCACAGAAGTGCTGTTATCTATGAGGATAAGCGGATAAAAATCTCCTCCTTTCCTCTGAAACACAGAATATCGTGCTGTGGGTTTCTTTTTCAGGAACTGCCATCCGATCTCCATCTCGACAAACAGGCATTGGAGCAGTTTGAAATACCTGTAACACAGCGAAATAATATTAAAAACGGAGCGGATCTGGTTCTGCCGGATGGTTCTGTCATACCGAACCATTATTTAACACTACCGGCAAGGCCTCCCAGAACCTATGCCTTCTGTACGGATACCGTTGTGAGGAAGGAAATTATTCCCCTTGTGGAGGGCGCCGATCTGCTCTACCACGAGGCAACCTTCGCTGCCAACCTCTCCGATCTGGCAGTAAAAACCTTTCATACCACTACCTTTCAGGCTGCTGATCTGGCTTCGCAGGCCCGCGTAAAAAAACTGGTCATTGGCCATTTCTCCTCCCGGTACAAGGATGTTACTCCCCTGGTGAACGAAGCCCGCACCATCTTCCCGGAGACTTTTGCAGCAAATGATGGAGATTGTTATGAACTCTGACTTGGCATTACCCTATTAGATTCTTGGGGATCGGGCACGCATGAGCCAACTTTCAAAATCACAATTCTTTAAAAAAATCCTTGTGAAAATTTACCAGATACAGCCTTTCCTCCGCCCTTGTGAAGGCGGTATAGAACCATCGCAGAAACTCCCTGTCTATCATCTCGGTAGTCAGATAGCCGTGGTCCAGAAAAACAGCCTTCCATTGGCCGCCCTGTGCCTTGTGGCAGGTGACTGCATAGGCGTACTTTACCTGTAGTGCATTGAAATACGGATCCTCCCTGATTTTCTTCCACCGGTCACGCTTGTTGCGAATCTCCAGGTAATCTTCCGAGATGGATTCAAAAAGTCTTTTGTTCTCCTCTGAAGTCAGGGCCGGTGCCTCAGCCTTGAGGGTCTCGAGCAGGATTTTGCATTCAATTTCCAGGTCCTGGTAATCGATCAACCGCAGCACGACATTGGCGAAGTGAAAACCATACCGCTCTTCCTGTTTTTTGATACGGACCACTTCAGCAATGTCCCCATTGGCAATAAAATCAAGTTCTTCGAGTTGCTTCGACCAATGGTAATTGTTTTTGACAATCATCAGCAGATCCCCCTTGGTCACCTGCTCTTCCTGATACAGGATGGTCTGGCGGATCCCTTCATTGAACAGGTTGGCTCTTTTGTTTGACCGGGTAATGACAATGGTCTCCTCCCTTCCCAGCTTGCTGTAGCAGTTGCCAATCTCTTCGATCAGCTGATCACCGCCCAATTGAATGACATCCTGAAATCCTTTCATCTGTAGGGGCCAGAATCCAGCCGGTGCCTCCTGCAAAATCCTGTTGCGGATGGCTGTCGCATTGTATAGGATGCCCGAATCAGCCGACTGCCTGACGACTTCCCGAAGTTCAATGGAAATGACAGCCAGTCCAAATAACAGTAATTCTTCGGGTTCAAGCGCCGGACTTATAGAGAGTCCTACGGGCGGCAACTGGGCTGTATCCCCTGAGACGATAAGCTTGCAATTGTATCCGGCCGAAACATATTCTACCAGGTCGGAAAGTAAATAGCCCGATCCAAACACACTGTGGTCTTGTGGCAGATTGGAGATCATCGAGGCTTCGTCTACGATGAATAGCGTATCCTTGCTCAGGTTTCTGTCGAGCGAAAAACGGCTCGAACCGTCGGCCACATTTTGCTGCCTGTAGATTTTCTTGTGGATGGTGGTTGCGCTCTTTCCGCTCTGCTTGGACAGCACTTTGGCCGCCCGGCCAGTTGGAGCCAAAAGCACAAATTTCAATTTTAACTGGTCCAGCACCTTTACCAGCGCGCTGATGGCCGTGGTCTTTCCGGTCCCGGCATACCCTTTTAACAGAAACAACGAATCTGCATCCGGACTGGAAACAAAAGCAGCAAGTTTGTCAATCATCTCAGATTGCCCCGCCGTTGGTTCGTGGCCCAGTTGAAGCAGGATCAGATTTGAGATAAAATCTTTCATTTGTATTTTATTATTTAACATGCTGGATCCGTGTCCAATCCATCTTTGTTTAGGGAACAATTGACAAAGCGGTATTTGCTCCTTCATCGATATTTTGTCAACCAGTTTACGAGAGTCGAATTTATTTTTTAAATTTGAAGATTGTAAACCAATTTATTGCGAAGGAAACAAAAAATTTCGGGGACATAACTTTGAACTTTTTCAGAAACCATCGCAAACAAAAATAATATATATCACGACCCCAACCTAGTTTAAGTTTGCTACTTTAGATAGTTGGTGCTGTTGATAGATAACCTATAAAAGAATCCATGCAGGACATCTGTTTTATCGACAAAACTTTCGATCACGAACAGAGTAATCTATACCATTTGTCCATCCAGATTAGTCTGGATGGATTTTCTTATGCCATACTTGATATCCCCAAAGGGAAATATACGGTCCTGAAATCCATCAATTTCTTCCTCAAACGTCCGCGTCTACTTTTTATGAAAGTACGCGAGTTAATGATTCAGGATGAACTGCTGAACCTGAAATACAAGAGTGTGGATATTATCTACTCCTCAGAAAATTTCACCCTGGTACCTCAGGTATTCTATCAACCCGGATCTGCAGAAAAATTTTACGGATTCAACCACGAAATAGAAAAAGGCTACTGCATCGACAAAACTTTTTTTTCAAAGGGTGAATCCTGGTGCATTTATACGATTCCGGAAAACCTGAAGGAATTTTTGGCACTCAAATTTCCGAAGGCAGGGATTCGTCACAATCTATTGCCTTTGGTCGAGCGGGCCTTGAAAGAGAACAGGAATTTCCCGGAAAGGAATCAGGTTCACCTGAATTTCTTCCGGTCCTATTTTGAACTGGTGGTCTTGTCCGGGACAAAATTACTGATGAGTAACCAGTTCAGTTATTCGAGTGAAAGCGATGTCATTTATTACGTCCTCTACGTATTTGACCAGTTAAAACTGGCTCCCGATACCACGGAACTTCTTTTGCACGGACAGTTGCTACAAACTGACCCCTTGTACCAGACCTTCAAAAAATACATCAAAAAGACGCTATTTGCACGACCCAATTCCCGGTTCACTTACAGTTACACCTTCAATCAATTGCCTGAACATTATTTTACCACCCTCTTGGACTTTTACAAATGCGAATAATTGGCGGAGAAATGAAGGGGCGACTTTTCAACCCCGGAAAGAATTTTAAGGCCCGGCCAACTACCGATTTTGCCAAGGAAAACCTTTTTAACATTCTGAACAACCGGATAGATTTTGAGGAGAGCAAAGTATTGGATCTGTTTGCCGGAACCGGTAGTATCTCCTTTGAATTTGCCTCCAGGGGTTGCCCCAGTGTTACCACCGTAGAAATGGACCATGTGCATTATGCCTTTATTTTATCGGTTATCAAGCAATTGAAACTGGAGCAAACCATCCACCTGCTGAGGTATGACGTCATGAAGTTCATTCCCAGATGTACCGAGAATTATGACCTCATCTTTGCCGATCCTCCTTACCAGATGAAGAGCCTCAGGGAGATTCCGGATCTAATCCTCAAACACGGACTGATCAACAAGGAGGGGATGTTGATTCTTGAACATGGCAAGAGTGATAATTTTTCCTCCCATCCAAACTTGTTTGAAGAGCGGGAATATGGGAGTGTGCACTTCTCTTTTTTCAGGCCAATTTAGGACCAAGGTAGTCAGATCAACTAACAATCAAATTAATACGAATTCATAGGTGGACTCCTGTTTTTTGATTTCAGATAGCTTCAGGCCATTTCCTATTTTTATTAAAACACCATTGCAGATAAACAAAACAAGTCGTATATTTGCCCAGCTTTTAGGGCTACCGGCAGAGTTGACGGCCTTAGTCTTTATGCGATTTGGTTTGGTAGTTCAGTTGGTTAGAATACCTGCCTGTCACGCAGGGGGTCGCGGGTTCGAGTCCCGTCCAGACCGCAAAGCCTCGGAGTAATCTCCGGGGCTTTTGCATTTTTCGGCATAATACGACCGATTTATTAAAAAAAACAGTATATTTCTGAATTATGTAACAATTTGGGAAGGTATTGCCGATCAATTTTAAGCAAGATTTGCCCTATTTTTAAGCTTTCATCTATGAAAACAACGCTGTCTCTGATCCTTATTTTTGTATTCTGCTTTTCGGTGAAGCTGCCCTCGATGGCAGGAACGGTGCGAAAGGAGAAATCAAACAAGAACAACGCCGAGAGAAAACGAGATTATGAGGAAGCGGTTAAAGCAGTGAAGAGCCAGAATTTTTTAATGAGTTTCTATGCGGTGGTAGATAGGGCCGGTGATCTGAATGCCCTGGAACCTGAAGGAAATTTTTTGTTGGTGAACAAGGAGAATTTTACTCTGCAGAAATCTGTTTCGATGGTATCCAATACCTTCCCGGGATTTGGCAGCTTTAAAGGAGATTTTATTGACTATAAATTTAAAGTTAGCAAAAAGGGGAATGTGGAAGTCGCCTTTAAACTGAAACTCGATAAAAAATTGATATCCTTCAAGGGCAAGATGAACCAGGGAGACAATGTCATTCTGGGCGCGATGAAAGGTAAAATAGAAGAACAGGAGATCGTACTGAGCGGTAATATTCAGCCTGTCCAATCGCATTTTGTTTATTGAAGGGAAGATAAACTGTACGGAGATCCAATTTTAGAAATTTCGAAAATGTTTGAGAATTTAAATCAACCCTACCAGTTCAACAACAATTTTAAACACAACGCACGTACAATTTTGTTCGTCAGCATGGGGTTTATTCTTATCGTCCTCTACATTCAGCCTCTTGGAATAAATTTTCTCAAATCTGAGCACGATGGTTATTTTGTTTTGGGAACCGGATTGCTGACAGCTGCCACCCTGTTTCTGAATACCTTGTTCTTTCCCGGAATCTTTCCCAAAATGTTTGACCCGGCAAAGTGGACCATTCGCAAAGAGCTAATATGGAATTTTTGGATGTTCCTGAATCTTTTTGTCGTTTTCACCTTTATGGCCTGGCTGGCCAAAACCATCTCCTACACCGATCTTCCGTTTTTCAGGACCGGTGCACTCTCCCTGCTGCCCCTCATCCTGTTCAACCTGATTAGTTACAATCTTTCCCTGAAACTGAAAGTCGTTAACATGATCGATTCAGGCAAGAGCTGGCTAAAAGAAGAGATCAATGCCTTCCAGAATTCTCCTGCCCAGGAATCCGTTCATTTGGTGGCGGAAAATAAAAAGCAGGCTTTCGCCGAGGAGGTGGAGCGAGTCATCCTGATTCACTCCTCAGGCAATTATGTCGAAATTTACTGGATCGATAGGAAACTGGCTGTCCGAAAGAGACTCTTCCGACAATCCTTTATCAATGTGGAGAAGGCACTGATAACCTCCGACGTGATGTTAAAATGCCATCGATGCTGGATGGTAAACATCAACAAAGTGAAAAAACTGAAAAGAGCAGCCAGTGGGTACCACCTTGAGCTGGAAGGGATCGAATTCACGGTTCCGGTCTCCAGAAACTGGATCCCGGTGTTTAAGGAGAAGATCAATTAGTCCCTCGTCTGGAAGTTTGTGCTGAAATTCGTCCCTCGAAAATTGCAATTCATCCCAAAATACCCTGTTTTCAACCATTTTTGGACCGCATAACCCATTTTCTTGTTCGGTATTGTTTCTATGTCTAATCTTGTATCGTAAATGTACAGGTTGCTTAGAAATAAAAACGCTACGAACATGAAAGTATTAAATATTGGAGGACTTAAGATAAAGCTTCCCATTATCCAGGGTGGAATGGGAGTTGGCGTTTCCTTGTCAGGGTTGGCTTCTGCGGTAGCCAATGAAGGCGGAGTTGGAGTAATCTCTCCGGCGGGAATTGGATTCCTCTACAAGGATCATTCTTCCGATTATCTCGAAAACTGTATCTATGGTCTGACCACGGAGATTCGTAAAACCCGCGAAAAATCTGAGGGAATCCTTGGGGTAAATATCATGGTGGCACTCTCCAACTATGCGGATCTGGTCACTACTTCCATCCGTGAAAAGGTGGACATTATTTTTTCAGGTGCTGGTTTGCCTTTGGATCTTCCAAAATTTCTGACCCCGGGTACGGGCACAAAACTGGTACCAATCGTATCTTCAGCCAGGGCTGCTGCCCTGATCTGCAACAAATGGTATGGGAATTACAACTATCTTCCAGACGCTATCGTAGTTGAAGGACCTAAGGCAGGCGGTCATCTGGGATTTAAAGTGGAACAGATTTTTGATGAAAACTACTCCCTGGAGAAAATCATTGAAGAGGTAGTAGCCGTTGCCAATGAAATTGGCGAAAAATATGGGAAACAGATTCCTGTCATTGCTGCAGGAGGAATTTATACAGGAGAGGACATCGCGCAGATCTTACAAAAAGGCGCTGCAGGCGTCCAGATGGGAACAAGATTCGTCACGACCACCGAATGCGATGCTTCTGAAGGCTTCAAGCAAGCCTATCTTCTGGCAAAGGAGGAGGATGTGAGGATCATCAAGAGTCCGGTCGGAATGCCGGGCCGCGCCATTAGTTGTTCCTTCCTGGACGATGTCGACAGCGGGAAACGCCGTCCGACAGTTTGTCCTGTCAACTGTGTTAAGACCTGTGATATTGCTACGGCTCCCTATTGCATCATGGCCTCACTGGCCTCAGCACTGCGCGGAAATTTCAGAAATGGTTATGCCTTTGCTGGCAGCAATGTCTGGAAGACAGACAGAATCATCTCAGTCAAAGAGCTCTTTTCTGATTTGCTGGATGAGTACACAGTTGCCATTTCAGGAAAATTTGCACACTCGGTCTGAGAAATTAGATTGGATGACAAGCCTGCAGTTCCGACGGAGTTGCAGGCTTTTTTTTGGATTTTCCACTGCTAGTCGGATCACATTTATCACCTGCCGGGAATTTGTGGGTATAACTTCTTATCTTTGCCAGCATCGGGCCCATTGCAAGGGCTCAGGAACATATGTTAACCATTTATATTTAACAGCGTGAAGAATAAATCTTTGAGCCTGCAGTGGTATCTTGCCATTGCACTTTTCTCCATATTTCTTTCCAATAAGGTGGTTGCACAGGACATCCAAAGTCAGGCGATTAAATTCGGCAGGGTGCTGAGGTTGGTAGAGGCATTTTATGTGGATACAACCAATGTGAATAAGCTAACAGAGAATGCGATTGTTGATTTGCTGGGAAGGCTCGATCCACATTCTGTTTACATTACCAAAAGCGAAGTGGAGGAGATGAACCAGCCCCTGGAAGGAAACTTTGAAGGGATCGGAATTTCTTTCAGTATGATTCAGGATACCTTGACCGTGATGACCACCATTCCTGGTGGACCATCAGAAAAGGTCGGATTGAGACCCGGAGACAGAATTATAAAGGTCGGCGACAAGCACATTACCTCCATTGGACTGAAAACACAGGATGTCTTTGGACTGCTGAGGGGGAACAAGGGAACCATCGTTAAATTGGAAGTCATCAGAAAAGGAGTCGCGGCACCCCTTGAATTTACCATTGTAAGGGATAAAATTCCGATCTTCAGTCTGGACGCTGCTTTTCTCCTAAACAAGGAGACCGCTTTCATTAAATTGAACAGATTTTCTGCTACGACCATAGAGGAGTACACAGACGCTATGAAAAAACTGGAAAAAGATGGGAAGGTAAAGAATCTCGTACTCGATTTGAGGGGCAATGGAGGAGGATATCTGGGGGCAGCCTACGAACTGGCCAACCAGTTTCTGGAAGCCAACAAACTGATCGTTTACACAGAAGGAATCCATAGCCCCAGAAAAGATTACCGCTCAGCTACAAACGGGGCATTCCTGAAGGGTAATTTGATCATTCTCATCGATGAAGGTACTGCTTCCGCTTCGGAAATTGTGTCCGGTGCCATTCAGGACTGGGACAGGGGGGTACTGATTGGCCGTAGGACCTTTGGCAAAGGATTGGTTCAACAACCCTTTGCCTTGAATGACGGGTCAATGATCCGGCTCACAACGGCTCATTACTACACGCCCGCGGGTAGAAATATTCAGAAACCCTACAAGGACAATCTCGAAAATTACAGAAATGATTACGTCAAGCGCTACGAACGGGGAGAATTGTTTAACAAAGACAGCATCTTGCATACAGATTCCCTGATGACCAAAACCCTGGTAACCAAGAGAAAGGTTTTTGGTGGTGGCGGTATTGTGCCGGATATTTTTGTTGCGCTGGATACAACGGTGCATTATACCTATTTCAATACCCTGGTAAGGAAGAACATCTTCTTCCCTTACGTGGTGAGCTATATTGATCAGCACCGGAAAGAGTTACTGACAAAATATCCTGAGTTACAGTCATTCCGTGACAAGTTCGTTGTATCATCCAGCATGATGGGAGAATTAATGACCCTGGGCGAAAAAGCAGGAGTTAAGAGAGATGAAGAGAGCGTGCATATTTTACAAGCGGTCATCTTCAGGCAAATCAGGGCTTTGATTGCCCGTGATTTGTATGATTCGGGTGATTATTTCAAGATCATGATGGAAGAGGATCCAGAGGTTAAAAAGGCAGTCGAACTTCTTGCTGATCCGAAAGCCTACGCCCATTGTCTGAACCGGTAAGCGATGAATTCAGTTTTAGAACTTTCCGTATAATGGAGATATATCATTGGTTTATAGATAATTATGTGGAGGTTTGCGGAACGCTGACAGGCTTTTTGTACCTGGGATTTTCAATCAGGCAACATTTTCTCACCTGGCCAGTAGGTTTGCTCAATGCCTTGTTCTATGTAGTTGTCTTCTTTACGTCCAAAATATATGCGGATATGTCACTGCAGCTGTACTATGTCGCAATCAGTATTTATGGCTGGTGGTGCTGGTACCACGGTAGTGTGGCCGGCAGATCGCTGGAAGTATCCCTGACAAGCAAGACCTTGTGGATGAGGCTTGCTTTCATTTTCTTGTTGCTTTTTGGCGTAATTGCCGGCTTGCTTGTGAAATTTACCGACTCACAAGTGCCCTACTGGGATGCAGTCACAACGGCCATGAGCATCGTGGCTACCTGGATGCTGGCACGCAAAAAAATTGAACATTGGCTGGTTTGGGTAGTTGTGGATGCCATTTCGATTGGATTGTTTATTTTCAAGGAGTTGTATCCTACCACTCTGCTCTTCCTGGTCTATACCATTCTTGCCGTATACGGTTATTTTGAATGGAGAAAAGAACTTACTCCAAAGGTATGGAAAGCGGAGACGGTTTAAAAAAGGTGGTGATCACCGGACCCGAATCAACTGGGAAAACACTCCTGTCGGCTGGTTTAGCGCACAGACTAAATGCCCGTTGGGTCCCTGAATTTGCCCGTTCGTATGTCGAAGCGCTGAAAAGGCCCTATATTTTTGAGGATGTGGAGCTGATCGCAAGACACCAGGTAGCGGAGGAGCAGAAACTGTCAAAATCAGCCAGTCAGGGAATATTGATTCTGGATACCTGGCTGATCATTACCAAAATGTGGTTTGAGGTTGTCTACGGTGAAGCACCTGGTTGGATTGGAGATTACCTTTCAACGGCCAAGATTGATCTTTTTCTCGTCTGCAGTCCGGATCTGCCTTGGGTACCAGACCCGGTCAGGGAAAACGGGGGAGAGATGCGTCAAAAGCTTTTCGAACTGTATTGCAGGGAAATTGAAAAGTATGGATTCAAATATGAGATCGTGGAGGGATTCGGGGAAGCTAGGTTGAACAATGCCTTGCGTCTGCTGAAAAATCATCAGATCGGATAAGTTTTCTCTCTTTGTTTACCGAGTATTTCATAACAAAAGGAGAGGGATTTACAAAATTTAAAACAAAACGGGTATGAAGGAACATACAGAATATCAAATCAGGGAATCGATAGGTGAGGCTGTCCTTAAACTTACAGACATCTCTACGGTGGGAGAAGTTACCCACGCTCAGCGGGCAGGGGAACCCATGCCTTCTACAGAAAAACTGAAGCTCTTTGTCGATAAGGTTCGTCAAATTATTTTCCCTGGCTACTTTGGCCCTATCAATTTTCATCCAACCTCCTTTCATTACCACATGGGTGTTCTGGTGGACGAAGTGTTTCATTTGCTCTCGGAGCAACTTCTGGCCGGACTCTGCTTCGTATGTGACAAGGAGTTTAATTCGGACCTGGAAAGCAGAAAAACGGAGGCAGAACGTTGTGTGGCTGAATTTATTTCTACTCTGCCCGAGCTTCGAAGTGTGCTGATTTCTGATGTGGAAGCAGCCTACCTCGGAGATCCGGCCGCAACCAGCTTCAGTGAGGTGGTTTTCTGTTATCCAGCCATTCGTGCGATATCCAGTTACCGGATTGCTCATGCACTTCATAAATTTGGCATACCGCTGATTCCCCGCATTATCTCAGAGATGGCCCATTCTGAAACCGGGATTGACATTCATCCGGAAGCGACAATTGGTCCATTTTTTGCCATCGATCACGGGACTGGAATCGTGATTGGATCAACCACCATCATCGGTAAAAATGTCAAACTTTACCAGGGTGTTACCCTGGGGGCGAAGAGCTTTTCACTGGATGAAGCCGGGAATCCGGTAAAGGGCATTCCCCGCCATCCGATCGTGGAGGACAATGTGGTGGTCTATTCCAACGCCTCCATACTCGGCAGGATTACCATTGGGCACGATTCTGTCATCGGTGGTAACATCTGGATTACCAACGACCTTCCTCCTTATTCCAGAATTGTTCAGAACAAAGCCAAAACCGCCGAATTCATTTTTGGCGGTGGAATCTAGGATTGTTTCAGGATGCAATCCTGCCATCACGAAAAAGGGTACCTTTCAAAATCATTAATTGAATCTAATTCAGTGAAGAAATTTAAAATTGTCGTCAAAACATTTGCAGGACTGGAACCGGTTCTGGCTTTGGAGCTCAATGCGATGGGTGCCGAATCTGTCCAGCAGGAACGTCGGGCCGTCTCTTTCGTTGGTGATATGGGGATGTTGTACAAAGCTAATTTTCTGCTGCGAACTGCCCTCAAGGTGCTTAAACCCATAGCCCATTTCCGCGTAAACAACAAGGAGGATCTATATAGCCAGACCAAGAACATTCCGTGGCAAGATTATCTGACACTCGGAAAGAGTTTTTCCATCGACAGCACGGTTCAATCCGAGATGTTTGTCAATTCGATGTACGCCTCGCTCAAGGTGAAGGATGCCATAGCAGATTATTTCAGGGAATCCCTGGGGAAGCGGCCATCTGTCAATCAGGAGGATCCGGATATCCGGATTCATGTTTACCTGATGGCCGATTACTGTGAAATAGCCCTCGACAGTTCCGGCGAATCGCTTCACAAGCGGGGATATCGTTTGGGCCAGGGGGAGGCTCCCATCAACGAAGTGCTGGCAGCGGGAATGATTCTCCTTGCGGGTTGGCAGGGAGAAACCGATTTCATGGATCCAATGTGCGGATCTGGTACCTTGCTGATTGAAGCAGCGATGATTGCCAGGGGAATCCCGGCAGGTATTTACCGAAAATCGTTTGGATTTGAGCGATGGCTTGATTTTGATGAAGCCCTCTTTTCTGAAATATACAATGCTGATTATGAAAAGGAGACATCGGTCAGGATCTTTGGGTCGGATATCTCTATACAAAGTTGTGCCATGGCCCGGGCCAATATCAAAAATGCGGGTCTCTCGAAAGTGATTGAGGTGGAGACGAAGGATTTCCTGGAGCTCGATCCTCCTTTTGAGAAAGGAATCATCGTGACCAATCCTCCCTACGGTGAACGACTAAAAGCCAGGTCTATATCGGATCTGTACAAATCAGTAGGGGATGTTCTAAAACAAAAATATGCCGGTTATTCTGCGTGGATTATTTCCAGCTCTGAAGATGGATACAAGAGCATTGGATTGAAACCTTCCCGCAAGATTGAACTATTCAATGGGGCATTGCCTTGTAGTTTCAGGTGTTTCGAATTGTTCAGGGGAACGCACAAACAAACTGTCATCCTGCGAAAGGCCAATCAGTTGCCGGACCATCTTCCGCCTCAGGATTAATTCGTTACTGACTCATTTTCTTGTATCCTACATCCTGCTTGATGCTGGTAACCAGATACTCCTTGCACTTGTATTTGCGTTTTTTTACGTATTTCTCACTGCTGAATCCCATAATCTGTGCGATTTGCTTCAAGGGAACCTTATCGAAAAATAGCTGTAGCAATTTCTGGCAGTCGCTTCCCAGCAATTGAAAGTGCTTTTGATACAATTTAAACCTGTCATTTTTTTCTACCAGTTCAGAAAAATCATGGTCGAATTCTGTCTCCACCATCGTGGAATCAACCATCATCTCTTTTTCAGATTTCTGTTTATTCAGTTGTTTTAGCCAAAGAAATTTGCAGACAGAATAGAGATAGGTCTCAAAGGCGCAATTAATTACCAGATCATTAGCCTTTAGCTTTCTATAAACTACAATGATGGCTTCCTGAAAAATATCATTGGCATCATCATCATTTCCACTGTTTTTATTGATGTACAAGTTGACCTTGTAATAATAATTTTTGTAGATATGCTGAAGAATTACGTTGTCATTGCGTAAAATGCCATTCAGAAGCTCTTCATTGCTATAGTTTATCATTATGTTGGCTGGTTCGCTTTTTTCGTTTGAAATACCATTTCTCTAAAACGATGGCTAAAAATACAAAAATTATTAAGCTAACGAAATAGCCTATTTTTGTTTTGAATAGAGGAATTTGCTTTCCAATGGAGACATATCCAAGCCAATAATGCGGATGAGCCTTGAGGGGATCGGCTTGTGATAAATAGGTAATTTTGGCCCTCCTCAATGCCTCGTCTTTTGAATATCCGTTCTTGATGTTTCTGTAAAATTCAATCATGATATCGGAACTGGATGCATCTTCTACATTCCATAGGGTCATGATAATGCTGGGACAGCCTGCATAAAGGAAGGCTCTGGCCAAACTCATCACACCCTCTCCCTTCTGCAGTTTGCCTGATCCCGTATTGCATCCGCTCAGAACCACCATGTCCGATTTTAGCTTCAGATTGTATATTTCATAAGTGTTCAAAGTGCGTTCTTCCCTTTTTGATGAATCAGCGGAAAAGACC
>CAINVV010000057.1 GCA_903854235.1 uncultured Bacteroidia bacterium | reverse complement strand
ACTCCTGGAGTTGAAATCAGAAACTCAGTTGGAAGGAATCATTCCGGGGCAATTTGCAAACATACTGGCAAATAATACGAATCAGGTATTTCTGAGACGTCCCTTTTCTATCTATCAGGTAGATTACAAATGTAACTCGATATTTATCCTCGTCAAGGTGGTTGGAGAAGGTACTTCCTGCATCTCCAAAAGTGTTGAAGGGGATACTTTAAGTGTCATCTTTCCGCTTGGAAGTGGATTCTCAATACCTGAAAACAATTCCAAACTGTTGCTGGTGGGCGGAGGAGTAGGCGTTGCCCCTTTGTTGCTATTGGCTTCGATACTGAAACAGGGGAACCATCAGGTCGAAATTCTGCTTGGTGCGCGTAGTTCTCAGGATCTGGTTGTTTTGGATGCTTTTGCAGATTATGGATTGGTACATACTACTACCGAGGATGGATCCCATGGAGTGAAAGGGTATGTCACCGATCATCCCGTTTTTGGTGCCGACCTACCCACTTTTGACAAAATCTATTCGTGTGGACCTGACCCTATGATGAAAGCCGTTGCCCGGCTGGCCAGAAAGAATCAGGTGGCATGCGAAGTCTCCCTGGAGAATACCATGGCCTGTGGATTCGGCGTATGCCTCTGCTGTGTTACTGAAACGACCGAAGGGCATCGATGTGTGTGTACCGAGGGTCCTGTATTTGACATAAATCAACTAAAATGGCAGAATTAAGCATAGAAATCGGCGGACTCCGTCTCAAAAATCCAGTTTTAACAGCCTCCGGAACCTTTGGCTTTGGTGTAGAATTCGATGATTTTTTTGAAGTTGAGACCCTTGGTGGCTTTGTTGTGAAAGGAACCACCCTGCATCCACGTCAGGGCAATGCCTATCCACGAATGGCTGAAACACCATCGGGAATGCTGAATGCTGTCGGGTTACAAAACGGTGGCGTAAAATATTTCATTTCCAACATCTATCCGCGCTTACTAAAGTACGATACCCATATTTTGGTTAATGTGTCCGGTTCCACCATCGATGAATACATCGCCTGTGCTGAACAGATCAATGAGCTCGAACACATTTCAGCCATTGAACTGAATATTTCCTGCCCGAACGTGAAGGAAGGAGGGATGGCTTTCGGTACGAGCTGCCCTGCTGCAGAAGCAGTTGTACGCGCAGTCAGGAATGTTTATCACAAACCCATCATGGTCAAATTATCTCCCAACGTGACGGATATTGCCGATATTGCCAAAGCAGTAGAGGCAAGTGGTGCCGATAGTATCTCCCTGATTAATACAATTCTGGCTATGGCGATCCATGCAGAAAGCAGGAAACCCGTGCTTTCCACCATTACCGGCGGACTCTCCGGGCCTGCCATCAAACCCATTGCCCTTCGAATGGTCTGGCAAGTGTACAATGCAGTAAAGGTGCCGGTCGTCGGAATGGGTGGAATCATGAATGCAACGGATGCCATCGAATTTTTCATAGCCGGCGCCTCAGCCGTTCAGATTGGAACTGCGAACTTCATAGATCCACTGGCAACCCAACACATCATTTCAGGCATCGACAATTACCTGGAAAGACACAAATTCAAATCCATCAAAGACATTATCGGCTGTTTACAGGTGTAATCAACCCCTTTCGGGTATGCCACCCTACTTGTTGACATATGTAAATTATATCACTATGTTTCGTTCTTTTGTTAAGTTTACTTTTGTAATGTTTATTATTTTTCTACTCCTGCTCATTCCATCTTTTTATGGTTTTCATTCCTCTATGGTTCAGAATAAAATGGCCTTTCTGGAAAATAGAAGAATTAATGGGTTGATAATTAGAAAATTAGTTGAATCTCAAAACACGGATCTGCTGGATAGAAGCTTTGAAAGGTTCAGGGAACAGAATCTTCTGAAAGGATTGGCAGTGGCTATAGTTAAGGATGAGAAGCTGGTATTTGCAAAAGGTTATGGATCTGCCGATGTCGAATTAAAAATTGCGGCTTCACCCGAACAATTGTTCCGCATTGCCAGTGTTTCTAAATTGGTCACAGCAATAGCGGTGATGAAATTGGTTGAGAGTGGGAAAATCACGCTGGAGAGTAAGGTATTTGGAAAGTATGGAATTCTCAACAAGGATAAACAGTTTCAAACCAAGGATAACAGACTGGAAAACATTACAGTACGAAACCTTTTAAACCACTCTGGCGGTTGGACTCAACGGTATGGAGATATTGCTTTCCTGCCAAGAATAGTATCGGATCAGACGGGTGACCCAATGCCCCTTACGATTTCTTCCTATTTAAAGTTTGTAATCACCAGAAGGCTCCATTTTGCACCTGGATCGGCGAGCGCCTATTCGAACCTTGGTTACATGATTCTGGGGGAGGTTATCGCTAAAGTTGCAAAGACCAGTTATGAGAAATTCGTAAAAGAAAATGTACTGAAACCCGCGCACATCTTCGATATGCAGTTGGGAGGCAGTTTTGAAAGCGAAAAACAGCTGGATGAAGTAAGGTATTATCAGCCGGAAGATGCCCAGCCGGTCGAAGCGTACGATGGAAGTGGCCGAATGGTACCAAAGATCTATGGAAGTACCAATATGACCTTGCTGGGCTCCGCAGGGGGCTGGATTGCATCTCCTATAGATCTGCTTAAATTGGTCGTTGTTATCGATGGAGATCCACGGATCAAGGATATTATTTCTGCCAAAAGTATAGCCGAAATGACCCATGTGGATGAGAAAGGATTGGACCCACTGGGCTGGAGAAGTACGAACGAACATGGCGAATGGTGGCGGACTGGCACACTTCCGGGCTCTTCGGCGTTGGTGAAGCGTGAACCCAATGGAATCTCCTGGGTAATGATTAGCAATACAAGCAATTACAAGGGACCCCATCTTGCCATAGAAATGGATAGGGCCATGACGGGGGCACTTAAAAAAATAACCAAGTGGCCGGATTACGACCTTTTTGAGTTCTTTCCAAAGTAAATTTTCCTTCTTTTGGGCTATTATCGTGGTGTATTGTTACCTTCTATGGGTTATTCCGTATATCAACCCGTCGAGCGTTCTAATCCGCTCTTATAGTAGGATAACAAATTACATTGCATATGTCAGCATTTGAGGTTTTAATCCCCAAATTGGGAGAAAGTATTCAGGAAGCTACCATTACCAAGATTTTCGTAAAAGTTGGGGATTCGGTCCAGGAAGATGATCTGTTGTTCGAAGTGGCGACAGACAAGGTCGATTCAGAAATTCCATCCCCGGTAGCCGGTATCATTCAGTCAATTAGTTGTCAGGTAGATGAACTTTTGGCCGTGGGGAAAGTGGCCATGGTCATTGATTTGGGAGGAACCGGTAGTAAACCAACCGTCGAGGTAGAAAAATCTGTAGCTGAAAAACCCGTCACTGTTTCAGAAAACCTTGAAAAAACTGCCAAAGAGAGTAAACCAAAGGTCGAAACAACCCGGTTCTTTTCCCCCTTAGTCAAAAATATTGCCCGTAAAGAAGGCATACAACTGGAAGAGCTCGAAGAGGTGGAAGGCAGCGGAATAGGTGGACGAATTCAGAAAAATGATTTGATGAAATACCTCGAAGAGCGAACTTCTGCTTCATCCGAAGCCTCTTCGCAAAAATTGGCGCCATCCAATGAACCAAAAAATACCGTTCCTCCCCGGCAGGATAAACCTGCAGTATCCGTTTCAATTGGAGCAGAGGACACCATCATCGAAATGGACAGGGTCCGCAAGTTGATTGCCAGGCACATGGTTATGTCAGTTCAAACCGCACCACACGTTACCTCCTTTGTGGAAGCAGATGCGACTGAAATGGTGCTGTGGAGAAACCGCAACAAGGATAATTTTCATGCTAAATATAGTGAAAAACTCACCTTTCTTCCGTTTTTCACGGAAGCTGTAGCCAAAGCCATCACGGAATTCAGGCTAATCAATAGTTCTGTTGACGGAGAGCGCATCATCCTGAAGAAAAAGATAAACATTGGTATTGCCGTGGCCACAAACAGCGGAAACCTGATGGTCCCTGTTATTCGGGATGCAGATACCAAGAACCTGCTTGGATTAACCAAGGAGATCAACCAATTTGCAGAGTCAGGCAGGAATGAAAAACTCAATCCGGACGATCTGCAGGGAGGAACATTTACCATCACCAATTTCGGTTCATTCGGAAATACCATGGGTACTCCTATTATTAATCAACCCCAGGTTGCCATCCTGGCAATTGGAACCATAGAAAAGAAACCTGCCGTGATTGAAACGGCCATGGGTGATGCTATTGTGGTCAGACACAAGGTATTCCTCTCTCTATCCTATGACCATCGCGTGGTGGACGGTATGCTGGGCGGCAAATTCCTGAGAAGGATTGCCGACCTGATCGAAGAGTTTGATGTTAACCGAATAGTTTAATTGAAATATTCTATTAATTTATATATGAATAATTTATCCGAATTACCTGTTCATAAAAAATTTTCTATTCTACAGACCGAGAAATCGACTCTTCAAAAATGGTACCACCTGATGGTATTGGGAAGAATGCTGGATGAAAAGGCACCCAATTATCTCAAACAGGCTATTGGCTGGTCTTATCACGCTCCCTATGCCGGACATGACGGTATTCAGCTTGCCATTGGGCAAATATTCGAGAAGGAGAAGGACCACTTGTTTCCCTATTACAGAGACCTTTTGACCAATCTATCGGCCGGATTGACCGCTGAAGAGATCATTTTGAACGGGATTTCAAAGGCCAATGATGTCAATTCGGGAGGAAGGCATATGTCGAACCACTTTGGCAAGCCGGAATGGAACATTCACAATGTATCTTCAAGCACCGGAAATCACACTCTTCACGCAGCAGGCGTTGGCCGTGCCATCAAGTATTACAAGGGTGAAGGCGTTTCCATCAGTTCTCAGGGGGAATCTTCTGTCAGCGAAGGATATGTCTACGAGGCCATCAACGGGGCTTCGACAGAGCAACTGCCCGTGATTTTTGTTTTTCAGGACAATGGATATGGAATCTCCGTTCCCAAAAAAGATCAGACAGCCAACCGTAAAGTAGCTAATAACTTTTTGGGATTTAAGAATTTACGAGTAATTCACTGTAATGGAAAGGATGTCTTTGACTCCATGAATGCCATGGTCGAAGCAAAGAAATGGGTACAGGAAAATCAGCTTCCCTGTATTGTACAGGCCAACTGCATCCGAATCCACTCACATTCCAACTCAGACAGGCACGATCTTTACAGAAATGAAGTAGAACTGAATTATGTCAGGGAGTATGACCCATTGACCAAATTCAAGCGATTGTTGCTTCGATATGAACGTTTTACCGCTGAGGAGCTAAGTGCCATCGAAGAGACAGCGAAGGACGAAGTGAAGCAAGCGCATCAATTCGCCCTGCATTCGCCGGATCCTGATCCCAAGGGAATTCATGATTTTGTCTATGCAAAAGATTATGTGTCAACAAAATACCCTCTAGGGTTGCAGGAAAATACGGAAAATGGTACCAAGAAGAAATTGATCGAAGCCATCAACGAAACACTCAAGGCTGAATTCACCCTAAATCCGGATACCTTTATTTGGGGGCAGGATATTGCGAACAAGGAAAAGGGCGGAATATTCAATGTTTCCAAAGGACTTCAGAAAGAATTCGGCAGACAACGTGTATTCAACGGGCCTATTGCGGAGGATTTTATTACAGGTACGGCCAATGGAATGTCCCGTTACAACAAAAAAATAAGGATCGTGGTGGAGGGTGCTGAATTTGCCGATTATTTTTGGCCTGCCATGGAGCAATTTGTGGAAATGACCCACGAATACTGGCGAACGAATGGACAATTCGCTCCCAATGTCACCATTCGCCTGGCATCTGGTGGTTACATTGGCGGCGGTCTATACCATTCCCAGACGATTGAAGGATCATTGGCCTGTTTCCCGGGTATAAGAATTGTTTATCCATCTTTTGCAGATGATGCAGCAGGACTACTCCGGACTTCCCTTCGTTCAGAAGGCCCAACACTCTTCCTTGAGCCCAAGGCACTTTACAATTCTCCAACTGCATCGGCTTATGTTCCCGCAGATTTTGAAGTTCCTTTTGGGAAAGCCAGGATCAGGAGAGCCGGTAAAGATTTGACCCTCATTACCTACGGGAATACTACTCATTTATCTCTGCAAGCTGCGGAGAGGTTATCAAAAGATAGATTTGATGTAGAAGTGATAGACTTGAGATCCTTGATTCCACTGGACAAAGAGACCATCCTGAATTCGGTCAGAAAGACAGGAAAAGTGCTTATCGTTCACGAAGACAAAATTTTCGGCGGATTTGGAGGCGAACTTTCTTCCATTATCAGCGAAGAAGCCTTTGAATATTTGGATGCGCCCATTCGCAGGGTTGGATCTGAATTTACGCCGGTAGGTTTCAATCGGATTCTCGAAGCAGCCATCTTGCCAAATGAAAACAAGATTTACGAAGCTGCAATCTCCTTGATGAAATACTGAGTTTCATTCCCAACCAGATAAATAAGGATGGGAATTGGCAATAATTTTTTTTTCTAGAAAGGTAAGTTCAGCTGCAAGCATATAAATAATATCAAGATATGAAAAGCAGAATTACAGTTCCTAATGAACGTTATCATAATCATTTTATTTTAATCAAAATAATTTCGGATGAAAACAATTGCATTACTATACAGTTTTAATTCCGTCAAGTCAGCGAAAATAGCCGCGAAAATAGCCGAAAGCCTCAAAGGTTATAAAATAGAAAACCTCAATATAGAAAGTTGCAAGGGAGGTGAGTTTCTTTTGTACGATGGTTACATCCTGAGTGTGCCAACCTGGTTCGATGGTGAACTGCCCAACTATTGGGATGAAATTCTGCCTGCATTGGAAAATCTGGACCTGAGCGCAAAGAAAATCGCGCTGTACGGATTAGGTGATCAAAAAAATTACCCTGAAAATTTTTGTGATGCAGTGGGCATTCTGGGCGATTTCTTTTCGGAAAGAGGTGCCCAAATCATAGGTCATACCTCTAGGCAAGGTTACGAATTTGAATCCTCCAAAGCCCTGAGAGAGAATCTGCTGATTGGTCTTTTACTCGATCAGGAAAATCAGTCCAAACTGACCGATGAACGGATCCAAAAATGGACCAAACAACTGGAACTTGAATTTAATTAAGTCATTACAGTATTATTTTCTAACTTTACCGGCTGAATGGCTAATTAAAAGGTTAACCAATATTCATGCTGAAGTTGTTTAAAGTTTTCCTGCTGGTACTTGTTCTTGTAATTCTTTCCGTTTTCATCAACGAGGTCTTTTCCTATGATTACATCTATCCTGAATACCACATTAAAATTGATGAAATTAATGTTACAAGTAGCAAATCCATTCTGATTCAAGATCGTAATGGAATCGTACCTGTGAAATACAATGGTACACTCGATTTTGATACGGTTCCGGAAGGGATCAGAAAATCGGTTTTTATCAATTATATGCTGCCAGCCATTGTGATCGAACGGGATCATCTGCTGGATCTGTTGCGGCATACTGAGTTCATAGAAAGCAGGATGGTAAACAAAAGGGCGCTCAGGCAAAATGACATCCTGTTTTTCAAGGAGATGATGCAAAAATACGATGCAACCTCCATCAAAGATTTAAAACTCAGACTCTATCCACACCCAGTCAGTCTGGTTCTTGCCCAGGCCGCTCTCGAATCGGGTTGGGGGACTTCCAATGTTTTCTCCAGGGCAAACAACCCATTTGGAATAATGTCCTTTTCCAGCGATGAACAGCGAAAAAGATTCCTGAACCCAGAGCAACAAACGGAGGTTTATCTAAGAAGTTATAATGATGTAAATCAATCTGTTGAGCATTATTATTTTTTTACGGCAAAGTTGTCTTCCTACGAAAAATTCAGAAAAAAGAGGTGGGAGAGAGGCTCCTCCGCTTCATTGGTCAAATTGTTGAAGAGTTACCACGAAACCAATGAATATACCACTTTGATCGAGTCGATCATCAAAAAAAATGATTTGGAAAAGTATGACAATGTTGCCATTAGCAAGTATTATTTTGGGTACCAGCAAAATTACCTGCAGGTAATCAAAAGCTATTTTGTAGACTATTTTTAAACACCCACAGCGTATAAAATATCAAATTAAAAATATTGAAAATGAAATTCAAGATGAAATCAAAAAAGAAAATTGCCATTGTGGCCCACGATAACCGCAAACAGGATATGGTAGAATGGGTCAGTTACAATTGGAAAGAACTAGCTCAGCACAGCATGATTTGTACGGGAACTACGGGTAGATTGGTGGATGAAACGATGCGTTTAAAATGCAAGGAGAATGATGCGGTGCCTCCGGAAATTATCAGATTAAAATCCGGTCCACTCGGTGGCGATCAACAACTTGGTTCCATGATTTGTGAAGGAAATGTAGATCTTTTGTTTTTCTTCTGGGATCCGATGCAACCTCAGCCACATGATGTAGATGTCAAAGCGTTGTTGCGGATTGCTGTCATGTACAACATTCCTACAGCGTCCAACAGATCAACTGCAGATTTCATTATTTCTTCCCCGTTGTTTCACCAGCAATACGAGCCCATCGTCACGGATTACTCCGATTATACAACCAGGAGCCTGTAAGTTGCAGCCTTACTGATATTGTGGTACAACGATAGGTTTACTCAAATTTACCGTCCGGAAACGATTATTTTATTTGTCTTATAATTAATATTATGTTAAATTGAATTAGGGGAGAAAAGGGAGTCAAAATCTGACTCCCTTCCCAATGCTATTTGTTCATCTTTTCGAACTTATCCATCATCTTCAGACGATAGTATAAGTTTTTCAACTGATCCTTGATGTAAGTATCTTTTGGGTTGTATTCCACAGCTTTTTCCAGATATGGAACTGCCTTGGCAAATTCATCGTCAGACTTTTTCTTTTCTGCCTCGAATTTAGCCTGTTCGCTGGTTGGAACCTGATTGGCAACATCAAACTGTTTTACGCCACGGTTGAAAAAGATAACACCGATGTTGTAATAGGCATCTGCATAATCTGCTTTCACTTTGATGGCCAGTTCGTATTCCTTGATGGCATCATCCTGTCTGCCCATTTTATCCAGTGCAATTCCCTTGGCCAGGTAGAAGGACGGATTGTCTTTTTCCTTGGCGATGGCCTTATCCAGGTAAACGATGGCATCTTCAGTTTTTCCGGAGGTAATGTAGTAATTGATCAACTGAACCAAAATGCTTTGATCTTCCGGATATTTGTCAAAAGCTTCTTTCATAATCTTCACGGAAGTTAGTGTATCACCTTTTTGCTGATAGGCACTAATAATCTGAGAATAGGAAGAGCCGGGATTGTATCCGTGCTTGGCTGTCAGGGAGAAATACTTGATGGCTTTGTCAAATTGTTTGGCATTCATGGCAGCAAGACCCGTGTTGTACATGATAGCGGTATCCACGGTATTGTCTGATTTGAAAAGCGGAGTTGCTTCCAAAGCAAGAACTTTCTCGAAATAATCGCTGGATACGGAATACTTTTGAGCTTGAAATGCCTCAATGGCTGCGTTGGACAATGTGGGAATAAAACTACTTAACAATTTGATTTTCAATGCAGGACTTCCTCCTTTTGGATCGAGTTCGATGGCTTTCAAAAATGATTTGTAGGCTTCTTCCAGAGGATTTTCAACCAATTTCTTGTAGTTTTCATCTTTTGTTTTGGAAATGGCCTCTAAAATTTCACCTCTGGCCTCCCAAGTATCTGGCCAGCTGATTGTTTTCTCTGATTTTGGATTAGCCGGATTGATTGTTTCCTGAATTGCTTCCCATGCTTTGTCTAACTTACCACTCTCTTTGTATGACAACGCACTGCTAACCTTTCCTTTTTGAGCGAACAAAAAACCGTTCACTGTGAGCAGGATCACTACTAAAAGAATCTTTTTCATTACGGACAATTTTTGATTTAAATTATTATTAATCGAGATTTTCTTCAACCTTGTTTTCCTCATTTGTATTTTCATCGGAATCGGTAATAACCTCACCTACTTCCTCCTCTATTTCAGTTATTTCAACCCGAGCAACGGATGCAATCGAATCATCCTCCCTCAGGTTGATCAGTTTCACGCCCTGAGCAGCCCTGCCTGTCATCCGGATCTCCCCTACTGAAAGCCGTATGGTTACTCCTGCCTCGGTGATGATCATCAGGTCGTCTCCGTCTGTGACGTTCTTAATGGAAACCAGTGCACCGGTCTTTTCAGTAACATTGATGGTCTTGACTCCTTTCCCACCCCGGTTGGTAACCCGATAGTCCTCAATTTTGGATCTCTTCCCATAACCATGTTCTGAAACTACCAGGATGTCATCTTCCTCGTTGGCGACACAAACCATCCCTACCAGTTCGTCGTTTTCATTTCCAAGGGTAATTCCCCTTACACCAGAAGCGGTACGGCCAATGGCACGTGCATGTCTCTCATGAAACCGGATGGCCTTTCCGGTCTTCACCGCCAGCATCATCTCGTTTTCACCATTGGTAAGTTTGGCTTCCAGCAACTGGTCATTCTCCCGGATGGTAATCGCATTGACACCATTCTGCCGCGGACGGGAATATGCCTCCAGGGAGGTCTTTTTGATGGTACCCTTTTTGGTACACAATATGATGAAATTGTTGTTAATGTACTCTTCATCCTTCAGAGACTTAACATTGATGTAGGCTCTCACCTGATCATCGGGCTCGATGCTGATCAGATTCTGAATCGCACGTCCCTTGGAGATCTTTGTTCCTTCTGGGATCTCATAGACCTTCAGCCAGAAGCATTTACCCTTCTCCGTGAACAACAGCAAAGTATTGTGCATGGTGGCAATAAACATATGCTCTAGGAAGTCCTCGTCCCTGGTACTCGATCCCTTGGAACCGATTCCACCTCGCGACTGTGTTCTGAATTCTGTCAGCGGGGTGCGTTTGATGTATCCCATGTGGGAAATGGTGATGACCATGTCCTCATCGGCATAAAAGTCTTCGGGATTGAACTCTTCTGAGGCATACACAATCTCGGTGCGTCTTTCGTCACCGTAGAGTGACTTGATTTCCACAAGTTCGTCCTTGATAATCTGCATTCTAATTGACTCGTGCGACAAGACCTCCTTGTACCAGTCGATCATTTTACACAACTCGGTATAATCCTGGTGTATTTTGTCCCGCTCCAACCCGGTAAGTTTTTGCAAACGCAGGTCCAGAATGGCCCGAGCCTGAACATCGTCCAACTCGAAGTTTGAACATAGATTTTCTCTTGCTTCGTCGGGTGTTTTTGCTGCCCTGATGATGGTAATTACCGCATCCAGGTTGTCTATGGCAATAATCAAACCCCTCAAAATGTGGGCTTTCTTTTCTGCCTGATCCAAATCGTATTCTGTTCTGCGAATCACCACTTCGTGCCGGTGTTCCACAAAATATTTGATCAAGTCCTTCAGATTCAGCATCTGAGGTCTGCCTTTGACCAGTGCAATGTTGTTGACATTGAAGGCTGTCTGGAGCGCAGTAAATTTGTATAGTTTGTTTAAAACCACACTTGCCATCTCTTCGCGCTTGATATCGATTACGATTCTCATCCCTGAGCGGTCTGATTCGTCGTTGATGTTGCTGATACCGTCAATTTTCTTCTCATTGACCATCTCTGCAATCTTGATGATCATTTCGGCCTTGTTGACCATGTAAGGGATCTCTGTGATAATCAGTTTCTCCCTTCCGTGCTCTGTCGTTTCTATTTCCGCACGGCCACGAACCACGATTCTTCCTCTGCCAGTCTCAAATGCTTCCCGTACTCCGGCATAGCCATAGATGATTCCACCTGTTGGAAAATCGGGTGCTTTTATTTTATCTATCAGGACATTGATGGAGACTTCCGGATCATCAATGTATGCAATGATGGCTTCGATGGTATCCGGTAAATTGTGTGGGGGCATGTTGGTAGCCATACCTACTGCAATGCCTGAGGTTCCATTGATGAGTAAATTCGGGAATTTCGTAGGCAAAACCGTTGGTTCAGACAGGGATTCATCAAAATTAGGCTGAAAATCGACGGTATTTTTGTCCAGGTCGGCCAATGCCTCTTCTGCAATTTTTTTCAGTCTTGCTTCGGTATAACGCATGGCTGCCGGACTGTCACCATCGATGGAACCAAAGTTACCCTGTCCATCAATCAAGGGATATCTCAACGACCACAACTGAGCCATACGAACCATGGCATAATAGACTGAAGAGTCTCCGTGGGGGTGATATTTACCGAGCACCTCCCCCACTATTCTGGCGGATTTTTTGTAGGGTCTGTTTGAAAAATTACCTAACTCGCTCATTCCGAACAATACCCTGCGGTGAACAGGCTTCAGCCCGTCACGAACATCTGGAAGTGCCCTGGAAACTATGACCGACATTGAATAGTCAATGTAGGCCGTTTTCATTTGCTCCTCAATATTAATCGGAATAATTCTCTCTGAATCAGACATATAGATCTTATTTGTATTTTAAGGCATTAAAAAAGCAACACAAAAATAATCATTTTAAAGTTATTCGTGGAATATGATCCTGATAAAATATCGTTATTTAACCTCTAATTTAAATGGCCGCTGACTGTGCCATTTTGGCAAATGGTGCAATCTTGAGGATAATTATTTTTTTTTATTTGACAATAATTTTTAACCCACTAAAATATAGTAGATTAGCGGCGTTTGAGATTATATTTTTTATTTCTAAAGATTGAAATAGATGAAATTTATAATTAAATTTATTTATTATTTTGCTGAAGGAATGATTTTTGATGAGAGAAATATAAAACAATGAAATGGACTCAAAATTTTCGCCTAGGATAAAGGATGTTTTGACATACAGCAGAGAAGAAGCCATACGCTTGGGCAATGACCATATTGGCACAGAACATCTGTTCCTCGGTATTCTGCGCGACGGTGAAGGGATTGCTATAGATACCATGAAACAGTTGGGACTGGACTTCACAAATCTCAAAAATGAACTGGAGTTGCACCTCAGGAAGGGGGCCTCCCTCGCAATAGATGCAGCAATACCTTTGCTTAAAAACACGGAACGAACTTTAAAAATCGTATTCCTGGAAGCCAGATCGCTTAATGAAGAGACTGTCAACACTGGTCATCTGTTGTTGGCTATCTTAAAGGAAAAAGATGGATTGGTGTTTGAATTATTTAAAAAAAATGATGTGAATTACGACGAAGTAAAGACTAAGATTATAGAGTTATCAAAAGTAGAGAACAAATCTGATTTCCCAGAAGAAGGGGATGATCAGGATGATATGTTTGGACGAAGCAGCGGATCAGGTCCGGGGTCCGGCTCTTCACAGGGTTCAAAAGGAAATGCAAGTCCCAAGACTGATACGCCCGTTCTGGATAACTTCGGGGTAGATATTACCAAGGCTGCCATGGAAGGAAGTCTCGACCCCATTGTAGGCCGTGAAAACGAAATTCAGCGCATCGCGCAGATTCTCAGTAGAAGGAAGAAAAATAATCCGGTATTAATTGGAGAGCCAGGGGTTGGAAAATCCGCTATCGTCGAAGGATTGGCCTTGCGCATCTCCCAGCGAAAGGTGTCCCGGATTCTGTTTGATAAGAGAGTGATCAGCCTGGATCTAGCCTCGATTGTTGCCGGAACCAAATACCGTGGTCAGTTTGAAGAACGGATGAAGGCCATTCTAAACGAACTGGCCAAAGTCGACAACATCATCCTGTTCATTGATGAAATTCACACCATTGTAGGGGCTGGT
>CAINVV010000056.1 GCA_903854235.1 uncultured Bacteroidia bacterium | reverse complement strand
GCCATTTTCATGAAGTAGCCTTTTGGAGCCGGTTATCAACTGCCGAAAGGTGAGAGAGACATCGTGTCTTGCCTTAGAGGAGGCTGCATCAGCCGATTTCATCGATTGAACAAAAAAAGGGGGATTGCTGACGACCAAATCATATTTTCCGGAATACGATTCCTTAAAAGCATTAAAATCGCTGGCAAATAGTTCCAATCTTTCGCTCCAGGGAGAATTCCTGAAATTCAGAAGTGCATCCTGGCAAGAGGATTCATCGATTTCGATGGCGGAAATAGCTGCCGTTGACGATTGAGCCATCATCAGGGCAATCAGCCCCGTGCCGGTTCCTACGTCCAGAATGCTGAAAGCTCCCTTCAGGTTGCACCAGGCTCCCAACAAGACCCCATCGGTACCCACTTTCAAGGCGGACCGTTCCTGTTCGATTCTGAATTGCTTGAATTGAAACCAGTTGTTGGACATAGAGATATGACTAAAGTTGAATACTTAGTGCACTTGTTGTGACTGTCCTTTTCACTTGAAGTACTTCAAGTACCTAGAATACACCCATCCTGCAACCGGATCATCCGGTCCGTCATACCCGCAAAATGGTCATCGTGCGTGACGATGACAAAGGTATGGCCAAATTTTTCGCGAAGGGAGAAGAAGAGCCGGTAGAGTTCTTCCTGGTTTTGGGAATCCAGGTTTCCGGAGGGTTCGTCGGCCAGAATGACGGAAGGATTGTTGATGAGTGCACGGGCAATGGCCACCCGTTGCTTTTCGCCGCCCGAAAGCTGGGAGGGTTTGTGGCTCTCACGAGGCAGCAGGTCCAGTATCTGGAGCAGTTCCTGTGCACGTTTTTCTACCACGCTTTTTTTTGTTCCAGCAATGAAACCAGGAATGCAGACATTTTCAAAAGCAGTGAATTCTGGCAAAAGGTGGTGAAACTGAAATACAAATCCAATCTCCCGGTTTCTAAATCGCGAAAGATCCCGCTCTCCCAATGAAAAAAGATCATTGCCGTGAATCTTTACATTTCCAGAATCCGGACGGCTCAGGGAACCAAGAATTTGCAAAAGGGTGGTCTTGCCTGCTCCGCTGGCACCTACCACGGATACAATTTCGTGCGCTTCAACTTTCAGTGAAACAGCCTTGAGCACCTGTAGGGTACCATAGGATTTTGAAATACTGGTCGCTTCGAGCATGGTTTACTTGAGTTCCTCGTCAATTTTGCGTGTTAGTTCGCTGCTTTTTCGCTCGGCATTATCCTTCAGGTTGTTGAACTCGTTTTTAATATCTGAAGTATGATCCGTAATTTCCCGTTTGATATCGTCCGTGGCTTTGTGAAATTCACTCATCACTTTTCCGATGGTTCTGGCCATTCCGGGAATGGCATCGGCTCCAAACAGGATCAGGACAAAAAAGACGATGACGATAATTTCACCGCCGCTGAAAAATAGTAATGGATGTGACATATGCAGACAATTTGTACAAAGATAACAATCCTCTCAAATTTGATCCTCCTTACCTGCTCATCGGACAATAAAAAACCCGGAATTTTATCTTTCCGGGCTTTTTAAAAGAAGGTGAGAATATTTTATTTGTTCTCTTTTTTCAATTTCCTCATCAGGGTATCATAGGCAACCGGAGTTGCAATGAATACGGAGGAATAGGTACCGAACATGATCCCGATCAACAGGGCAAACACGAATCCCTTGATGGAAGTTCCGCCAAAGAGGAAGATGGCAAACAAAACCACCAGAACGGTCAGCGAGGTACTGAAGGTACGGCGTAATGTTGCGTTCATGGCATCGTTGTAAGTCTTTTCAGGATCCTGTTTCGGATGAAGGTGTACATATTCCCTGATACGGTCAAAGACGATAACGGTGTCGTTGATGGAGTAACCGATAATGGTCAGCACGGCTGCGATAAACGCCATATCAACAGAGAGGGAGAAAGAGAGCCATCCATCCAGCAACGAATACATCCCGATTACGATGATGACGTCGTGCGCGAGGGAAACCAGACCTCCAAGACCAAACTGCCAGTTTCTGAATCGAACGGCAATGTATAGGAAGATGATCATCAGCGAGAAGACGATCGAAAGAATTGCATGTTTTTTAATATCATCAGAAATGGTTGGACCCACCTTCTGAGAACTCATCCGGTAGTCGGAAAGAAATTTCTCAAGCGTGACATCTGAAGTCATAAAGGGTTTCATCCCCTGATACAGTTTGGCCTCCACTTCTGCATCGACAGCATCCGTGAGTTCTTCAATCCTATAGTCGGTGGTGATTCGAACCTGGTTGTTGGCGCCGAAGGTTTTAACCTCTGGAGCATTGACAAATACGACAGCCAATGATTTGGCAACATCTTCCACCATGACATCCTTGGTCAGACGAACCACATAGGTACGGCCTCCCTTGAAGTCGATGGAGTAGTTCATCCCTTTGATTACAACCGAAAGAATGGAAATTGCGATCAGCGTACTTGAAAAGACATAGAATATTTTGCGTTTCTGGATGAAAGGAAGATGCACGTTCCGCAACCATTCTGCAGAGAATTTGGTCACGTAGGTGATTTTTTTGTTTGTATCCAACCAGCGCTCAAACATGAAGCGGGAGACGAATACTGCTGTAAAGAGGGACATAGCAATACCAACCAGCAAGGTGGAAGCAAATCCCTTGATTGGGCCTGTACCGAATACATACAGTACAAGACCTGTTAAGAAGGAGGTGACGTGACCATCAATAATCGCAGACAAGGCATGGTGATATCCATCCTTGACAGCGAGTCGCATACCTTTCCCGGCTCGGACTTCCTCTTCAATGCGTTCGTTGATCAATACGTTTGCATCGACCGCCATACCCATCGTCAAAACGATACCGGCAATCCCGGGCAAGGTAAGAACGGCTCCCAGCGAAGCCAGAATGCCAATCTGGAAAAATAAGTTGACGAGAAGCGCTACGTTGGCTGTCCATCCACCCTTGATACTGTAGAAGAACAACATATAAGCCAGTACGAGAACAAAGGCAATAGCAAATGACCACATACCGCTATTGATGGATTCCTTACCCAGGGTAGGACCTACAATCTCTTCCTGTACGATACGGGCCGGAGCCGGCATCTTACCTGATTTCAGCATGTTTGCCAAGTCCTTTGCCTCATCGACGGTAAACTGTCCGGAGATTTCGGTGCGACCATTTGGAATTTCTCCCTGAACGGTTGGAAATGATTGAACATAATCATCCAAAACGACGGCGACACTCTTGCCCACATTCTCGCGGGTCATACGTTGCCAGACCTTCGCGCCTTCTGCGTTCATGGTCATATCAACCACACTGGAGGCCTTGTTCTGACCAAAATCCTGGCGGGCTTCAGTGACCGCACCACCATCCAGTGGGGCACGACCATCGCGGCTGGAAACTTTAATTGCAATCAATTGGTAGAAGTTGCCTTCGGCGGAGGTCGCCTTGGCCGACCACCTGAAGATCATCGTTCTCGGGAAAATTGACCTGACCTGTGGCAATTTGAGGTATTGGTTTACTTTCGCTGTATCCTTGAAATGGGAATAACCAACAACCGGTCCGCGAACGATTTGATTGTCACGTGAGGTATTCGGAGTCAAAACAGAGAACAGCGGGAAATTTTTTGCGATGTCTTCGGTCGAACCTGCAGACAAGGAGTCTTTTTCAGCTTTCTTGATTTCACTCACCAGGCTGTTTGCTGTAGCGGGCGTTGCGGCTTTGTCTGCAGTAGCAACAGGTGTTGCTGCGGGAGCAGCGGCGGCAGCGGCCTGAACGGCTTTTACCTCACGAAGCCTCTTGTTGGCTTCCAGCAGGTAAGAATATACTTCACTGTTTTCGTATGTTTCCCAGAATTCCAGGTTGGCAGTACCCTGAAGCAATTTACGGACACGGTTGGCATCCTTGATACCGGGAAGTTCAACGAGGATACGTCCCTTGGTCTGAAGCTGCTGAATATTTGGCTGTGTAACGCCAAAACGGTCGATACGTGTTCTCAGGATCTGGAAGGAGTTATCAATGGCGGCATCGGTCTCTTTCCTGATGACAGATAAAACCTGTGAGTTGGTAGAGTTATAGCTGACCTTGTCTCTCAGTTCAAGCGTATTGAAGATGGAGGCAAGTTTGGCATTGGGATCAATCTGTTCGAAAGATTTGCCAAATAGGGTAACAAAATCGTCCTGACTGGTCTTCTGTTTCTGTAGTGCCAGTTCGATGGCTTTGGTAAAGGTCGGGTCAGTACTGTATCCAGACAATGCATGAATAAGGTCTACAACGGATACCTCCAGGGTAACATTCATACCACCTTTCAAGTCAAGACCCAGTGGCAACTGAAACTCCTTAACCTCCTTGAAGGTATACTTCCTTAAGCCAAGGAAATTGTAAACAGGTTGATTTGCGATTGAGTCAAGATAGCGCGACTCGTGTGATTTTGCAATGGCCTCCAGGTCAACAGCGGTAGCACTGGGGTTCTCTTTCTTTGCTTTGCTCACTCCGTAGGTAGCAGCATCATTCTCAACCTTGATGGCTTTGTAGGTAAAGTAGAGCTGATACAAGCAAACCAAACCTAACAAAATGGCGATGAGCCTGATTAATCCTTTATTCTGCATTGGAAATTCGGTTTATTATTTTCTATTCTTTGTTAACTTCCTAATCCTAAAAAAACATAGTGCGCAAAGATATTTATTTTTTTGATATTAAATAGTTGAAGATTCAGGTTTGTAGTTTGAAATGCGAAATTGTATGCAACCTTCACATTATCTAGTATTTGATTTATTCAATTGGGGATATTTACCCTTTACCCAGGTTGACAGACTGATTATTCTTGCTCCTTCTGCACCACTTCATCCCGCAGGGAGAGGATCCTTGCTTCATAATCAATCAAAGCCTTCTCCCTGAAAAAGAAATCACTTCCCAACAGGCCGGCAATCCTTTTATCCGAATACTTTCCATATTCCTCGTTGATGTGGTGAAGGTCGACAATGGCCACCTGAAGTGCCTCAAAACTGAAACCTCCCAATGCCAAATTAGTTATGAAGCCAGTAGAGGTTTCCACCATCTCCTTTCCCAGTCCGGTTGCAGGGGAACCCACCACCTGATCCCCCACGAAACTACCTGCAAGTGCTTTGTCCACCACACTCTTCGATGCACCGGAATCCACTACCCACCAGTGGTTTTCGACACCCGGGGCAACCGCTTCGACCAGCAAATGGATGGTCCCTTCCTCTAAAAAAACCACCTCCATGGGAATTTCTCTTCTGCTTTTCATGTTACGAAGTAACTAAAAAAGCCGCCCCAAAAAATGGAAACGGCTTTATAAATTTTCGAATTTCGATTTACGATATGCGATTTACCGCAGTTGAAAATCCAAAATCCCGAATCGAAAATTAAATTGCTATTTGTTCAAGTCATCCAGAACGTTCATGACTTCCCTGACGTGACCTTCGCTCTCTTTCATCATGGCAGCCTCTTTTTCATTGAGTTGGAGTTCAAAAATCTTCTCGATCCCATTCTTTCCCAATACGACAGGAACACCCAGGTAGCAATTTTCGATTCCGTATTCACCCTTCAACTGGATGCAGACAGGAAAAATTCTTCGCTGGTCTTTCACAATGGCTTCAACCATCTGTGCGGCAGCAGCACCTGGAGCATACCAGGCAGAAGTACCCATCAGTTTCACCAATTCGCCTCCACCTACTTTGGTGCGTTGAACGATGGCATCTAAACGTTCTTCAGTGACAAGTTCCGTAACCGGGATACCACCAACCGTGGTGTAACGGGTAAGTGGAACCATGGTATCTCCATGACCACCCAACAGCATCGCAGTAATCTCTTTCTGGGAGATATTCAGTTCATCGGATAGAAATGCACGGTAGCGGGCGGTATCCAGAATTCCTGCCATACCCAAAACCCGTTCTCTTGGAAATCCTGAAGTAACGTGAGCCTGATAGGTCATCACGTCAAGTGGATTGGAGACAATGACCAAAATGGTGTTGGGAGAATATTTGACAATATTTTCGGTTACTGATTTAACGATTCCGGCATTCACCTGAATCAGGTCATCGCGGCTCATACCCGGTTTACGGGGAAGTCCGGAGGTGATGACAACCACATCGGAATTGGCTGTTTTTGAATAATCGTTGGTTACACCGATGGTCTTGGTATCGTAACTATTGATCGGGGCTTTTTGCCAGATATCGAGGGCTTTACCTTCGGCAATGCCTTCCTTGATATCCAGAAGAATCACTTCGTTGACCACTTCTCTTGACGCCAGCACATCTGCACATGTGGCACCTACGTTTCCTGCTCCTACAACTGTAACTTTCATATCTCTTTTTTTTACTGAATTAAATTCGAATGCAAAATTATTTAGTTATTCTATACTCTTCTTTTCTTTCCGGAAAGATTAACAAAAAATTAATCAATCAGATTTTTTACCTCCATTATTATTTTGTCTGCCAATAAATTAGCTCTTTCGATGGAGCTGCTTTCCGAATAAATCCGGATGATCGGTTCCGTATTCGATTTCCTCAGGTGAACCCATTCCCTTTCAAAATCTATTCGAACACCATCCACATCTGTAATTTTTTCCTTGCCATACTTCGACTTCATCTTCAGGAGGATGGCTTCGAGGTCAATTCCGGCGGCAAGTTCAATCTTCTTCTTGGCCATGAAATAGGCAGGGTATATTTTGCGCAATTCAGAGCATTTCATTCCGCTCTTGGCCAGATGAGTAAGAAATAGCCCTATGCCCACCAGCGCATCCCGGCCATAATGACTTTCGGGATAAATGACGCCCCCATTTCCTTCTCCTCCAATGACGGCTTGGGTATCTTTCATCGCCCTGGTCACATTCACTTCCCCTACCGCAGAAGGGGTGTAGGTGACTCCGTATTTTTCCGAAACATCCAGCAGCGCACGGGAAGAGGAAAGATTGGACACCGTGTTTCCCGGTGTATGGGCCAGCACATAATCGGCCACTGCCACCAGGGTATACTCCTCGTTGAACATCGAACCGTCTTCACTGATGATGGCCAGTCTGTCGACATCCGGATCGACGACAAAGCAGAGGTCTGCCCCTGTTTTTTGCATCGTGATGGCCGTTTCGATCAGGTTTTCGGGAAGCGGCTCGGGTGAATGTGCAAAATTCCCGGTAGGGTCACAATGGATCTCCACTACCGATTGAACGCCAAGGGCCTTTAGCAACCTGGGAACCACTACTCCACCCACAGAGTTGACCGCATCGATGGCAATGCAAAAATTGGCTGCCCGAATGGCCTCCACATCAACCAGCTTCAGCTCCAGCACCTTTTGAATATGAAAATCGGAATAGTCGGAATACAGAATCTCTCCGAGCTGGTCGACACCGGCAAAGTTAAATTCATTGGCTTCTGCCAGATCGAGCACTCTTTTCCCCTCTGCCTCATTTAGAAATTCTCCCTCTTCATTCAACAATTTCAGTGCATTCCATTGCTTTGGATTGTGGCTGGCGGTCAGGATGATTCCGCCCTGCGCCTTCTCTGCAACGACAGCCAGTTCTGTCGTGGGTGTGGTGGCGAGTCCAATGTCTGTCACCTCCATTCCCATTCCTGTCAGGGTAGCCGTCACCAGTTTGTTGACCATCTGCCCTGAAAGACGGGCATCTCTGCCCACCACGATCCGCAGCTTAGGAACGGCTGGATGCCGCTCCCTTGCCCAGACAGCATAAGCTGCCGTGAATTTTACCACATCCTGGGGTGTCAGTCCTTCACCTGGCAAACCACCTATGGTTCCCCTTATTCCGGAAATAGATTTGATCAGCGTCATTCTTTTGCTTTTAGGGCTACAAAATTGATAAAATATAGTCGTTTTACAAAGTATTGAACCTGATTGAAAACGACCGCACCATTATATCCGTTTTTTTTGCGAAATTTGCTGCGGAATTGTATAATTAGTTGAATACCATGAAGCGAGAAAGAGGACAGGAGCGCGATTCAAAGCGTACCGTCGAGAAGCGTAGTCCGGGGAGCAGACCCCGCATCAAAAAAGAGGAGACCTCCGGAACGACCGGGCGGTCAAAAAGGGTGATCAGAACCGGAACAGCCTACCCGGAAGAGATCGTAAAAGCCAGGAAGAAAACGGTGATTCCTCCGCCTGCAGGAGTCGGAAAGCGCATCGGAAAATCAAGACCCGAGGCGGCAAAAGCAGAGAGCCCGCAACCCAAAAGAGTTTTCAAGGAGCGAACCTCCGATATTTTCCGCCGGAATGTCATCAACAAGCCAGTTCAAAAAAGGTTTGAAGATACTGAAACCGACAGTTTTGTAGGACCGAAAGGCAAAGTTCTGCGGGGGAAGCTGGGAAAACGCAACGTGATTGAGGAGCTTGACAGGAAAAAGAGTGGACCAGTAGCGAAAAGACCCGTCAATGATGGAACCATCCGGTTGAACCGTTTCATTGCCAACTCCGGAATGTGTTCGCGCAGGGAGGCCGATACTTACATCGCTACCGGTTGTGTCACCGTAAACGGCGAGATCGTTTCCGAAATGGGATACAAGGTTCGGATGGGCGACTCCGTCAGTTTCAACGGGAAGTTGCTTTCCATAGAGAAAAAAGTATATGTATTGCTCAATAAGCCAAAGGGATTTGTGACAACCGTCGAAGATCCGCATGCAGACAAAACGGTGATGGACCTGGTCCAGCACGCCTGTTACGAACGCATTTACCCGGTTGGAAGACTGGATAAAAGCACCACCGGTCTGCTGCTCTTTACCAACGATGGCGATCTGACCAAACGGCTGACGCATCCGAAATACAACCGGAAAAAGATTTATCACGTGCACCTGGATCAGAAGGTCACCAAGGCCCATCTCGATGAGATTGTAAACGGGGTCACCCTGGAAGATGGTTTCGTGGCTGCCGACTCGGTCAGTTATGCCGATGAAGAGGACAAAAAACAAGTCGGTATTGAGATTCACTCCGGGAAAAACAAAATCGTGCGCAGAATTTTCGAGCACCTAGGATACAAGGTCGTCAGACTTGATAGGGTCTATTTCTGCGGACTGACCAAGAAAAACCTTCCACGCGGGAAATGGCGCTTCCTGACACAGGACGAGGTCAACATGCTAAAAATGAGCTCAAACTAGGACCGGATTTCAGCATTTGTAATGATTTACTCCTCCGGGAGACTAATTCAATAGAAGTGAAAGAGGATTTTTTGCGAAATATCACCCAAAATCAGGGGATCATCCACAAGGTCACAAGAATATACTGTGATCATGAGGATGATCGCAAGGATCTTTTTCAGGAGATATTGATTCAATTGTGGAAATCATACGATAAATTCAGGGAGCAATCCAAATTTTCCACTTGGATGTACCGGGTCGCTATCAACACGGCGATTACCAATTTCAAGAAGGATGCCAAGCACAGGAAAAAGAGTGAGTTGGGGAAAGAGCTCTATCTTTTGGCAGATGAAGCATACGATTACGAAAAAGAGGAGCAACTTAATTTGCTCCACGAGGCCATCAATCAACTGACGGGGATAGAAAAATCAATCATCTTACTCTATCTGGAAGACAAACCCTACGAAGATATTTCAGAAATAACGGGGATTTCACAGAACTATGTGAGGGTCAAGATGAACAGAATCAAGAAAAAATTGGAATACTTTGTTAAAAGCAGAGAGCTTAAATAGATGGAATTAAACGAGTTTAAGAAAGCCTGGCAGCAGGCAAGTACAGATAAGGTTCAGGGGAAAGAGCTGGATGCAGCCACCATCAATGAACTTTTGCACCGCAGGAGTACGGGTATATTGTCGCGACTGGACAGGAGCGTGAAAATTGGCATCTGCTTTCTGGGCCTCTTCTTCCTTTTCACGCTCGCCGATCAACTGCTCCCTGCAGATCTGCTCTTCCCTTCCCGCTGGAAGACCAATCTGGAGGTGCCTCGCTGGATCAACCTACTCGAATGGATTGTGAATTTTCTTGTGATGCTTAGCATTCTGCTATTTGTGATCAGGTACCGCAGACTTCAGCTGCAAACACTTGCCAACCAGGATTTGAAAGGTGCCATTCAAAAGGTGCTCAAGCTTCTGGATACTTTCAAAAAAGAGTTCTACCTGGCAGTCACCATTTTGATATCAGGCGTTGGATTGGGCTTTCTGACGGGTGCCGACAAGGGTTTTGAATCGATACGAATCAGTCAGACACCTTCGACAATGGCCATCATTATCGTCGTTTTATCCATGTTAATTTTGCTGGGATTGTTGGCAGGATCCATCTTCTACATCTTTCACAAGGGTTTTAACCTTCTTTTCGGCAAATACCGCGATCAATTAATTCAGTCTTTAAATGAACTGCAGGAAAACGAAGAGTAGCTGGCATCGGTTTTCCTTGTCCCTGTTTTTCCTTTGTTCCCTGTTTTTTTCCGGAATGGCCCAGACTTCGGGTATTCATGGACACGTCATCAATGGTATTGATCAGTCTCCCCTCCCATTTGTGCATTTGAGGTTTGACGCCGGCAACACGGGAACAATCAGTAACATCGACGGCAATTTCGTCATTCCTGACAGTGTCAGGCAGGTTCAATTGAGTTACATCGGCTTCAAAACCATGATCCTTCCCACGGCCAGATCCCATGAAGATAACTGGACCATTTCCCTTTACCCCAACGACAATTTTCTGAGCACCATCGAGATCCACCCCGGGAAAGATCCTGCCTACAGGGTCATGCAGTTGGTCTTGGACCATGCCAAAGAAAACGATCCGGAAAAGTTGGAGAGCTTTCAGTACACCTCTTACCACAAATTCTGGCTCTCTTCCGACGAAGCTTCCGAAGTCAAGTTCAGTGGCAAATTGAAGATTACCGCCAGGGAGTTGGAAAAACTGCAGCAACGTTTCGAAGCCAATCACATGCTATTGATAGAGACCCTAAGCAGAAAGAAATTCCTTCAACCTAACCACGAAAATGAAGAGATTCTCTCATCCAAAGTCTCTGGTTTGAAGAAGGAAAGTTTCTTTCTACTGGCTACCCAACTGCAGAGTTTCTCAATTTACAAGGAAAATTTCTCCCTGCTGAGCAAGAATTACCTCTCCCCTGTCAGCAAATCAGCCTTGAAAAATTATGCATTCATCATGGAAGATACGCTGCTGATAGACAAAAAGGATACCGTCTTCCTGATTCGTTTTCATCCGGCCAGAGACCGGAATTTTGATGGTCTGAAGGGATTCCTGCACATCAACACCCATGGATTCGCCGTTCAAAGCGTCATTGCGGAACCAGCGCTTTCCGACAAGAAAGAGATCTTCGCCTCCATTTGGCAGCATTACGACCGGATCGACTCTAGCCACTGGTTTCCTTCCGAGCTGAATGCCGCCATCAACTTCAAGATGATGACCAGCTTTCCCCTGGATTCCCTGACCAAAAACAGGAAACCCCTGGAGCTATCCATCACCGCCAACAGTCGTACCTATCTCTACCAAAGGGAGGCGAACGTACCCATCGATCCGAAAACTTTTCCTAAATATGGGGTGACTGTTTCCAGAGAAAGGAAGGATACACTTTTCGAAAACAAAGGATTCCGGTACATTCCACTTACGCCGAAAGATTCCGCCACTTATCAGTACCTGGATAGTCTGGGAGAAAAATACCGGCTCAACCAAAAGGCAAAACTCTTGCACTCCCTTTCGCTGGGGACCATCCCGGTAGGAGTTTTCAGCGTCAACTACACCTATCTCTTTGGATACAACATCAACGAAGGCTATAAAATTGGTTTGGGATTGGAGACCAACCGGAAGTTATCCAAATACTTCGCCACGGGAACCTATTTCATCTACAGTACCAGGGATGGACTCTTTCGGCACGGCGAGTGGCTGAGGTTTTATCCTACGGGTTATCCTGATTTAAAAGTGCAAATTGGCTACCGCGACATGAAAAGGGAGTTTGGAGAATCAACCTTACTGGAAGAATACGACATTTTTAATCCGGAATATTTCAGGTCCCTGCTCCTTCAGCACATGTTCCACACCAAAAGTTACACGGCAAGTGTGGAAATGAGGCCGTATCAACCCCTCAATGTTCGGCTTTTCTTTGAAAAATCTTCTTACCTCGACAATGCTTACGGGGATGTGGTGGTTGCCGGTTGGGAGCCATTCCAGACAACAAGGGTTGGCCTGCAGTTCAGATACTCTCCCGGTATTGCTTTTCTGAATGACGCGATCGAACTGATCCAGAGTTCTCCGCCAAAAGCCGATATGTACCTGACCATCATCCAGGGATTGAAAGCACTGGACAGTGAATATCAATTCACAAAAGTGGAGGCAAAGGGAAAATTCAGGATCAGACTCTCCGCGACCGGTGCCACCTCTCTAATGATCCGTGGGGGGAAAATTTTTAACACCGCCCCCTCCACCGAATGGTTCAACGGATATGGCAGTTATTCTGGAGGATTCACCATCCTCGCAAATTACACCTTTGCCACCATGCGGCTCAACGAGTTTTCGGCGGATCAGTTTGCCTCGCTGCACTTGCGCCACAGTTTCGGGACAGGATTCATTCCTGGTTGGTACTTTATACGCCCAGAACCGGTATTGGTCGGAAACCTTGGATTCGGAACCCTTCAGCAAAGGTACACGGATGCTACGGGAGCCACTGATTTCAGAAAAGGATTTTTTGAATCAGGGGTGGAGTTGAATAGAATCTTCAGTACCAATTTTATCGGATTGGGATTTGGTACTTATTACAGGTATGGACCGTATCGCTTTGCCGTCGACAAACTCAATTTTGCCTACAAATTCACGCTTAATTTTAAATTGTGAAAATCGAAAAGTGTTGGGATTCTGACCAACGAAAAACAGTTGTCATTTGGAATGGATTCTACGCAGAAAGCTCAATTTTCAAATTCTTAACTATTCCATCCTAAACACTCTTTCTGGTATTTTAAAACGGACGGCAATCCCATACAATTGTTGCTTCTACCATCATTTCGCCGCTCAGCGAAACTCATTCCAGAACCAATTTCCTTGTGGTCAAAAATAGGCCAGACGTTACAAACTAAGTATCTATTGTCGCTATTCTCAGTTCTCAACTCTTCACTTTTTACCTTCCCCTTCGGCTTCATCAGGAACCGGTCCTACAGTCCTATAGTCCTACAGTCCTCCCACACTACTCATACCTCAGCGCCTCAATCGGATCCAGTTTGGCAGCCTTGACTGCAGGAATGACCCCTGACGCAAAACTGACCAGCAGGCATAGCGTAACGCCTCCTATGATCCAGTCCCACGGCACGATGAAGGCACTTCCGATGAAGAAGGAAATTCCGTTTCCTGCCAGGATACCCAGAACGATACCCAAGGCCCCTCCCATTTGTCCAATCACGATGGATTCGATCAGAAACTGTTGCCGGATGGTAGCGGAATTGGCGCCAATGGCCTTGCGGATACCAATTTCACGGGTGCGCTCAGCGACGGTTACCAACAGGATGTTCATCAGTCCGATGGCGGCTCCCAGCAGGGTAATGATCCCAATGATGGTGGCAGCCATGGTCACATATTTGATATTGTCTAGCAAAATATTCACCAGGTTATCACTTTTTTCCACGATGAAGTCGGAATCGTCGCTGATGTTGAGTTTGCGGATATTTCGGAATACCCCTTCCGCTTCACCTGTGGCAGCGTCCATTAATTGAGGGGAATTGGGGTGGACACTGATTTTGAAGTTCATATTGGGGCGGCCAAAATATTGTCTCGCGTTGGCAAAAGGAAGAAAAACTAGTCTGTCACCGGTCTCCCCGAATCCACTTCCCTTCGATTTTAGAATGCCGATGATGGTATATTTACCGCTTCCAATAGAGAGCAGTTTCCCGAGCGGTTCGGTATCCTTTGGAAAAATCTTGGGCACCATCTCTGCGCCTATCAAGGCCACATTGGCACCGTCATAAGCCTCCTGTATGGAGATGTTCCTTCCTTTATCGAGGTCATAGCCTGCCGTCTGGAGGTAATTTTCGTCAACTCCCCTCACAATTACATTGGGATTGCTCTTCTTGGACTCATATTTGACCGTTGCCAGGTTGGTGGCCAAAACAGAGATGGAAACAGTGGCAGGAAAATGAAATTGGTCCCGAAAATCCTTCGCCTGAAAATAACTGATGTAACTGTAATTTTTGGAGCGGTAGCGCTGGTTTCCGATTTGAATCCGCATACCCCTGCTTTGCAGCGAAAAGGTGTTGGCTCCCAACCGGGTAAAATCGGCGGTAATGGCACTCTTGATCGAGTCGATGGCCGTTAGAATTCCCACCAGGGCGGAAATACCGACAGCAATAATCATGATTGTCAACACGGAACGCAGCAGATTGCCTCTAATCGATTGAAAGGCAATGCTTATATTTTCGACAACCAATGGCTTTAACAACATAACCTGATAGAATAAGAATGACAAGGTAGAATTTTTTTTAACATCTTAAACATCGATAAGCGATATTATTCAGTAAAAAATAGCCAATTTTGCAGCAGTAAAAATCTGATCAAACTTTTGATATTTTAATTAAATAATTGATTGACTATGGCATACGACATTGAAATGATAAAAAAGGTCTACGCGGAGTTTCCTCAGAAAACACAAAATCTGAGAAGATTGTTGGGCAGACCGGTTACCTTGACGGAGAAAATTCTGTACGTACACCTGTCAGAACCACTTCCGGTGGTTCCCTACCAACGGGGTGCTTCCTATGTAAATTTCAATCCAGATCGTGTTGCCATGCAGGATGCAACGGCCCAGATGGCTCTTCTGCAATTTATGCAGGCGGGGAAAACGGAAGCAGCAGTTCCCTCAACGGTCCATTGCGACCACCTGATCCTGGCCAAAGAAGGGGCCGTAACGGATCTCGAAAATGCAGAAATCACCAACAAGGAGGTATATGACTTTCTGGCAGCCGTCTCCAAGAAATATGGCATCGGCTTCTGGAAACCGGGAGCAGGAATTATCCACCAGGTGGTACTCGAAAACTACGCCTTCCCGGGCGGAATGATGGTAGGAACCGATTCGCACACTGTCAACGCAGGGGGATTGGGCATGGTGGCCATTGGGGTCGGTGGTGCCGATGCCGTGGACGTGATGACAGGAATTCCGTGGGAACTCAAATTCCCCAAACTGATTGGGATCAAACTGACCGGAAAGCTTAAAGGCTGGAGTTCTCCGAAAGATGTCATCCTGAAAGTGGCGGGCTTACTCACCGTCAAAGGCGGCACGGGAGCTATCGTCGAATATTTTGGAGAAGGTGCCTCCACCATCTCTTGTACCGGAAAAGGAACCATCTGCAACATGGGTGCAGAAATTGGTGCAACTACCTCCATCTTCGGATACGACGAAAATATGGCCAAATACCTGAGAGCCACAAGCCGTGCAGATATTGCCGCCATGGCAGACAACATTGCCGACCACCTGAACGGAGACGCTGAAGTTTATGAAAATCCCGAAAAATATTTCGATCAGGTGCTGGAAATCAACCTTTCGGAATTGGAACCACATATCAATGGTCCATTTACACCCGATTTGGCGACTCCACTTTCTCAATTTAAGTTTGTTGCCAGGGAAAAAAATTGGCCACTACAGATGCAGGTTGGCCTGATTGGCTCCTGCACCAACTCCTCTTACGAAGATATCAGCCGCGCTGCCTCCGTTGCCCTTCAGGCCAATGAAAAAAATCTGGAGGTGAAGGCCAAATTCACGGTTACACCAGGATCGGAACTGGTCAGGTATACGGTTGCCAGGGATCAGTATCTCAAGGCATTTGAATCAATTGGCGGGATTGTTTTGGCCAATGCCTGTGGACCTTGCATCGGACAATGGGCCCGTGAAAATGCCGCTGATCTACCAGAGAATTCGATCATGACCTCCTTCAACAGGAACTTCGCAAAACGGACCGATGGAAATCCAAAGACACACGGATTCGTGGCTTCCCCAGAGATTGTTACCGCATTTGCCATCGCCGGAACCCTAGATTTCAATCCGGAAACCGATTACCTAATCAACAAGGATGGTCAATCGGTCAAATTGGATCAGCCCCACGGAGATGATCTTCCCGTCAGGGGTTTTGCGGCAGAAGACACCGGTTTAATTCCACCTTCCAGGGAGTTTAGTACCCTGCAAATTACCGTTGATCCGACCTCCGACAGGTTGCAACTGCTCGAGCCCTTTCAACCCTGGGACGGGAAAGACCTGACCCAGCTCTCCCTGCTGATCAAGGCACGCGGCAAATGTACCACCGACCATATTTCTATGGCCGGTCCCTGGCTGACCTACCGCGGACACCTCGACAACATTTCCAACAACATGCTGATTGGCGCCGTCAACGATTTCAACGGCAAAACCAACTCCGTCCTAATTCAGGGATCCGGAGAATACGGTACGGTACCGGATACCGCAAGGGCCTATAAAAAAGCTGGGATTGGTTCCGTAGTGATTGGTGATGAAAATTATGGGGAAGGATCCTCCCGCGAGCATGCCGCAATGGAGCCGCGTCACCTTGGAGTGAGGGCCGTATTGACCCGCTCTTTTGCCAGAATTCACGAAACAAACCTCAAGAAACAGGGTATGCTTGCCCTGACCTTTGCCAATCCTGAGGACTACAACCTGATTCAGGAACAAGACAGGATAGATATCCTCGGACTGCAAAATTTCACGCCGGAAACCCCATTGAAATTGGTTTTGCACCACAACGACGGGACTGTAAATGAAATTTTGGCTAAACACACCTACAACGACCAACAAATCAAATGGTTTCACAGCGGTTCCTGCCTCAACTACATCAAAGAGGGACATTGATTAGATCAATTAAAAAGAGAAGCGGCCGGAAAATTTTTCCGGCCGCTTCTCTTTTTTAGAATAACGCTAATAACCTGATT
>CAINVV010000055.1 GCA_903854235.1 uncultured Bacteroidia bacterium | reverse complement strand
CCTGCAGAGATTCTTCCAAGTACCTTATCCGACGCACTTACGTTTTGGATCTTGGCGTAGGTAACATTCCCGTTCAAAATTTTGGCAGTAGTTACTTTGTTGTTTCCAATTAAAGGGACATCGGCATTGCCGGCCAGGTCCCCTGCAAGTTGAATTTTGCCTTTTGACAAAGTCGTTGCATCAGGTGTTGCGTTGTTGGTGATTTGTGTATTAACATAGGTCTTTACGGCTTGTTCCGTGGGAAATAGCTGATCGGAGTTGGTAGCAAGGGTTCCGTCCGTACTCTTGTTGGAACTATCCTCCTTCAGATTAATCGCCGTCTGCTGGTCCAAACTCACAGGCTTGTTCATGTCACTGGTATTATTGACATTGGAGAGACCCAGATTTGCCAGAACTCCGGCAACAGTGGTAGCTCCGGTTCCCCCAAGACTGATGGGAACGATTCCTGTTGACCCGGCCAGGGTTACCGTAATGCCACTTATTCGTGCATATACCCCTGAAGAAGTTGACCAGATGTCTCCGTTGACAGGTGCTGTAGGACTATTTCCATGTGGAAGGTTCAGCCCAGCCGCAGTAGTGGTAGAAGGCGCAGTGACAATCTTTCCAACCATGGTTCCGCCAATCAGCGGCAATGCATCGGTAATTCCATAACCTGACAGGGTAGTTGGATTATTTCCGGAAGTGATCAATCCCTTGCTGTTCACATTAACAGAAGTGTAATTTCCAGGGGCAACACCATTGTCTGCAAGGGAAGTTATGATAGAGGTTGTACCGGATCCTGTAATGTCTCCGGTTAAAGTGATGCTCTGATTGGAGGTAAGATAGTTGCCTGCCGGCTGAATCCCGGCCTCAGCAAGGGTGGCATTCGCCCACTTCGAAGTGGTTCCATTCCACATCAGTAAATTCTTGTTCGCCATATTGCTCGTACTGATATTGGCAAGATCATTCAGCGAGTGGGTGTGGTTAAGCAGTGCAGCATCTGTGATACCATAACCGGACAACGTGGTTGGCCGATCGGTGATATTCAACCAGTTAACCTGAGATGAACCTGCTGTCTGGAAATTGGATTTGGTGTAGTAATTGCCTGATACGGCCGTCCATACCGGATCTGTTTCATTGAGGTTGGTCAGGAAATTGGGAGTCCAGTTTTCCCATTTTCCGGATACGGGATTGAAACTCAAAAGTTGATTGCTAACTGGCGTGGAGATGCTGAATTGAATGCCGGAACTCGCTACTGTGCTCCAGTCACTGATGTTTTTAGCGGTAATTCCTCCGGCTGGCGAAGCGGCAAATACCGGATCAACTTCTTGATTGCCGCCAGTTAAACTTTCCGCTGTGATGGCGTGCAAGGCATAGGGGACACTCATCAGTTGAGTGGTTCCGGTAATGGTATAGAATGTTCCTCCCGTGGGATCTGTCTCTGTTTTTATGTAATATGGACCATTTGCCCAGTCGATGGAAGAAAATCCTGGAGCACCTCCAATCTCTGCAGTTAAAAGTCCATTGGAATTGGTCCTCAGGTTTTGTGTTTCACTGTAAACCAGCGATCCGGATGAAGAACCCTGCAGGATACTGATCCTCACACCCACCGATTTATCAGTAACCAGACCATTGCTGGAGTTCCGTATGACAGCCTGAAAACTCATTTTTTGAGGAGCCTGAGCAAAAGAGGCACTTTGATTCAGAAGGGTGGAAGCTGCAAATATTATTGCAGACAGAAACAAAAATAATTTTGTTGTCATGTCAAATCTATTTAGGCAAGGTCGATCAAAAAGGTTAAGCAGATGAATTCACCTGAATCGTGAAAAGTATCATCTCAGTTAAATATACAATTAACTCCCCAAAATGTTTATGTTTTTTGGTTTCTAAGTACTGAAATCTACGCAGTTACAGATTTATTGTTAAACAGAATAGTGATGAATGTCCTATTTCAGGCGATTTATAAGTATTTCCGGAAAGTGATGGGGCAATATTTTTTGTTAATGGATCAATTTTGCCAAACGGATCATTTATCTGTGCGCGGGGCACAAAGGAAGGGTTGGCAACAAGTCAGAAAATGGACTGGAAAGATGAATTTTCAATTTATTTCACCGACGGGAAACAACGAAATCCCCATCAGAGTCATTATTATTTTGGTTGACTTTTTACATCCAGAGTTTCTTCCGATCAGTATTTGATGATTTTAAAAGATTTCACCAGCGTATTGTTGGTATTTATTTTCAAAAAATAGGTACCGCTGGTCAGATAGCTTAATCCGATGCTGGTTCTGGATCCATTGATGACATCATTGGTAAGCATCTTCCCATTTAAATCGATCAGTTGATAGGAAAGGTCAGCAGCATTGTAATTTGTGATGCTTAGAATGATGTAATCCGTGGTTGGATTTGGGTAAACCGAAGCTATCAGGTTGATGATGCCCGGGGGGTCTGGAAGTAGATAAATTTCATAGGTGTGCTGTACTCCTTCCTCAACCTCTCCGCTTACACTTTTGGCAGATGTGTAGAAAACCTGGCCAAAGGTATAACTTAGGAAACCAGTCGTTCCTGACCCATTACCACTGGCAGCAGCAGTGATCTCCTGTGCATGCAGGGCTACAATTCCCTGGAGAAAAAATAGAAAGACTGAAACAAGAATCTTTATTGGTCGCATAGTATTAAGTTTATTCAGAATAGGTAGAGATTCATAATTGGAAGTCAAGGTTGCATCTTAATGTGAGCTAAATTGGTTGATCAAAAGATTTTATTAATCTACAGGTCGTTGGTAATGAGCTTGTTCCTAATTGCATACAGTACAATCTCAGCCGCATTTTTGCAATGCGTTTTGGATAGAATTACAGACCGATGGGTCTCCACCGTACGCTCACTGATAAACAGTTTTTTGGAGATTTCCAGTGAGGTTGATCCACTGCAAATAAGTCGGAGGACATCCATTTCCCGATTTGTAAGTCCATGACTGTTTTTTACCTTACAAATGAGTGGAAGTTGCTCTTTGAGCGCCTTCTCTGATCTGATGATGTGTCCGATGACACTCGAAACGCCTTGGTAGGTCAAAATGGATCCGAACAACTCAACCGTTATTTTAATCCCGGTTTTGTGTTCCACCCTTAATTTGATCCGCAAGGATGATTTGGAGCCATTCAGGCATTTCTCCAGTTCATCAAAAACTTTGTGTCTGTGATTCTCAACAATCAAATTCTGGAAATCAGGGGGAGAGGCTGAATCATTGTTGTAACCCAACATCCCGAAAAGAGCCTTGTTCGAATAGATGAACTTCCCATATTGGTATATGAATACGCCAAATGCGGTATCGTTGATCAAGGCCAGAAATCGCTCTTCTCCCTTCTGGAAAATCCGTTCAGGCAGGTCTAGTCGCTTCCGGATGACCTTCAGTAGCTCTTCGGAATGAACCGGCTGTGAGATGCAGGTTCCTGCTTCGGGAGGCAATCCGTCCCTGAGACGCTTCTCCCCAGAACTGGTAGTAAGAAAAATCAGGGGAATGGCTGAAGCAGACTTGATCTGCTGAATGGTCTGGTAAAAGGCATACCCATTCAAATTGGATACCGAAGTGTCGCACAGGATCAGATCCGGCTTCATTTGCAAGGTTAGCCTGACTCCCGTCAACGCATCTTTAGCCTTGATTACCTCAAAATCATGCGACCTGATCAATTCAGACCTATTCGCTCTCAAAACAGAATCGTTTCCGACAATGAGAATTTTTTTCATTGAAAAAATGTAGGATGGATCTGCTTCTCTCATGGCTGGAGGAGGGTCCATCGGTGGTTACGGTTTATCTAGGTACAAATCTCACCGGACTCAATTGGCATTGCACAGTGGAAACGGTTCACCTTCCACTTGCCTAATCTTTTCGGGATTGTTTCACATATCTTCTCTGTAACAAGGAATCTTGAAAAAAGTTTTGTAAAAAAGTTCAATTTGCAGCCATTCAGCGGACGTGTTTTCTCTGATTATGAATCATTTTATAACGGAGATATACGAAATCTGACGATTTCGGAATATTTGACTTCTAATTTTATGTAAATAAGAATAACAATGTTTTTTTTGCGCAACCTATCACGTCAGCAGTCATTCTTTTCTTCGGATTTCAGGAACGATTGCACGGTCAGCTTTTCTGGTACCTCCTTTTTCCCGCTTACAGCCTTGTTCGAAATCGGAATGAAAGGGAGCAGCCTGTCCACACTTTCCTTAAAATCTGTTAGGTAGGTGGATTTTTAAGATTGTTTCTTTGTGCAAAGGTTCCCAGACTTAATAAGAGAGAGAGAAGGATCATCGCGAGGTTTCTCATAACTTATTGTTGGGAATTAGTTATAATTGTGCGGGAATTGCTTAATTAAAGTTCCCGGAGTTTTGGGAAAAACAAAATTTTTCTTCCCTCCACCCGGTCACTCAAGTCACCCGGTGAATTCTGCAGCATGAACGCCATTTTTATTAACCAGATGAAGAAAATTGCCATTATCGGCGGATCAGGTCTCGAAAATCCCGATCTGCTTCAAGGACGGGAATCGATCCGCGTCCAGACCCCTTTCGGAGAACCCAGCTCCGATTTCCTAACGGGGACCATTGCCGGCACTGCAGTCGTACTTCTTTCAAGGCACGGAAGGGAACACACCATCCCCCCATCGCAGGTGAACAACAGGGCCAATCTGTATGCCATCCAAAAGCTGGGTTGCACCCACATCGTGGCCACCACCGCCTGCGGCAGCCTGCAGGAGCGGATCGGCAGGGGAGAGCTGGTCATCCCCGACCAGTTCATCGATTTTACCAAACACAGGTCCACCACCTTTTTCGGGGAGTTCAAACCGGGAGAGATGAAACACACCCCGATGGCTGATCCTTTCGACAAAAGGCTCGGCGATCTGCTCCTGGAGGCCGGAAAGAATCTCAATCTCAATATTCACCAGGGAGGATGCATCGTCACCATCGAGGGTCCACGTTTTTCCACCCGGGCCGAATCCAGGATGTTCCGCAACTGGGGCGGCGACCTGATCAACATGAGCACCGCGCCCGAATGCATCCTGGCCAACGAACTGGGCATCCCCTATGCAGCCGTGGCGATGGCCACCGATTACGACAGCTGGAAGGAGGAGGAAACTCCGGTTTCCTGGGAAGAGATTATAGAGGTCTTTGGCAAGAATGTCCACAACGTAGTGAATCTGCTTTTAAAAGTCATTCCAACCATTTAAACTGTACCCATCACTTAATATCACATCCCCCAGATTGCATCAATTGGCCTTCTGCAAGATGCATCAATGCCAATTTTTCACTTTTCACTTTACACTTTTCACTTTTCATTTTCGCTATGCTTTACAGAAAATTCGGAAAAACAAACGAGCAGGTCTCCATCCTGGGATTCGGTTGCATGCGGCTTCCACTGATGCCGGGTGGCGTGGCCGCCAACATCAATATTGCAGAGTCGTCCAGATTGATCCGTTATGCCATCGACCATGGGGTCAACTACATCGATACAGCCTATCCCTACCATGGCACCGGGATGGGCTCTGCCGGACAGAGTGAACCAGTAGTAGGCAGAATACTGAGGGATGGCTACCGCGGAAAGGTCAAGCTGGCCACCAAGCTTCCCAGCTGGCTGGTTCATTCCCGAAAAGATATGGACAAATTCCTGGAAGAGCAACTGAAGCGACTGGAAACGGATCACATCGATTTCTATCTGGTGCACGCGTTGAACAAATCCTCCTGGAAAAACGTACGGGATCTTGGAATTGGCGGATTTCTGGAGCAGGCGATCCGGGACGGAAGAATCAGATATGCCGGTTTCAGTTACCACGATGAACCCGAAAATTTCAACGCGATTGTGGATGGCTTCGACTGGTCGTTCGGCCAGATTCAATACAATTACATGGATGAGGAGTTCCAGGCAGGGCGCAGCGGACTGGAATACGCAGCAAAAAAAGGTCTGGGCATCACCATCATGGAACCCTTGCGGGGAGGAAAGCTCGCGCAAAATATCCCCGAATCCGTTCAGTCGGCCTTCAGCAAGGCGGAAAAGCAAAGAAAGCCTGCCGACTGGGCCCTAAGCTGGATCTGGAACCATCCGGAAGTCTCCACGCTGATCAGCGGAATGAACAGCATGGATCAGTTGAAAGACAACATAGAGGCAGCCTGTGCTGCTACGGAGGGCTCTTTCGACCATTCGGATATCCGGATCATCGACAAGGTTAAAACGATCTACCGACAGCGGATCAGGGTGGATTGCACGGCCTGCGGATATTGCATGCCCTGTCCATCGGGGGTCAACATCCCGGGATGCTTCGATTACTACAACAACCACCATATGTTTGGGAAAGAAGAAAACTACCGTTTCCTGAAGCCGGATCAGCGGGCATCGGCCTGTACCGAATGCGGCGCCTGTGAAGCACATTGCCCGCAATCCCTGCCCATTCCCGAGCTGTTAAAGGAGGTGAAGGCAGTTTTTGAACCCGCCTGATGGGCGCGGTAATAGGATTATCAGTTTTGGTCGCCCAAAATTCCCGGATGGGGAAAAGTAAATTGGGCCAATTGTTTGCGAAATACGTAACAAATGCGTAAAATTGCACTCCGAAAATCTTCAAACCATTTTCAGGGCCTATAGCTCAGTTGGTTAGAGCATCTGACTCATAATCAGGGGGTCGTAGGATCATGCCCTACTGGGCCCACAGGTAATCAAGCAGTTACGAAGCATCGTAACTGCTTTTTTGTTTTTCTAATTATAAATCTGCGAATTAAAAACTAACAAAGTGAAGGAAATGATATAGAAGTTTTATATCCTGGGCGAGTTATTCGATATGTCGGTTTAATTTTGTTCACTTTAGGATGTTTGATT
>CAINVV010000054.1 GCA_903854235.1 uncultured Bacteroidia bacterium | reverse complement strand
GATTCAATGGTTGCAAACGGAGGAATTTTTGGCTGGCCGGATATCAGAGAAAATCCTGATACCTTTCAGGCACTTGCGACCTACGAGAATAAAAAATTATTGTACTCTTACACCTCAAATTACGCAAGTATGTTTGGAAATTATACTTGTATCCGAGGTAAAGACGGTACTTTATTCTCCCTGGGAGGGGAAGGCAGCGCTTGCTGGTTTTTTATTCGCGAACATCAAAACCTTCCTGCCGGGTTCGATTTTTATGAAGGAATAAAAGAGGCAGTAAAAAACGGAAAAGCGGAAATCGTGACCACCGAAGAATATGACATGAAACTTGGCCCTATCGTTTTGAGCGATGACAGCAAGTTCCATCTTGACAACTGGGCAGATTGCATGCGTAGCAGAAACACTTTAACCAACGGGGATATTCATTCCGGTTTTGGGCATTCAATCGCTAGTATTATGGCGACACATGCATACAGGGAAGGCAAAAAAGTATATTGGGACAACAAGAAAGAAGAGATCGTTTACCATCCAGCAAATAACATTGTCAAATGAATTCAAAAATCGGCAACTATCGCTACAGGATACTTGCATTGGTGTTTATGGCCACTACCATCAATTATTTTGACCGGAGCATTGTTGGCGTTATGGCGCCAACACTTCAAAAACTTTTCGACTGGTCAAATAAAGATTATGCGACCATTATGGTTTCATTTAAAGTTGCTTATGGATTTGGATTGCTTTTCATGGGTGGCATAATTGACAAGTTTGGAACCAGAATCGGGTATACAATTTCCATAGTTATTTGGAGTATTTTTGGAATGTTGCATGCGGCTATAAGACCCGCTTTCAGTCTTATTGGATTTATTGGCGTTCGTTTTGGCCTTGGAATTGGTGAGGCCGGGAACTTTCCTGCCGCCATAAAAACTGTCGCTGAGTGGTTCCCTAAGAAAGACAGAGCTTTTGCGACTGGAATTTTTGATGCCTCCACAAGTGTCGGAGCAATTTTGGCCCCTTTCGTAGTTGGTGCCATCGTCACTGTGGAGGGTGACAATTGGCAAATCCCTTTTCTTTTAACAGGTGCACTTAGTTCAATTTGGGTTTTGTTGTGGCTCAAAACATACCAAAAACCAGATGTACATCCAAAACTTTCTAAAGAAGAGTTGGCCTATATTAACAGTGACTCACAAGAGGAGACCCTAGACAAAATAGAATGGTTAAAACTGATACCCAAGAGAGAGACCTGGGCATTCTCCCTGACAACGGTAACCGATGGCGTTTGGTGGTTTTATCTTTTTTGGGGAGCCAAATTTCTTGCCGAAAAATTCAATGTAAATATTGAGAACATTGGGCTTCCATTCCTTGTCATTTTTATCATGGCCGATGCAGGAAGCCTGCTTGGTGGACATGCATCAGGATCCCTTATTAAAAAGGGTTGGTCTATCAACAAAGCCAGAAAAATAACCCTGCTGGTTTGTTCCATCATCATTCTACCTGTCTGCTTCGTGCCGGTAATTGAAAGTAAATGGATCGCTATTTTTCTGATTGGATTTGCTGCTGCCGGCCATCAGGCATGGTCTGTCAATGGCTATACATTGGTATCAGATGTTTTTCCCAAAAAAGCAGTTGCTTCTGTAATAGGTATTGGGAAAATGATAGGTGTAGCTGTTGCAATCATAGCGGACCTGGCGTTGGGTGCGGTTTTGGACACAGCAAATAATTCTGGTTACTTTTGGGCTTTCGTAATTGCAGGCCTGTCTTATATCCTTATTTTGGGATTTGTTCATCTGTTGATGCCCAAAATGACCCCCCTAGATAATGATTTAAATCATTACGTTCCTGCAAACGAAGTATAAAAGCCACAACAAAAATGCCACAAATCTTGAGTCAAAAAATACAAAAAAAACAAAATAATGGAAATTATCATCTCGGAAACGAAACAAATCCTTGGTCAGAAAGCGGCAAAAAAAGGAGGTGAACTGATTCGTGAGGCTATCCGTAAAATGGGGACGGCCAATATCATCGTTGCAACCGGTGCCTCCCAGTTCGAAATGCTCAACGAATTGGTGAAAGAGAATATTGACTGGTCTGTTGTTACTGCCTTTCATTTGGATGAATATATCGGTATACCAGATACCCATCCAGCCTCATTTCGAAAATATCTCAAAGAGCGATTTGTTGATATTGTTTCGCCAAAGGTTTTCAATTACGTGAATGGCGACACTGATCCTTACCAGGAATGTATTCGTTTGGGAAAATTGATACGCGATCATCCAATTGACGTGGCCTTTGTTGGGATAGGGGAAAATGGCCATTTAGCTTTCAATGATCCCCCTGCAGATTTTATAACGGAAGAGTCCTACATCGAAGTAATATTGGATGAAGAGTGCAGAGGTCAACAGATGGGCGAAGGATGGTTCTCAACAGTCAACGATGTTCCCAAAAAAGCAATTAGTATGTCAATAAGACAAATTATGAAATCTGGTGCAATTATTTGTTGCGTTCCCGACTTCAGAAAGGCCGAGGCTGTAAAGAAAACAGTCGAAGCGTCCATTTCACCACTGGTTCCGGCTTCAATATTGCGTCAACATAAGGAGGTATCCCTTTACCTTGATGTTAATTCCGCCTCTTTGTTGTCCTAATTAATTTTATCTAATGACAATTATCCTGAGCACCAGGCGATTATTACCAGTACTGGTATTGTTATTGCATGCATATACAGGTATATGTAGCGTTTTTTTCAACGTCAAGGAATTTGGTGCCATTGGCGATGGGAAAAACCTAGATAGCAAGGCAATCAATGCTGCTATCGAAACAGCTGTTGAATCCGGTGGCGGTACTGTTTACCTACCTGCGGGAAATTACTTAAGCGGCTCTATCCGGCTCAAAAGCAACATCTCGCTTTATATCGATCAGGGTGCCATAATCATCGCGGCACCGGTAAATGCAGACAATTGCTACGATGAGGAAGAGAAGAGCACCAACACTATATACCAGGATCATGGGCACAGCCACTGGAAAAATAGTCTGATCTGGGGTATTAATCTGTCCAATGTCTCAATTGTTGGGGCTGGTTGTATCAATGGTAAAAACCTTTATAAATTTTGGTACAGCAAATCACAACAAAATGCCAATAAAAGTATTAGCCTTTTGGGCTGTAGAAATGTGATCATTAGAGATCTCAGTATCTTACATGGAGGATGGTTTGCCATTTTAGCTACCGGAGTCGATAATTTGACAATTGACAATCTTAAAATCGATACAAACCGGGATGGAATAGACATTGACTGTTGTAAAAATGTCCATATTTCCAAGTGTAATGTCAACTCACCCTATGACGATGGTATTTGCCTTAAAAGCTCATATGCCTTAGGTTATGTGAGGGATACCGAAAATGTTACCATTAGCGACTGTATGGTTTCCGGTTTCGATGAAGGGACTTTCTTAGATGGTACATATTTAAGAACAAAAAATCCAATGTATGGAAATCATCCAACCGGACGAATAAAATTTGGGACTGAATCAACTGGAGGATTCAAAAAAATCACAATAACCAATTGCATCTTTGAATATTGTCGCGGTCTCGCTTTAGAGTCTGTTGACGGGGGCTTTTTGGAAGATGTGACAATCTCGAACATTGTTATGAGAGACATAGTCAACGATCCTATATTTTTAAGATTGGGAAGGCGAATGCGCGGCCCATCTGGGATGAAACCAGGAACCCTAAGAAGAATCAACTTAAATAATATAATAGTTTATAATGCTGATCCTTATTATTCCTGTACTCTAGCCGGAATTCCCGGATATCCGGTCGAGGACATTCATTTATCAAACATTCAAATTTATTTCAAAGGAGGAGATGATGAAGCAAAGTTGTCAAAGACAACTCCTGAAAATGAAAATCAATACCCCGAACCTGGCATGTTTGGGAAATCTCCTGCCTATGGATTGTTCGTTCGTCACGCCAAAGGAATTACAATCAGTGATGTTAGAATCAATTTATTGCAATCCGATTCCCGCCCTGGTTGTTACTTTGAAGATGTGACTGGACTTAAGTTGCATAATAGCTCTATTCAAAGCTCATTGGATTCAACCTCAATTGTATTAAAAAATGTCTCAAATTTTTGTATTCTACAATGTGAGTCAATGCTGGATCAAAAATTTGATTTCATTGAAAATATTGAATTGAAATAATCATTCTGAATTATCCCAAATTTCATTTTCTAAATCCTAATAATGATCTCCGTTTGGAAAGAAAACTTCAAGATCACCTCCTACCAGGTTGATTTTCTAGGTAAAATTAAACCTGCTAATCTGATGCAACTCTTTCAGGAAGCTGCTGGTAACCATGCTCAGCATTTAGGCGCGGGTTATAAAGTGCTTATTGCGGATAAGCTCTTCTGGGCTCTTTCCCGAATCAATGTAGAAGTTCAAAGACTTCCAAAATGGGGTGAAAGAATTAGGGTTGAAACCTGGCCTTGCGGCCAGATCGGACCATTTTTTAGACGCGATTTTATCTTTTATGATGGCGATCTTGAAGTAATCTGCAAGGGAGTTTCAGGCTGGTTGCTATTGAATTCAGAGACAATGCGGCCACAGCGCGCAGTCAGATTGGGGATTAATCTTCCGGTCAATGAGGGAAAATTCGCACTTGAGACTTTCCCCGACAGGCAAAATGGATCAGCTGAAACAGCCGTTTTCAACAAAAAAATACTGTACAATGATATAGATGTCAATTACCATGTCAATAATACCCGTTATCTTGATTGGGTGATGGATTGCTTCGACAGTGATTTCTATCGAAAATATACACTTAGAAGCTTTACACTTGAATTTTTAGAAGAAATGCACTGGGGGAATGATGTAGAACTATTGTTAGGTCAGAAAGGTACTTCATTCCACATTCATGCTGTGAATATAAAAACTGGTAAAAATGCATTTCGTGCAAATATTGATTTCTTTTATTCATCGGATGCATACAATTGTCCTAGAATGGATTATCAAAGCGAATCTATTTAACATGTTCTTCAATGCCTTCTACGCATTTATAAAGGAAAAGAGGATGAATCAGGAAGGATACACCCCACCAATCTGTTAGTAATCTAAACGATGTGAATAAGAAAGAGATCAAAGTAAAGGATAAGGGCAATGGGATACCTCAAAAAGTGGTGGATAAAATATTTCAGCCACCCTTTACTACAAAACCCACCGGGCTAGGAACCTGATTGGGGCTGAATCTGGCTTTTGATATTGTTAAGTTACAAGGTGGACATGCCGGAGTAATAAATCACCCTACGCCGGGGATCATTGAACCTTTAGTGTCGGATATAAGTATATAAAATTCAAATAATTAAGAATTTATCTCGAAAAACGGCGGAAGATGGTAATTTTTGCCAGCGCATCCAGTCTTCCTGGCGTAAAAAACAAAACACCTACAGATCGTGTCCGTAAGTGTTTGATTCTGAGGGTGGGCCCAGTAGGGCATGATCCTACGACCCCCTGATTATGAGTCAGATGCTCTAACCAACTGAGCTATAGGCCCTAAAAATTGTTCACTACACTTTTTGAAATCGCAAAATAAACATCAGTGTTTACTGGGGTTACAGAGGGTCAAACCAAATTATCTGTCAAACTCGGG
>CAINVV010000053.1 GCA_903854235.1 uncultured Bacteroidia bacterium | reverse complement strand
GCAATGTGTTTTGACTACGACGTTCAGCTGATCTTCTGCTTTGAAAAGAGCGGTGTTTTGATGAAAGAGTCCGATGAAAACTCTAAAATAAACGAAATTTCGCCAGAACTATTTGAACAGCTAAAGGCCGATGGCATTGTTTCGGGTGGAATGATTCCCAAACTTTCCGATGGCTTTGCAGCCTTGCGCCGCGGCGTTGGCGTGGTGGTTATCACCAATCCTGCTGGGATATCGGAAGGGTTGAGGGGAACGAGGCTGGTTTTGGAGTAGAAAGTACTTCGAGTACTTAAAATAAAAGGCCAGAAATTTAAATTTTGCACCAAATGAACCCGGATTATATAGAAGATTCCATCTCTCTCCTGCGTGCCATGATCCGTATTCCCTCCCTGAGCAAGGAAGAGAAGGAGGTCGCGGACCTGATCCAGGAATCACTGGACAACTGGGGCTACAAGACCTACCGGGAAGGCAACAATACCTGGGTTTGCTCCCCAAACTGGAACGAAAACATCCCCACCATATTGCTTGATTCTCACATTGACACTGTACGTCCGGCAAAAGCCTGGAGTATGGATCCTTTTGGGGCGACAGAAGTCGATGGAAAATTAATCGGACTCGGCAGCAACGATGCTGGGGCTTCCGTGGTATCCCTCCTGTGTGCATTCAGATACCTGGAGCAAAAATTCCAACCCTATAACCTGATTTTTTGCGCAAGCGCAGAGGAGGAGATATCCGGTTTGAACGGAGTCGCCTCGGTCCTGAAGCATTTTGGCCCTCTTTCTTTGGCAGTAGTAGGCGAGCCTACCGGAATGCAGATGGCTATTGCCGAAAAAGGCTTGATGGTACTCGATTGTGAAGCCCACGGCAAACTTGGCCACGCTGCCAGAAATGAAGGGGAGAATGCCATTTACAAGGCCCTTTCGGACATACAAATCCTGCAGAGGCTATCACTCCCCGGAAGCTCTGCTGTACTTGGCCCCGTGAAGATCACGGTTACCCAGATTGAGGCCGGAACTCAGCACAATGTGGTACCTGATTCCTGCAAATTTGTTGCCGATGTCAGGACCAATGAGCTGTATACCAATGAAGAGGTATTCAGGATTATTGCCGACTCCATTGATTCAGAAGTAAACCCACGATCCTTCCGGTTGAATTCTTCTGGTATTTCTCTGGATCATCCACTGGTGCAAAGAGGAATTAAAATGGGTTTGTCACCTTACGGCTCCCCAACCACTTCGGATCAGGCAGTCATACCTTGCACTTCCATCAAGATTGGCCCGGGGGAGTCGGCACGATCGCATACCGCAGATGAATTCATATTGCTCGACGAAATTCGCAAGGGAGTTGAGACATACATTCAACTACTCGACCAGCTTCAGCTCCAAGGCTAATTGAAGCGCAGATCGTCTTCCTCAACCGACTCTTCCGTATCCTCCCCGTCTTCGCCAAAAGGATCGTCGCCATTGATTATTTTCGTGAAATTGTCCGGTATTTTCTGAGCTTCCGGCACATAGGGAAAGACATCTACGATCGGGCTCTCTGTTACTCCGCTGATCTCAAAATCGGCCATCATCCCTTTCATGGCCTCCTCCACCTGGTCACAGGCACTCTTTACCGTATCGGAATAGACCAGCACGAACTGACTTATCCGTTTTTCTTTCCCACTCTCCTCATCAAAGGTAATGAAGGTCACTTTCGCCTTGTACCAACGGTCGCCTGCCTCTGATGGGATGATCTCGGCCAGTTTGGTCTTGGAAATCCTGGTCACGGTAAATTCACCACTCACCATCGAGACCAGCTCCTTGTAAATACGCGTTTCTGCTTCCGTGAAGGAAACGGCATCGAGCAGATAGGTTTCACTCACTTTCTTTTCGCGGCCATCCTCACCCATCTTGGCGTATTTAGCCGTACATTCAAACCAGGTATTCATAACTAATGTTGATTATTGTATGATTTATATTCATTAATAAGTCTAAAGGCTAAAGCTAAAGGATAAAGTGAAGAACGCTCCCATTTTAATTATCTCATCTCTCATCTCTTATCTCTTATCTCTCATAACTTTCCACACATGTTTTCGGAGTCCCTCCCTTTTGCCTTTATCCTTTTGACTTTAACCTTTTGTCCAGTTCTGCCTTGATCAGTTTTCCCCAAATCTTGTATCCGTTGTGGTTGAGATGAAGAAAATCATCCCTGAATAGTTCATTCCGCGGTTCAGATTTTTCGTTAAGGAAACTCTTGGCGGTCTCTATAAAATAGAGATTTTTCTCCTTTTTGCACAGCTCCTTGAGCCTGACGTTGTCTTGCTTGATCAGCGACCATTTTTCCCACCGGCTCTGGCTGGGGGTGATTTCTACAATGAAAATTGGTTGTTGCCTGTATTTTGCCCGAATGGTTTTAACAATCTTTCTGAAATTTTCAGTACTTTCAGTTGGCGATAGATCATTTTGCGATCCGGTGATGTCATTGGCCACAAAGATGACCAAGGCCTGGAATTTATGCGGATAGACAATCCGCTTGGTGTAGTGCAGAACGGCCGGGGAATTGGATCCGCCGAATCCCCGCTGAATGACAGGGTAGGGGGCAAGCTCCTGTCCAAGGGTATTCCAGAGCCGGATACTGGAACTTCCCAGAAAGAGAATGGCGTCATCCGGATCATGCTCCGTTTGATTGAGCTTGTCGAAGGCGGCAATCTCAGGCTCCCACTTGCTGATGCTTTCGGGAATATTTTTGGTGGAGGTACAAGAGGAGAGGAATAACAGGGCAATAATAAAAATTGTTGCAAATCTGGCTGGAGGAAGCATTTTTCTCTGATGCATATTCTCGGGAATGATGGGATTGTTTTTCTTCAAAGATAACCGGAATCGGACGGGAAAAGAAGCATTTTAAACGATTTCGCCATAAAGGTCAAACTCTTCGGCATCCGAAATTTTCACCTGATAGTAATCTCCAATTTTAAGCCCCTGATCAGCAATAAGTACCTCTCCATCCACTTCGGGGGAATCGTATTCCGTCCGTCCTACAAAATATTCGTCTTCCTGACGGTCGATTACTACCCTGAAGATGGAACCGATCTTTTGCCTGTTGATGTCAAGGGCGATTTCTTGTTGTATCGCCATAATTTCTTCGGCCCGCGACTGTTTTACCTCTTCTGGAATAGTATCTTCATATGTTTCACCGGCAAAGGTATCTTCTTCGTGGGAGTAGGGGAATACGCCGAGCCGTTCAAACCGCATGTCGCGGACAAACTGTTTCAGTTCTTCAAAATCCTCCTCCGTCTCGCCAGGATGTCCAACCAAAAGCGTGGTTCGCAGGTGAATGCCTGGAACCTCTTTCCTGATGCGTTCAATCAAGGCAATGGTTTCGGCTTTTGTTATATTCCGGCGCATCAGCTGCAGCATTTTGTCGCTGCAGTGCTGCAGGGCGATGTCCAGGTATTTGGCAACTTTTTTATTTGCCTGCATCACTGGCAAAAGGTCATAGGGAAATTTTGCGGGATAGGCATAGTGAAGTTTGATCCACTCAATGCCAGGGATAAAGGCAAGTCTTTGAATCAGTTCTGCTAGCTTCTGCTCCTTGTAGAGATCTACGCCATAAAACGAGAGATCCT
>CAINVV010000052.1 GCA_903854235.1 uncultured Bacteroidia bacterium | reverse complement strand
CAGTCAAATACCTTTGCAAAAGTGTATTCGGCTATAAATCACTTTTGCCGATATCCGGAAGGAATGAATTATTTGGTCCCATTCGTTTCAGACAGGAGTCCCTTTTCTATCAGCCATATTTCACAGAGTTCCTTCCACAATTTGGTGCTTCCCGGATTGTTTTGAAGTCCTATGCCATGCCCCCCAAAAGGAAAGATGTGTAGGGAAGCCGAAACATTCTTTTCCCGCAAAGCAGTATAAAACAACAGACTATTTTTTGGATTCACCACCGGATCGTTTTCAGCGTGCACCAGAAAGGCAGGGGGTGTTTGTATGGTCACCTGAAGTTCATTCGAATATTTATCGGTTAGTTCTTTGGGGGGATTCATTCCCAGCAGATTATCCCGACTGCCTGTATGGGCAAATTCTCCCATGGAGATCACAGGAGAAACCAACAGCATGAAATCAGGCCGAAAAGAAACTCTGTCCAGCGAATCGCCAATAGAGGATACATCTTCGGTATGCACACCCAGGGTAGATGCCACGTGTCCTCCTGCCGAGAAACCCATCACGCCGAGCTTATCTGTCAGGATTCCCCATTCGGAGGCGTTGCTGCGGATGATCTTCATGGCCCGTTGGGCATCCTGCAAGGGAGCCTGACTCCGCTCTACCAAATCTGCAGAAATGGGTAATCTTGAAATCAGCACAAATGCACTAACGCCCATCGTATTGAACCATTTGGCCACCTGCATGGCACCCACATAGGCATAATGATGGTATCCTCCCCCGGGACAAATGACCACCGCGGTGCCCCGGTTCTCCTGTCTGGAAGGGAAAAAGGCATACATTCCCGGTGTTCCTACCCGGTAATATCGTTCATTGGATATGCTATCGGTTAATGCCATGCCTTTGGTGTTTGGCATTTTCCCCACGGGCCACAAGGGAATAAACTGCTGGGCAGAAACCCAGGAAGTACAAAAGAGCAGGACGAGGATTAGAAAAGATATTTTTCTCATTTGTTGGGATTTACTGGGAAAGATCTACCGTCTATTCACTTTGACAGCCTCGTTGGCGAAATATGGATCTGGTTGTATCATCCACCTTTCTTCTCTAAATTTTCCCGAGAGTATCCAAGTGAAATAGGAGTATTCACGGAAGATAAGGCCAGCGACTGAATGGTCTGACTTGTTACCAGTTGATTGATTTCATCCCGGATAAGGCCATATTGATGGTGAAGAGGACATGGATTATTTCCATCACAATTCTTCAACCCAAAACCACATCCGATAAAAAGTTCATCCCCCTCGATGGCGATGATAATTTCCTTCAGAGGCAAATCCTTCTTCGCCGGATCCAGAAAGAATCCCCCTCCCTTTCCTTTGATCGATCTTACAAAACCCTGTTTGACAAGGCGTTGGAAAATTTTAGCCGTATAAAAAAAAGGCGCTTCTATTTCGTGCGCAATCTCAGCAACTCCTGGTCTTTTGTCTTTCAGGTTCTGAATCTGGATGTACACCATTCCTCTTAAAGCGTATTCTGTCTCCTTTTTAAACACAATCAGTGGCTTTGGTTGATTAACTCCAACAAAAGTAAAAAAAAACAGTTTACTTATAAATATTAAAAGACCTTTTTGTCTTTTAATATAAAAATGATATATTTGTCGGGTAATAATCAACAAAGAAAGACACATTAAATAATACTATAATGGAATCAGCTACTCAAAATT
>CAINVV010000051.1 GCA_903854235.1 uncultured Bacteroidia bacterium | reverse complement strand
CCTTTACAGGAAAACTGGAAAAATCCTTCGACCATGGATTTTCCGGAATGGTTGCCTATACCCGCAGCAAGGCGATGAATCTTGTTGACGGAGCCGGCGACCAAGCCTCTTCCGCCTGGAATGGAAATGCCAACGTAAATGGTGCCAACAGCGTCGAACTTGCCAACGCAAGTTACGTGGTTCCTGACAGGTTGATGGCCTCTGTCTCTTACAAGATCGAGTACCTGAAATCCATGGCTACCAGCATTGGTGTTTTCTATGACGGTAGTTCACAGGGACGCTTCTCCTATGTTTACTCATCCAACGTAGTTCGCGACGGAGCAGGTTCCAACAACCTGATCTATGTTCCTAAGAATGCTTCTGAAATTACCTTTGTTGACCAGACAGTAGCCGTTAATGGCGTCAATACCCTATGGACAGCTGCTGCACAGAGTACCGCCTTCTTCAACTATGTGGATCAGGACAAATACCTGAAAACACGCATGGGTAAATATGCGGAACGCAACGGAGCATTGTCACCCTGGAGAAATGCATTTGACGTAAAAGTAATGCAGGAGTTCTATGTAAAAGCAGGTGGCAAACGCAACACCATCCAGGTAAGTCTGGATATTCTGAACTTCGGCAACCTGCTTAACAAGAACTGGGGTAAAGCCGATTATTACAACCAAAATAATATTTTGGTTCCTGCCAACAACGGAAGCGTGGTTGCAGGTGGCACGGTTAAACCAACCTTCAAGCTCAATCCTTACAACAGCACCATGTTGTCACAGACTTTCCGCGATAACGTTGGTTATGGTTCTACCTATTCCATGCAATTGGGAATTCGTTACATTTTCAACTAATTCCTTGCAAATATTTTGGAGAGGGTGCCCGCAAGGCACCCTCTTTTTTTGGATATTATCACTAAATTTGCCATTCCAACAATATGCAGTATATGGCTCAGAAACCCTCCATTCCGAAAGGCACACGCGATTTTACGCCACAGGAGATGGCACGAAGAAACTATATTTTTGATACCGTCAAAAGTATTTTCAAAATCTATGGATTTCAACAGATAGAAACTCCTGCGATGGAGAATCTCTCCACCCTCACAGGCAAGTATGGTGAAGAAGGGGATAAATTGTTGTTCAAGATTCTTAATTCAGGAGATTTCCTGGCTAAGGCAAAGGAGGAGGATCTTCAGTCCAGGAATAGTCAAAAAACCACTTTTCAAATTTCCGAAAAAGGGCTTCGCTACGATCTGACCGTGCCATTTGCCAGGTATGTGGTGCAATACCAAAGTGAGATTAATTTTCCTTTCAGACGCTTTCAGATTCAGCCGGTATGGCGTGCCGACCGGCCGCAGAAGGGAAGGTACCGTGAGTTCTACCAGTGTGATGTAGACATCATTGGTTCGGATTCCCTGCTGAATGAATACGAACTGATCCAGATCGTAGACCAAATATTCACCCGGCTCGCCATCGGAGTGACCATAAAAATCAACAACCGAAAGGTACTCGCAGGCATCGCCGAAACCATTGGGGAGGCCGATCGGATCATCGACATCACCATTGCCATCGACAAACTGGACAAAATTGGTCTGGAGAAGGTCAATGAGGAGCTCGCCGGGAAAGGTGTTTCAGCAGAAGCCATTCTAAAGCTGCAGCCCATCCTGCTGCTCTCCGGGAACAATGAAGAAAAACTGAACCGGATTGAACAGGTAATTTGGGGGTCGGAAACCGGCAGAAAAGGGATCGAAGAGCTGAGAACCATTTTCGGTTACCTGCATGCAGGGAGTATCGCCACCACCGTGGAGCTGGACTTAACTCTTGCACGAGGATTAAACTATTATACAGGAGCCATCTTTGAGGTGAAGGCAAATGAAGTCCAGATTGGATCGATTACAGGAGGGGGCAGATATGACGACCTGACGGGGATTTTTGGGCTGCCCGGCATCTCCGGGGTAGGTGTCTCCTTCGGCGCAGACAGAATTTACGATGTGATGGAACAGTTGGGACTTTTCCCAAAAGACCAGACCGATTCGACACAGGTAATGTTTGTCAATTTCGGTATTACCGAGGAACTGTATTGTCTTCCCCTCTTGGCGGATCTTCGTCAATCAGGCATTCCGTCAGAAATCTATCCTTCTGCCGACAAGATGAAGAAGCAGATGATCTACGCCAATAAGAAGGGAGTAAAATATGTGATTCTTGCGGGTGAGTCAGAGATGGCAGAAGGGGCGTTTACCGTCAAGAACATGGAAAGCGGTGAGCAGACCGGGGTGGAAGCGAACCGGTTGATAGCGTATTTTCAAAAGGCAAAAGGATAAAGGCAAAAGTGAAGGGGAAATGTAAAAGGTTAAAGAGATACGTCAATATAAAAGAAGTAAGGCTAAAGTTGGGAGTCCCACTTTAGCCTTACTTTTGCCTTTTTACATTTGCCCTTTGCCTTTATTTCTTCCCTTTATCGTCATCATTCTTCCGCATCTCCTGCATCAGGTAGGATCTGAATTTTCTTTCGGAACGATAAAGTTTGAGAACCTTTTCTGCCGGCAGGACTGACAGAAACTTTGCATTGTACTCCTCAATCAATTTTGCCTCTTTCATGTGGGTAGCCACAATTTCGGTGGTCAGTTTCCGGTAGGCCTCCTCTGTTTTTGCCGTTTTGTCTTCAGCCGATTCTTCCAGATCTCTCTTTTTGTCATTGAGAACCATTCGTTCCTTTTCAAGCTGGTTGTAGACCGGCCAGAATTTTTCGCCTTCCTTGGAGGTAAGACCAATCTGATCGGTAATAAAGGCAACTTTTTTGCTCTTTATCATCTCAATCATTTTTGGATCCATCTGATGCTGAGCAGTTAGCTGCAGCGCGCAAAAGAGGATCATCAAGGTAAATATTTTAGTTTTCATGCTATTTATTGGCATTAACAATTTCAAAATCAGAACAATTTGTAGCCAAATAATCAGCCAGTTCAGTTTTCGATATCTTGGACGCATCATAATCATCCATTTCATTCAGGGCGGAATAGAATTGACCATCCGTTACCAGAGAGGCATAGGTATTGGAGAGTGGATCTGTTTGATCGTCTCCAGCAACGGCTGCAGAATTCTGCATATTGGCCAACAGAAGCGACTGCTTCCCATAAGGATGCAGGTAAACAGTGAGGAGGATGGCCAGGCCGGCAGCCAATCCGAGGGCAGGTTTCAGATAAAAGAGAACTCCACGGAGTGGCATCACCTTTGGTTCAGCCTCCATTCTGAGTTTCAACCGATCCCCGAAAGATTCAAAATACCCTTCCGGAACCGAATATCCAGTCTCCATTTTTGGAAAATCCGGATCATCTTTCATATCAATATGCTTATGTTTCATACTCATTATCATTACTAAGACATATCACAGGTCAAAAGGTTTAAAACAAAAATTAATTATTCCCCTTCAAAATGGGCTTCAATTTTTTTTACGGCATGATGGTAGGAGGCTTTCAGAGCCCCAACGGAGGTCTTCAGAATCTCTGCCATCTCTTCGTATTTCATTTCATCGTAATATTTCATGTTAAAAACCAGTCGTTGCTTTTCAGGCAACTGTAATACAGCGAGATGCAATCTCTTTTGAAGTTCTTCGCCTTCAAAATGGGCGCCAGCTTCAAAAGTCTCTACAAGGTAATCAGAAACGCCGTCAACAGAGAAAATATTCCGTCTTTTTTTTTGCTGAAGAAAGCTGAGTGATTCATTGGTGGCAATGCGAAACAACCAGGTAAAAAGGGAGGAGTCTTCCCTGAAATTGTCAATGTTCTTCCAAACTTTAATGAAGACATTCTGCATCAGGTCGTCTGCATCATCGTGGCTGACCACAATTTTACGGATATGCCAATAAAGCCTCTGCTGGTAGGTTTTTACCAGCAGCTGGAAAGCTATCTCCTTCTTTCCTTCCGTTTTCAGATTTATGATTAATTCCTTGTCTTTATCGGTCATCCTCCATCAACAACTAATAAACAGACTGATTGAGCGTTCAAAAGTTTAAAATGCCAAAACGAATTCTAAATATTCGTCAACAAGGTTCCGGAACTCCGGCACGGCAAAACTCACTAAACATTCCAATCTGTTTCTACTTTGACAAAGTTAACTACTCCAAGTTTAAAATCGTACCTTTGCAAAAAATTATCAAGTTAATATTAAATGGCACTAAGATGCGGTATCGTGGGTCTGCCCAATGTTGGCAAATCGACCCTTTTCAACTGTCTTTCCAATGCGAAGGCACAATCGGCAAATTTTCCTTTCTGTACGATCGAACCCAATTTGGGTGTAATCACGGTTCCCGACAAACGATTGATCCGGCTTGAAGAGATCGATAAGCCAAAAAAAGTGGTTCCCACCACGATTGAAATTGTGGACATTGCCGGTTTAGTAAAGGGCGCCAGCAAGGGAGAAGGATTGGGAAACCAGTTCCTGGCCAACATCCGGGAAGTTGATGCCATCATACACGTTATCAGGTGCTTCGAAAACGACAACATCATCCACGTGGATGGATCCATTAACCCGGTAAGAGACAAGGAGGTGATCGACATCGAATTGCAGCTCAAGGACTTGGAAACAGTAGAAAACAGGATCGCTAAATTGCAGAAACAAGCCAAGGTGGGTCAGGATCGTGTAGCGCTGAAAACGGTGACCATCTCGGAGCGCCTGAGGGAAGTATTGATTCAGGGGAAGTCGGCAAGGACGCTGGTTCTTACTGAAGACGAGGAAGAACTCATCCACGATTTTTTTCTGCTGACCCGCAAGCCGGTGGTCTACGTCTGCAACGTTGACGAGGCATCAGCGGCCAAGGGGAATAGCCTCACGGAAGCATTCAGAAAAAGTGTGGCAGACGAAAATGCCGAAATACTGATCATTGCTGCCGCCACGGAAGCCGATATCGCCGAACTCGATAATTACGAAGAAAAACAGCTCTTTCTGGAGGATCTTGGTCTGGATGAACCAGGAGTAAACAAACTGATACACGCAGCATACAGGTTGCTCAACCTGCAGACCTACTTCACCACTGGAGCCGATGAAAGCCGGGCCTGGACTTTCGTGAATGGAATCAAGGCCCCAAAAGCAGCCGGCATCATTCACAGTGATTTTGAAAAGGGATTCATCCGTGCGGAGGTAATCAAATATGAAGATTATGTGACCCTGGGCTCCGAATCCGCCTGCCGGGAAGTCGGTAAAATTGCCGTCGAAGGGAAAGAGTACGTGGTGCAGGATGGAGACATCATGCATTTTCGCTTCAACGTCTAAGCACGTTTTCTATTTTGGCACCAAATCCTGCAGCGCCATTTTCAGGTTTGGAAATTTAAAACAGAAACCTGTGTGAAGCAGATGTTTAGGCAATACGCATTGTCCATCTGTCAGGGCTACTGCTGCCTGTCCATAGAGTACTTGCAAAGCCAGCTTCGGTACTGTAAAGAGTGCCGGGCGATGACAGATCTGCGCCAATACTTTCGTGAATTCAGCATTACTGGAGCATTCCGGAGCGGTCAGATTAAATATGCCTTCACAGGCTGCATTTTCGATAAGATGTTGAATGGCCCTGCAAAAATCAAGGCGGTGTATAAAAGAGAGGCCTTGCTGTCCCGAACCAATCCTGCCTCCGAGTCCGAACCGGAAGAGCGGCAACACTTTTTTCAGCATTCCTCCCTCTTTCCCAAGAACGATTCCAATCCTGACCACACAAAGCCGAAGTCCGCTTTGACGGATCGGATTCAGTCCTTCTTCCCATTGTTTGCACAACTCTGCCAAAAAATTATTTTCAAAATCAACGGATGTTTCCGTATGAACGGATTTGGAGTCGTAAATACCAATTGCTGAAGCAGAAATAAACAGAGATGGGCGATCAGCTTCCAATAATCCCAACGAGGATTCAACCATCCTACTTGTCGTATTCAGACGGCTCTCCTGCATCTCCCTTCTATTTGACCTATTCCATCTTTTTATCACAGGAGATCCCGCCAAATTGATGATAACCTCGGAAGATTTGATTAATTTTGAAATTCGGTTGGCTCCCTCCCTCAAGTCAGATCTTTGGATCAGAACGATCTCATGACCCAGAGCCTTCAGATGTGATGAGAGATGCCGGCCTAAAAATCCGGTACCGCCTGTAATGACTATTTTCATGGTTTTTTATTGTCGGTTTTGGATGTTAATTTATTGATTATTTCCTGATGTCTGTTGTTAAAGCTAAAAAACCTGCAACCGGAAAGAAGAAAAAATCTTTTCTGGATTCCTTCCGCCCCAAAGGAAATCAACCTGTTTGGAAATTTGCCCTGATTTGGTTCCTCAAAATATCCCTCTTCGGACTTTTTTTAATGTCGGTTCTCTTTGTTCTGGTGTACATTGGCACCTTTGGAGAACTGCCGGATGCCGAGACGCTGATCAAAATCAAGGAACCTGTTGCCACGGAAGTCCTTTCTCAGGATGGTAAAGTGTTGGGACGCTATTACGTAGAAAACAGGAGTTCGGTTACCTTTAAAAACATTTCGCCTAATGTCATCAATGCATTGGTATCAACAGAAGATGCCCGCTTTTATGAGCACAGGGGAATTGATGAGTGGGCCGTACTTAGGGTATTCATCAAGACTATTTTTATGGCCAACCACAGTTCCGGTGGTGGCTCTACCCTCTCCCAGCAGATTGCCAAAAATATTTTTGGACGCGATAACTGGGGGCCTCTTACACTTCCTGTCAGTAAAATCAGGGAATCCATCGTTGCCTACAGGCTGGAGAAGCTTTATGCCAAGAACGAAATCCTGACCCTTTACCTCAATACAGTCCCATTCGGAGAGAATACCTTTGGCATCGGCACCGCAGCCGAGCGATATTTCAGCACCACTCCTTCCAAACTGACAGTTACCCAGGCAGCCACGCTCGTTGGTTTGCTGAAGGCAAACAATGCCTACAATCCAAGGCTTTTCCCGGACAGATCCTTGCAGCGCCGAAATACGGTAATTCGGCAGATGCAAAAATACAACCACCTCTCGGAGGCCGAAGCCAATCGTTTTTGCCAGCAGCCACTTGGACTTAAATACAGCTATCTGGTCTACAATACCGGTCCGGCGCCCTATTTCCGGGAGATGCTTCGCCCACAACTGGAAAAATGGTGCAGTGAAAACAACAAGGAGGATGGGACCCCCTATAACCTCTATACCGACGGCCTGAAGATCATCACAACGATCGATTCCAGGATGCAGAAATATGCCGAAAATGCCATGAAAGGGCAGATGAAAGAGCTTCAGTCAACTTTCGAAAAAGAGTGGAAAGGTGAAGCTCCCTGGGGAAAAAATAATGAGATCGTGATCCGTGGCATGAAAAGATCGACCCGGTACAAAAAAATGGTTGAGTCGGGAATGAGTGACAAGGAGATTGCAACGGTTTTCAAAACACCCACCAATATCCGTCTCTTTGCCTGGGATGGAGATCAGTCGGTGAGGATCAGTCCGATGGATTCGGTCAGGGCTTCTCTAAAATTGCTCCACTGCGGTTTTGTTGCGCTGGATCCTAAAAATGGGAAGGTGAGGGTGTGGATCGGTGGAAATGATTTCCGCTATTTCCAGTACGATCACGTACTATCTGCCAGACAAGTTGGATCCTCCTTCAAACCCTTTATCTATGCCGCAGCCCTTGAGAACGGACTTCCCCCTGATAAATATTACGCCAACCAGCAAATTACCTACAGCGATTACCAGGACTGGTCGCCGGGAAACGCAGACAACGAATATGGCGGTTATTACTCCCTGGAAGGAGCCTTGTGCAAATCCGTCAACACCGTTTCGGTACAAGTGCTCCTGGAAACAGGAATATCTGAAACAGTCCAATTGGCAAAAAAAATGGGAATTGACGCAGATATACCCCACTTTCCATCCATCGCCTTGGGTGCCGTAGACGTACCGTTGCTTCAAATGACTAGGGCATATTGCTGTTTTGCCAGTGAAGGAATGACTGTTGAACCCAACTATCTCGTTCGTATTGAAGATGGGAAGGGAAAGGTACTGCAGCAATATTCTTCCGATTTCACGCCACAACAGGTTCTTTCAACCGAAAATGCCCGGATCATGAACCACTACCTGACCGCCGTGGCCAATGAAGGAACCGGCGAAGCCATCAAAAACAGGTTTAGAATTCCTGGTGCCTTCGCTGCCAAAACCGGGACGACCCAGAACTTTGCAGACGGATGGTTTATGGGCTATACCCCATCGCTGGTAACCGGATGCTGGGTGGGTGCGGAGGATCCTTCCGTGCACTTCAAATCGCTCGCACATGGTCAGGGGGCCTACATGGCACTACCCATTGTGGGCGGGTTCTTCAGGAGTTATTACAACGATCCTGCCTTTGCCGGAAATGCAAACATCCCGTTTGCAACACCTTCGGAGGAAAACCTTGCGTTGCTGGATACCCCTCATTTTGCCGAGGAGATAAAAGGGGGCAAAAAAGGTTTCTGGGATCTTTTCAAAAGCGAGAAGCGCAAACAGGAAGATGCCAAGGAGAAGAGTGTAGATCAGGCCAAGGCCGGTAAACAAGAGAAAGAAGAGCCAGTCTCTAAAAAAGAGGAAGAGCGGCCTTCCATCTGGAAGAAAATCAAGGATGCATTAAGCAAGTGAAAAATGAAAAGTGAAAAATGAAAAATAGATTGTGAGGGTTCCATCCAAAATCGAAAATCCAAAATCGAAAATCCAAATTTGATTTATATGGTCATCCTAAAAAAACAAAACGACCCTATCGGGAAAGCTATCCATGACTATTTTCACGGAATAACAGGAGATTCCATCCTGGTAAGGACAGACATTGCCGAGGACGAAATCCTTTCGCCCTCCTACTTCTTCAGAAGCTATGCGCAAATGCCTATCCAGGAACAGGAGGCATTGAACCGGTGCCGGGGAAGAGTGCTGGATGTGGGAGCTGGTGCAGGAGCTCATTCCATCTGGTTGAAAGAGAAAGGACTGGAGGTTTGGTCGATAGACATTTCTCCGCTCTCCTGCGAAACCATGAAGGAGAGAGGACTTGAAAATGTACTCTGCCATGATATCTACACATTGACAGATCAAAAATTTGACACCATACTTCTTTTGATGAACGGTGCCGGCGTTGCACAGACGCTTCCCGGTCTTCCGGTGTTGCTGAACCATTTGAAGAACCTGCTGAATCCGGGAGGAAGAATTCTGGCCGATTCTTCAGATCTGTTATACCTTTTCACAGACGAAAATGGTGAAAGCTGGATTGACATCGCCGCTGACACCTATTATGGAGAGATGGAATATCAGTTGAGTTACAAAAATGTGAGAGGGAAAAAATTTCCATGGCTTTTTGTAGATCCCGATTCCCTGGCTGCCTGCGCAGAAAAAACGGGATTCAGGGTAGTTGAAAAAATTATGGGGGCCCATTTTGATTACCTGATTGAATTGGCCCTGGCATGAAAGTGACCCGATGAATTACAAAAAAAACAAAATAGTTTGCTTGTGCAACGGAGTGACCGAAAAAGAGATTTTGAAGATACTTAAACTTGGTGCGCGGGATTTGGAGGAGGTGAGACAATTCACCCTTGCATCTACCGGATGCGGCAAATGCAGAGGAGAAATCACCGCCTTGATGGAGCGATTTTTTGTAAATGAAATACCTGATTTACAGGGTCGTATCAATTTCGGTAATTCGTAGTAACCTGCAATGTTTCTTTATTCTTAATTCTTAGACAGTTATTCGCACTTTTTAACGATATATTAAAATAATTGATAGTTTTGTTGCCACCAAAAAAAACACCACCATCACATAAAATCATTGATATCATGGCTAAATTGAACCAAGACGCACTGGATTACCATAGCAATGGAAGGCCAGGAAAAATTTCTGTAGTTCCAACCAAACCTCACGCGACGCAACGTGATTTGGGTTTGGCTTACACCCCCGGAGTAGCAAGTCCTTGCCTCGCCATCAAAGACAATCCGGACGATGTTTACAAATATACTGCCAAAGGTAACCTGGTGGCAGTAATCTCTAACGGTACCGCTGTTCTCGGATTGGGAAACATAGGTCCGGCAGCAGGAAAACCGGTTATGGAGGGGAAAGGCCTGCTTTTCAAAATCTATGCCGACATTGATGTATTTGACATCGAGTTGGATGCACTGGATCCCGAACTTTTTATTCAAACGGTAAAAGCGCTTGCCCCTACCTTCGGCGGAATCAACCTGGAGGACATCAAGGCTCCCGAATGCTTCGAAATCGAAGAGCGTCTCAAAAAAGAGCTTGATATCCCCATCATGCACGATGACCAGCACGGAACAGCCATCATCTCCTCTGCCGGCTTGCTCAATGCAGTTGAGATGGCCGGAAAGAAACTGGAAGAGGTACGCATCGTTGTAAACGGGGCCGGTGCCGCAGCTGTTTCCTGTACCAGGCTCTACATTTCATTGGGTGCAAAACGAGAAAACGTATTAATGTGCGACAGCAAAGGCGTTCTCCACAACGAGCGCCCCGACCTGAACAGCTCCAAGATGGAGTTTGTACGTACTACTCCCTGCCGCACCCTGGCAGATGCCATCGTCGGTGCCGACGTATTTATTGGATTGTCTGTCGCTGGTGTGCTGACCATCGATATGGTTCGCTCCATGGCACCAAATCCGATCGTTTTTGCCCTTGCCAATCCAGATCCGGAAATTCCCTATGCCGACGCCAAAGCATCCAGGGATGACCTTATTTTTGCTACAGGACGTTCTGACTATCCCAACCAGATTAACAACGTACTTGGTTTCCCGTTTATATTCAGAGGCGCCCTCGACGTTAGGGCAAGAGCCATCAATGAGGAGATGAAAATTGCCTGTGTGCGTGCACTGTCGGCACTGGCCAAGGAGAAAGTTCCGGAATCCGTCTTAACCGCTTACAATGCCCGAAAAATCGTTTACGGACGCGAATATTTCATTCCGAAACCAATGGATCCCCGGTTGATTACCCGTGTGGCCCCGGCAGTTGCCAGAGCAGCCATGGAATCAGGCGTTGCCCGCATCGATATCACCGACTGGGATGCCTATACCGCAGAACTTGGCACACGACTCGGATCGGAAAACAAACTGATCTCCATGATGATCGACAAGGCAAAACAGGATCCCAAAATTGTTGCTTTCCCAGATGCCAGTGATTACGAAGTCTTGAAAGCTGCCAACATTGCTTACCAGGATAAAATGGCAACGCCTGTCCTGATTGGTAATGAGGAAAAGATCAGGAAACTGATTGAAGAGAATGAGCTTGATTTTGGAGATGTTCAGATTGTCGACTGCCGGAACCGTCCAAACGACGGATTGCGCAGAAAATATGCGCAGATTCTCTTTGAAAAAAGAAAACGCAAGGGCGTGACCCTGGAAGAAGCTGTAGACAAAATGTTCGACAAGCACTATTTTGCAGCCATGATGCTCGAATGTGGGGATGTAGATGCAGTCGTTTCAGGCTATTCTACCCGTTACGCAGAAGCCATCAAGCCGGCATTGGAAATCATCGGAAAAAAACCCAATGTATCCAAAATTTTCGGTATGCACCTGATCATCAGCCAAAGAGGTACCTACTTCCTTGCAGATACGACCCTTGATGCCGCACCTGATGTTAACAACCTGGTTGACACAGCCGTACAGGCATCCAATGTGGTCAGACAGTTCAATATTGAACCCAATGTAGCCATGTTGTCCTACTCCAATTTCGGATCAAACCACGAACCTTCTCCAACCAAGGTGAGAGAAGCAGTGAAAATCCTTCACAGAGACTATCCGGATATGGTGGTAGATGGTGAAATGCAACTAAGTGTAGCCGTCAACAAGAAAATCCGCAAGGAGATGTATCCTTTCAACAAATTGGCCGAAAAAGATGCCAATGTATTGATCTTCCCGAACCTGAGTTCAGCCAATATTGCCATGCACAGTCTGCAGCACATTGGCGGATGCGATACCCTGGGACCCATCCTCGTTGGAAACCGCAAATCCATGCAGGTCATGCAAATGCATTGCTCTGTCAGGGACGTAGTGAACATGATTGCCATTGCCGTGGTGGATGCACAAAACCTGGCAGAATAATCCTCTTCAGATTTTAAGGAATTTAAAATCCAGATAAATGTAAAATGGAGTAGCCAGAAGCTACTCCATTTTTTTATAATTATTTATCGGCAAGTTCTGACAAATGCCGTATAGATGCGGAAAAAAATCTATTTTAGGCCTCCTGATCCCAAAAGATTTCCATGAACAAAATATTTCTCCTTCTGGCCGCAATTCTCCTCACCTTGAGCTCAAATGCCCAATCCTACTGGCAGATTCAAAATGAATCGGGTGAAGAGTTGTTGCTGACCATCCAAATAAATACTTCCAACCATACCTTCGTCGCCCATACGAGAAAAGATGCCTTGAAAGAGATGGCAGGCACCTTTACCTACATGCTGGCAAAAACTGCAGGCAAACTCAAATATCCCGAAATTGTGCACAGTGAAGGCACCATAACCTATCTAGCAGATACTACCTTTTACAATGGAAATTTCGAATACCTCGACAAATCCTTCCCACTGAAAGCCAAAAGCTGGAAAAATAATTTCCTAGGTCAGCTTACCGATAATAAAAACCGGACCCATCCGCTTACAGGAGTGAGTGTTCCCTCCGATAGCCCTTTGAGAGACTATGCTTCGCTGATCAACAAGGCCTTTGTCCTGACGGAACAAACCTGCTGGGATGCAAAACTGGTCCAATCGGCCGAATGGGCCAACTTCAAAAGCAAGGTCAATGAACTCAAATCCAGGATTGCGGACGATTATGAAATGGGGGCTGTTATCTTTTGGTACGGCAAAAAAATCGCTCTTGCACCTTATGAAATCAGAAAGATCAACAAAAGGGATAGTGAGCCAAAAGCCAAAAGGAGTTATTCGGCAAGGGAGTTGAAACCCAATGTCGCCTACATCGACCTTTCGGAGTTGCCTGTCGAAAAAGCCGATATGGATGAATTGTTCAGGGAGATTCAAAGGAAAACATACAGCACCCTGATACTGGATGCCAGGGGAAGAAAAAACCTTCAGCTGATCTCAGCGGCCCTGCTTGCCAATCACCTGACCCCTAAACCTGCCGATTGGGGAGTATACCTTACCAGAAAATGGCTAGACAGCAATGGTTCCATCCCTAATCCATCTGAATATTCCAGGAATTTTAAAAATGCATCAGCTTTACCTGAGAACAATATCAACCTATTGGCAGATAAGGGATTCTACCTGAAGCCAGACCCGGCACCTTCCCGTTTCTCAGGTAAGATCTACCTGTTGATGGACAACCGGACCTCTCGCTTGGCCGAATCACTTGCCATTTGGTTCAAAAGCGACAAACTGGCTACTTTGGTCGGTCAAAAAACCAGCGGCTTTCCGATGTTGTATGAAAACATTCTTCTGACACCTCAATACCGGATAAATATCCCAACCGCCCAATTCTACGATAAGCAGGGTAAATGCTGGATGGGCATCGGAGTAGAGCCGGACCTTCCTGTTCAGGAAGATCAGCTGAGCTATGTTCTGAAATTATAATCCGGCAATCACCAGAATGTTCAAAGGGTATTTCTTTGCCAAATGGTCCCAAAAATAAGGGATTGAGCAGATCTGTTCAATAAATGAGCTTAATTTGGAGTTCCCTTTACTTTTTAATGATCAGCACCCCATCCTTCACCTCGGAAATTTTGGCGATTAATCTGGCTTTTTTTGCATCGTAGCTAAAATCAATCGAATCATTCAATTCTTTCCCATTAAAATTGACACCCAAAGGTTTCTGATCAAGGTGTATATTGAAAACAGACGATTTCTTCGATTCGCTCAGCGATAGTTCAATGCGGTCATTATAATTATGCATGGAGACGGTTGAACTTCCGCTCTTGTCGGGATGAAAGAGGGTGAACTTGTTATCTACTCCGGGATAAATGAGCCAGGTCACAGAGCCTTTGTTTGCCTCGGAGCCCAATCCAGTGTAACTTCTTTCTACATTCATCGGGACAATGGCTCCCTCCCTGATGTAAACAGGGTATTCGTCGAGCGAATATTCCCTTACAAACGTGGTTGCAGCAGTCCCAGAAACCACATTTTTATCGTCAAAGAAATAGTACCATTTTCCGGCAGGCAAGGTAACAGTCTTCTTTAAATTATCCTGATAGATGGGTGCCACGACAAAATCTTCTCCAAAAAGATAGTGGTATTTGCCTTCAATTGGTTTTTGCAACACTCTCCCACCTGTGTGTCCGGTCACTACATAACTGTACATGTAAGGTACCAACTCTGTGTGCAACCACGAAAATTTACGAATCACCTCCAGCTCCTGCGGGGTTCTGTGCCAAAGAGCCCTTTCACCGTGTCCGCCGTTCAGAAACAGTCCGCAAAAAGTGGACAACTGGGTCCAGCGGAGGTACAGCCGCGGAGGAATGGTTCTCCCGGAGAATCCTGCCACATCGGAGCCAATCACATTGTAACGGAGGTTAGCAGCCTCCAGAATACTCTTGATGGCGGCTTCAATTCCCTCTACACCACTGTAGGCAACATCTTTCGCATGACCATCTTCGGATGCTTTGATGCCCTTCGATTCCCAGGCGTGGATCTGGTCTCCGACCCAAGTAACAGGTGCGGCATCCAGCGGTGCAAAACCCTCGGGATGGTACCACTTGTCGATGGATCTGGCAAGGGTTATAAATTCAGGATTTTGGGTCAGACCATGTTGGTATTCGTCACGGTAATAGTGATCCATGTAGGTTCGCGTTGACATCAAGCCGGATTTCGTGGTTTTATAGGCGAATGGAATTGGTCCGACTTTGGTATAAAACAAGGTTGCCGTTCCATCCAGTTTCCAGCCATCTACCCCCAAATCGAAGAGGTTCTGCTGTCTCCCCTGCCACCATTTCATGGCTTCCGGATTGGAATAATCGATAAAACCTCCATCTCCCTGCCACCAGTGGTTTTTTTCGCCATGACCGGCGAGATAACCCTTGTCGAATGCGGCCTTGAAAAAATCTTCCGACTCCTTGATTCTGGTACTGTTGCTGTGACTGTTCACCATGTTGGTGATCCAGCAAACCACGCGGTAACCGCGATCCTGCAGACCAAGAAACCATTTTTTGGGATTTGGATATTTCAGGGTATCTATCTCAAAATCGTTGTAGCGCAAACTCCACGGGCTGTCAATCAGGATTGTCCTGACGGGGATGTCGTTTTTGGCATAACCGTTCAGCAGGGTATCCGCCCGCTCTGCTGTATTGATATCGTCTTCCCAGAGCCAGCATTCCAGCGCCCAGGCAGGCGTAAGAGGCGGATTGGTGTGCCGCTGTTGGTTGAAGAACATTCCCCGGAAGGGGTAGCCAAACATAAAAAAATAGAGAAGGAATAAAAGGATGGCAGAAAAGAGCAATCCCTTTTTCCAGCGACCGGATCTCATTTTAGTGGTCATATTTTTTTTCGTTAAATGATTCAATTAGTAAAAATTTATGGGATTTGAAAGGTTGACGGAGTAAACATTTCAATTCCTTCAAGCATTCCAAACCTCCTAAACTATCTAATCATTTTAAGCCCGAAAATGAGCACCCCCGTATTGACCAGCGTATGCACCAGTGCGCTGTAAAAAACGCTTTTGGTCTTATGATAGGTATAGCCATAAGCCCACCCTGCCACGCAGGCCAATCCGATGTACACAATGGATTTTGCATGGTAGTGAACCAACCCAAAGGTAACGCCCGTAATGGCCAGGGAAGTATAAACTCCCAACCCATGCTTCCCTGATTTTTCAAGCAGATAGGCACAGCCAAATAGCAGGATCGTGACCAATGCCGGAAACCACTTCATCTGACCTTCAAGCGTATATCCCACCAATAGTGCGCTGGTTAATAAAATCAGAAAACCAACCAGCCAGAAAATCAACCACGACGTGCCCT
>CAINVV010000050.1 GCA_903854235.1 uncultured Bacteroidia bacterium | reverse complement strand
TCAGAATGGTGACTGGGATGAAAATAATGGATACCACCGCTGGATTCAAATGCTACAGGAGTACCGTCCTGGAAAGAATCGACCTCGACCGTATCAAAATGAAGGGCTATGGCTTCCAGATTGAGATGAAATTCAAGACCTGGAGACTGGGCTTTACAATTGTAGAGGTTCCCATTATTTTCACTGACCGCAAGGAGGGTGCCTCCAAGATGAGTGGAGGCATCTTTGGAGAAGCGTTCAAGGGAGTAATCAAAATGAAAATCGGCAGCTATTTTACTAACCCAGGAAAAAAGATCTAAAAAATCTGTACTTTCATAGTTGGAAAGAAGACCCGATTTTCAAGTCAGAGGGAACGACCATTTAAGAAGGGAAATATTCCACAGAATGAAAGTAGGGACAAATCCATGCGACAGATAAAGAACAAATAATATCTAAATGAAAGACCTTATCATCAAAGATGCCAAAGTTGTCAATGAAGGCAAAATTCTGAGAGATACCAGCCTGTTGATCCGTAACGGCATCATTGAAAAGATTTTCAGGGATTCTGTTCCGGAAGCCATTTTGCAACAGTCCATTGTAATTGATGCCTCAGGAAAATTTTTACTTCCAGGCGTCATTGATGATCAGGTACATTTCCGCGAACCCGGACTTACCCATAAAGGCGATATCAGTTCAGAATCCAGGGCCGCAGTGGCTGGAGGCATCACCTCCTTTATGGAGATGCCCAATACCATTCCGCAGGCAACCAACCAGGAACTTCTAGCCAAAAAATATGATCGTGCGTCTGAAGTTTCCCTGGCCAACTACTCCTTTTACATTGGTGCTACGAACGACAATCTGGAAGAGCTTTTGAAAACTGATCCTGCGAATGTGTGTGGAATAAAAGTATTCATGGGCTCATCCACAGGGAATATGCTGGTTGATAATCCTGTAACCCTATCCTCCCTCTTCCAGCAATCAAAAATGCTGATTGCGGTTCACTGTGAAGATGAAAATATCGTTCAGGCAAATCTGTCAGCCGCCGTTGAAAAATACGGAGAGGATATCCCAATAGGGGAACATCCAAAAATCAGGGACACCAGTGCCTGTTTCAGCTCCTCTTCCAAGGCGGTTGAACTGGCCAAGAAATTCGGTACCAGGCTGCACATCCTGCACCTGTCAACAGCCGCCGAGATTGCCTTGTTCGAATCAGCACCTGTCAAGAGCAAGAAAATCACGGCGGAGGTCTGTGTTCACCATCTTTGGTTTTCCGATGCAGATTACGAAAAATTGGGTGCGAAGATCAAATGGAACCCTGCCATCAAATCTGCCAGCGACCGGACGGCACTTCTCAAGGCAGTCAATGAAAACAGAATAGATGTCATTGCAACCGATCATGCACCTCACACGGAAGCAGAAAAAGGAAATACCTACCTTAAAATGCCTTCAGGCGGTCCGCTGGTAGAACATTCTCTGCCTGCTATGCTTGAAATGAGCCGAAATGGCAAAATCTCCCTCGAAAAAGTGGTTGAAAAGATGTGCCATGCTCCGGCTGATCTTTTTGGCATCGAAAAAAGGGGATACATCCGGAAGGGATATAAGGCAGATCTTGTTTTGGTAGAGATCGGAAAATGGAGCGTCTCAAAGGACAATATCCAGGCAAAGTGCAATTGGTCTCCCTTTGAAGGCGAATCCTTCAATTATTTCATTTCTCATACTTTCGTAAACGGCAATCTGGTATACGAAAATCCTATCCCCGGAAAAAAAGGACTCTTTCACGATGAGATCAAAGGGGAACGTCTGACTTTTAACCGGGAAACCAACTGATTATTTCAGGAGAAATCTGACAATCTTTCTGGTGCGCTGTTCCACATAGATGGATCTACCTTTTGTACATTCCTCTACCGCTTCCGGTGTAAAATAGCGGATGGTGAGCAATTCGAGACCGTCGTTGTAATGCACTACAAAATGTTCCGAAAGATCACGAATCATCTGTTCAAAATCCCTTTCGGGGCGGTCAATGGCCAGTGAAAAATTCATGGCGGATTGTTGAACCAGATTGACCTTCATTCGAAATTTTGAAAATAACCTGTAAATATTTGCAATGCTCTCTTCCGCAATAAAGGAAAAATCTTTTGGGGAGACTGTAATCAAAATCTGATCCTCCTTGTTGATGAAAACAGGAATGTACTCCATCGGATGGTCGATGTGACAGATTTTGGACCCCTCCTCCTCCGGATGTACAAACGACTTGACATACAATGGTATCTGCTTTTCCACCAAAGGTCTCATGGTTTTGGGATGGATGACTTTTGCACCGTAATAGGTCATCTCAACGGCTTCCCTGTAGGAAAGCTTCTCCAGTTTGTACGTTTTCACGTACTTGTGCGGGTCCGCATTCATAATTCCAGGAACATCCTTCCAGATGGTCACACTTTCCGCATTCATCACATTGGCTATCACGGCAGCAGTATAATCCGAACCTTCGCGGCCCAAAGTAGTGGTGAGATTGAAAGTAGTGGCACCGATAAAACCCTGCGTCAGGCATACACTGTTCTCTTTAAATTGAAAGGCATTTGGCAAAAGCTTTCGGGTCAGATCCCAGTCAATCTCTCCTTCCCGCCAGGTATCATTCGTGCGTATGTAATGACCGGCATCAATCCACTTGGTGATCCGGCCAATGTAATTCAACCAGGCAGCCAATATTTCCGTCGAAACCATCTCACCAGTTGAGACAATCTGATCATATTCAAAATCATAATTCAGTGAAGGTGGAATATTAACCCTTTTCGTCAAGGCATCAAACTCTTCCACGAGGGAGCGTTCGAGTTTTTCATTCCCGGTAGGGAACAGCTTATGTACAATTTCCAGGTGATGTTCTTTTAACCTGCCGATTCCGAGCAGTGCTTCTTCCACCCTTCCATCAAAATAGTTTTTGGTTACTGCAACCAGTGCATCCGTCGTTTTTCCCATCGCTGAGACAACGACGATCAATTGATCCGAATCTGCACAAATTATATTGCCCGTATTGATTACCCCGGCAGCATCCTTCACCGAAGCTCCTCCAAATTTGAATACCTTCATCTTCCCTAAATTTCCAGGTTCAGTCTGATTTTTTTATCACCGACAAAGTAACAAAAAAGGGAGACATTCCGATTCAGTAGGGTACATAAACTCCAAATTTTGTAACTTCGCCCTGTCATCAGAGAAGCACAAATTGGAATTAACAGATTTTCTGCATTTATACCGTTCCCATCCGTCCTTAATCGGATTAAAGGAAACCTTGAAATCTTCGGGAGCAAAGAAAATCGCTGCATCCGGTCTTTCCGGTTCTTCAGCAACTGTCGCTTTTTCGGTGCTGCGGGAGATGTTTCCCTACCAGGCACTCTTCATTTTAAACGATCGGGAGGAAGCGGCCTTTTTCTTTGACGATCTTCAAGTACTTGGTCGTGAAGAGGACCTGCTCTTCTTTCCATCCTCCTACAAACGCAACATCTGGCACGATCACATCGACAGTGAAAATATTATTCTGCGGACAGATGTCCTGAATAAGCTATCTGTAAAGGAAAAAAAGTACCTGATATGACCCGCTCAGCTTGTTTGTTAAGCGGTTCAAAGCATCGTACGAGTTTGTGATAACCTGCCCGTTAAAATTGGTGCAGCGGGTCCGATTGCCCGCCGCATCGTATGACAGAAGCTCATCCTGTCCGCCAGGCAAAAGCGTGCGCGTGCGTCGGCCCATTGCGTCGTACTCAAACCGCGTAACTCGGCCCAAAGCATCTACCTGGTTCGTTTGATTGCCTACCTCATCATAAGCGTAGCTTGCCCACTGGCTGACGTTAGCGCCGAAACCGTTGGTCACAATCAGCAACCGCCCCGATTTATCGTAAGTAAACGTGGAGAGGACGCCCGC
>CAINVV010000049.1 GCA_903854235.1 uncultured Bacteroidia bacterium | reverse complement strand
TCACACAACCCCTTCCTGTAATTCATGTGAGGTTGCATTACGCCAATCAATCCGTATTGCAGGAAAGAAGGCTGCAAAACCTTGGTCGGACAAGCGGAAACACACAGGGAACATCCGGTGCATATCTTGTTGAAACGCTCCACAGAACGGGATCCCGGAGGCGATACAGGAGAGGTTTTCTTTTCGGGAACGGTACTCTCCCCCTTGGGCTTGATCACCTTTGGTTTCTTGGGTTCGGGAATGGAATCGGCCGACTTGAATCCATACAGCGTAGCGATACCAACCACAGAGGTGATCAGAAAATTGCGTTTGGAAGAATCTGTGACAATTTTTTTTGTGCTTCCCTTGACTTTAGGTTCGATACCTTCAGGTAAAAGAAAGGGCTTGCTTTTGGCAGGGGTAAAATTCATGGCTTGCTCCGAACAGACGGTCATGCAGTTGAAACAGGCCACACACCGGCTGTAGTCAATCTTCTGCGTCTTGGTCTCAATGCATTCGGCTTTGCAGACCCTAGCACAACGACCACAATGGGTGCATTGGCTCTTGTTGATAACGATCTTAAAAATGGCAAATCTCGAGATCAGTCCAAGGAAGGTACCGACCGGACAAACTGTGTTGCAATAAAGTCTTCCACGGGTGAAGGAGGCCCATCCAATTCCGCCCAGAAACAGGGTCGTGATTGCCAGGATGGCTGGATGTACCGGTACTATATCGTATCTGTAGAGGAAATTGTAGATATCTGCCTTGGCAAATCCGGCCGCAATGACATTGTTGCCAAATACGGCAAAAGGCTTGAAAAGCGTGGTGGCAACTCTACCGAACAAGCTGTAGGGATCCAGGAGGGTGACCATCGTGATACTCCCAAAAAGAAGCGGAAGCAGTACAAGTGCCAAAAGTGTGTACCTGCCTATCGTCCAGGCTTTATGGTATTTGTACCTCCTTTTTTTCTTGGTTTTTCCGGAAACCCACGAGATGAAATCCTGCAAAATGCCCAGCGGACACAGGATGGAACAGTAGACCCTGCCAAAAAGCAGGGTAAGCAGCAATACTGCGATGAAACCAAAGCCAACAACCCCAGAAACTGTGATCGTCTTAAGCAGGGAAGGAACAAACTGCAGGGAAACAGCCCATTGGTAAAATTCTTTGGAAAAGCTTTTTCTGAAATCAATGAACAACAAAGTCAGCAATACCAGAAAAAAGATGGAAAGAACAACCCTGAGTCTTTTCAGGAACATCGCATTCATTACAAGTTGATCCTGTTGATGTTTAGTTTGGAAAGATCCATCTCACCCAGTCCGGCGGCATGGGCCAATTGAATATGGTTGATTTCGGCAGGGTCCTTGCCGAAAAATTTGGTAGCAGCAGCATCGGCAGCGACGATGTCCCTGGAAAGTATCAGACTCTTCATGGTGATGACGTCATCCAGAGATACTCCCATCGGACCATTTTGTTTCAAAACATAGTAAGCATCCACTACATTCAGGGTCGGTTTCTTGTAATGAAGAAAATCGGCGATGCACTGATGCAGGTCATTTTTGTGCCAGAATCCGCGGTCCCAAACGCATCCCATCATATTTTTCATGGAGATGGAGAGCTTCGAGGAGCTGTGGTTTTTCAATATCGGCACATTGATGAAGACGTCACTGGTGACAAGCAGTTCGTGTACCTTCATCTCCTTCAGTTTGGCTCCGCCGGCAAATTCCACTTTCTGGTAATATCTTTCACTGTCGCCTGGTACCATTTTGCCACCTGCAGCAGTCACGGCAGCTTCGATACCGGAATTCTTGTAACATTTCGTCCATTCGTGGCAGGTATGATCAAAAACGAATACCTCCTTGGCACCGGCTTTCAGACACTGTTCAACGATCCTTTTTACCAGGATGGGGTTGGTATTGGCACCACGTTCCGGAACCCGATCCCAGCCAATATTTGGCTTGATCACCACTTTCTGACCGGGTTTGACAAACTGGGACATGCCGCCCAATGCCTCAATACCCTTGTCGAACATCACATCTGGTTCTCCACCACGAACCGCAATCAGATCATAAGGTTGTGCCGCATTGCCAGCCAAAAGGTTGTCAACTCCGCCAAATGTGATTGCTGCACCCGTTGCAATGCCGGCTCCGATGCCGGAAGTAATGAATTTTCTGCGTTCCATACCATTCAATTTTAAGGTTGTATCCTATTTCCCGACTCCAAATTTAAAAAAATTATAAGCGATCCGTAACCACACAGGCCACCCTCCTGTTCACAATTTTCCCCGTTCGGCAGAAAAGGCAGATGTTCAAAATATATATTCCCGGCTGAACTTTCTGAAAATCACCACCCAAACCATCCCAGGCCAACTGATCTGATCGCCCAAGCGTGAGGTTATTGGCAAGGTATCGAACCACTCTGCCTGCACAATTCAGAATCGTTATATTTAATATCCAGCCCAATTCGCCCGCTTTTAGGTGAATATTAAGTATGTCATTGAATCCGTCTCCGTTGGGTGAAAAAATCAATGGCTCCACCAAAACCATCTGACTGGTAGAATCTGGCCGCTCCACCTCGGCCGCCGAATTCTGATAGCCGGGAGTGGCAAATCCGGAACTTCGTGCAGCCGAATGCCAATTGTTGGTCTGGGAAGTTGGCACTGCAAAGCTGATACGCTCCAGTGAAATTCCCTCCGTACCCGAGATCCACGAATCGTGCATCCCATCACTGTATTCCAATTCATCGAGAATGTTCTGGTTCCGGTCCAGAATTACCACCTCTCCTGATTGATCGTTCAGGGTAGGAAACTTCGCCATTTCCAGAAGGCACGAATCACATTTTGACAGGTAGAATCGCAGTACTCCCTCCCGGGATTTTGTCAAAGCCAGATAGGCACCTGGTGCCAGATATTGCTGCGTTTCCGATACTTGCGATATCTGCTTTAGCGCTTTGTTTCCGTCGCGCGTGGCCAGATAAAGTTCGGAAAGATCGATCTGATGTCCGCTGTTGTTGTAGATCTCCACAAAATCGGAGCCATCCGGGTACGGATTGAACAACACCTCATTAATCAGCAAATCAGATTTCACCGGAAGGTAATAGCCAAAATTCAGCGAATAGGCAGGCATTACATTTCCACATTCATCCGCCCACCCGTCGAATTTAAATGAATAGGTAGTCCCATTGATTACTGAACCGGCATGAAACCATATTTGCAACCGGAAAACCTCAGGATCCAATTGGATAGAATCCGCAACCAGTCCCGACGGAAGGGTTTTCAGAAAATCGGCTGCGGTACCTGGCATTAGTGCATTCTCACTGAAATTGACCTCCAACCGGGAGTGGTCCGAGAAAAGGACGGACATCACTTGTGGAGGCGTTCGATCCAGGTTGGTAGCCCTGACGGAATTCACCGCTCCCGGAGTTCCTCCGAGGGGAGACAAAGTGGTAGCCCAGTTGCCTGCCTGAGCACAAAATCGTTCCGGGTCAATTCTTTCCAGTGAATATCCACCGTCACTGAATCCCTTTCTGTGCATCGAGGGGACATAGGAAATCTGGTCTGCCAAAACCCTTTCCGGGGTGTAGAGGGAAAGAAGAACTCCTGTATTGGTTAGTACAAATCCCGACAATTCAACCGCAGTGCCATATGGTAGCAGATCTTTGGATCCACCTGTTCCTGTAACCAGGAGGTATCCATCAGGTGCGATTACGACATCGGGAAATATTTTTTGCTTGCTGCCAAGCGTCAAAATCCAGTTCTTCAAATTTAATGGTTCTGAACCCGGGTTGTACAATTCCAGGTATTCGCGGTCGGGAAGTCCCACGAGGGGGGTTGGATCTGCCATTATTTCATTGATAACAACCCTGTTTATGCTCCGTTCTTCACGCACAAAAGTTGGGGACAAGGATCCGCTCACATTTGTAAAGTCAGATCCTGCAACCGATTCCCTTTGAAAGACTTCATCTCCCTTAGGTTGTCTGCACAGGTTCCAAATGCCGGATTTATCGATTTTACTTTCGATTGATCCAAAAGAGAGGAATAAATAAATAAAAATGTAATTAAATGTTATCATTTTTTTGAAAATGATAAGAATATTCTATAATTTTGCCCCCATCAGGTAACAAATCGAATTTTATCCGGGGAGTTTTCCATTAAAGTTAACCCATCTCAGGAACAAAAACGAATAAAAAGCCTGAATTTTAGCCAGGGATGGAAGGCTTTGATGAATTTTATCCTACCCTGTGCCTTGAGCAGATAAACCATAAATTTAAAATACGAACATCATGAGAGTAGCAATCGTCGGAACAAGTGGCGCAGTTGGCCAGGAGTTTTTAAAAGTATTGGCAGAACGAAATTTCCCGTTGGATGAGTTGATCCTTTTCGGATCCTCAAGGAGCCGCGGAACCACCTATGAATTCAAAGGAAAAACACTAACCGTCAAAGAATTGCTGCACAACGACGATTTCAAGGGGATCGACATTGCCCTGGTATCTGCTGGGGCCGGCATTTCCAAGGATTATGCCGAAACGATCACGAAATTCGGCACCGTGATGATTGATAACTCCAGTGCTTTCAGGATGGAAGAGGACATTCCATTGGTGGTTCCTGAAGTCAATGCCGAGGATGCCAAGAACATGCCCCGCCGTATCATTGCAAATCCAAACTGTACCACCATTCAGATGGTAGTAGCCCTAAAACCCCTCGAAGCGCTTTCGCACATCAAAAAAGTGCACATCTCCACCTACCAGAGTGCAAGTGGTGCGGGTGCATCCGGAATGGACGAATTGCAGAACCAGACCGTTCAGGTGGCCAACAATGAAGAAGCAACCGTGAAGAAATTTGCCTTTCAGATAGTTCAAAACCTGATTCCCCACATCGATGTTTTCCTCGACAACGACTACACCAAGGAGGAGATGAAGATGTTCCACGAAACGCGCAAAATCATGCATTCAGATATCCTGGTAAGTGCAACGGCAGTAAGGGTACCGGTGATGCGTGCCCATTCAGAAGCCATCTGGGTGGAAACGGAATCAGAAATTACGGTAGAACAAGCCCGTGCGGCCTTCGAAAAGGCAGAGGGAGTGATCGTGATCGACAATCCTGCCGAAAAACAGTATCCGATGCCCCTCTTCCTGGCCGGTCGTGACGAAGTATTTGTAGGAAGAATCCGGAAGGATCTGACTTCCCCCAACGGACTGGCTTTCTGGACCGTTTCCGACCAAATAAAGAAGGGTGCGGCGCTGAATGCCGTCCAGATTGCTGAATACCTGGTAAAGGAAGGGGTGGTAAAATAAGAAGTACTTGGAGTACTTTCTTCGTATTAATCCTCGAAATTCGGAAAAAGAAAATCGTTGAAAGGGAATCTCGTTACATGGATTTTCTTCACCTCCTCATAAAGGACTCTTTTGAAATGGGGGATATTCTGCCTTTGTTTGGCCGAGATAAAGACGGCGTTCATGTTCTCCTTGGCCATCCAGGAATCCTTCCACTCCTCCAGGCTCTTGTTCTCTCTGGTCGAAGGGGTTAGATCATCCTCCTCCTTCTCGACGTGGGTAAAGGCATCTATCTTGTTGAAAAGATAGATCATCGGTTTGTCTGTTGCTCCGATGTCTGCAAGAGTCTTGTTAACTACCTCAATCTGATCCTCAAACCCGGGATGGGCAATATCGACGACGTGTATCAGAATGTCAGATTCCCGCGTCTCATCCAGGGTAGATTTGAATGACTCCACAAGATGATGCGGCAATTTGCGGATAAATCCAACGGTATCAGTCAGCAGGAAAGGGAGATTCCCCACCACGACCTTGCGAACGGTCGTATCCAGCGTGGCAAAAAGTTTGTCCTCGGCAAAAACCTCAGACTTGCTGATCAGGTTCATGATGGTCGATTTGCCAACATTGGTATATCCCACCAGTGCAACACGTACCATGTTACCCCGGTTCTTGCGCTGAACGGTCATTTGTTTGTCAATCCTTGCCAATTCGCTCTTGAGCAGCGATATTTTATCCAAAATGATTCGTTTGTCCGTCTCAATTTGTGACTCCCCGGGACCGCGCATCCCAATCCCACCTTGTTGGCGTTCAAGATGCGTCCACATTCTCGTCAAACGGGGTAGCAGATATTGGTATTGAGCCAATTCTACCTGTGCCTTGGCATGGGCAGTTTGAGCTCTTTTTGCGAAAATGTCAAGGATAAGGTTGGTCCTGTCCAGAATCTTGCAGTCGATCACCTTTTCGATATTGCGGAGTTGGGTAGCCGAAAGTTCGTCGTCAAAAATGACGGAGTCAATCTCGTGGACAGTTACGAAATCAAGGATTTCCTGTAGTTTCCCTGATCCAACAAACGTTGCAGGATGCGGGTTGACCAGGCGCTGGGTAAAACGCTCGTAGATTTCGGCCCCCGCCGTTTCGGCCAGGAACTCAAGCTCATCGAGGTACTCTTGCACCACTTTTTCATCCTGTTTGCCATATATCAGGCCAACCAAAATAACCCGCTCCTTCTTGATGGAGGTATCGTGTAACTTTACCATGGCACAAAAATACACAAAAAAACGCGGAAGCGATTTACATGGAACGGAATGACATATTGCCTCCCGGATCATTGAATTCGCTTCCGCATTCATAAAACGGAACTGTTGCCAACCTCCTATTTATCTCCTACAAACTTGATGCCGAAGGAAAAAATATTGGCATCCAGTCCATCGCTCCGCGTATAGTGACTGTACTTAAGATTGACGTTCTTCAATCCCATCGAACCAATCTTGAAGTTGGTAAAAATATCCGTATAGTTCAGGGCTGCACTGAATTGATTGCTCGTAAATTTAGAGAGATCATAGTCGGAAGTATAATATTGTTCTGTGGAAAGGTGCGTTTCATAGGGTGCAAAATAGTCCGTCTGACTCTGTTTGTAAAAACGATAAGAGGGCGTAAAGGTAAAGGACTGAGTCAATTTAACCGGCAGATCAAAATTGACCGTATGAGCCCTGATTCCCCAATTGTCTACATAATATCTGTAATAACTTCTCAGGACAAATGTTTCGTTGATGTAATAATTCAAGCGAACGCCGATCGGAAATTTGATTCTGGACTTGGGTAACCGCTCAATGTCATCAGCAAGCTGATAAACCGCCCTGTTGTCGGGGGTAGTATAGTAAGGGATGAAAGCCGAATAACCAATGTAATAGTTGGGCTTGTCCGCAAAGTAGACACGCTGGTAAGGAGTGGAAAGCATTCCCTGCTGGGAAACTATGTCGAAAAATACGGCTGCCTGTAAGGTCTGGGAAAGTATTTGGGATACAAACAAGGAAGCAGTGTAGGAGTTTCTCCCCTTGCTTTCCCAAGGCGTAAAGGCGGATGGAAGATAGGCTGTGGAAGTATTTCCTGACTGGTTCATGATCGTAACTCCTTTGAAATAACCACTGGATTGAAAATTGGATCCATAATCCATGTATTCCCTCAATTCAGTGGGGTAAATCGGTTTCCAGGTATCCAGATAGGCTGATCCCTTTAACCCGACTTCCGTATTCTTCTCATTAAAAAGTCCTGTTACGTTGCCGCCAAAACCATAGGAGATGTAATCGAATTCCTTGGAATAGGCAACATTGGTCCCCCATATAAAATTACGGCTGTCGGAACTGTGGCTAAAGTCTGCATGTACGGCCTTGTTGACATCGGCATGTGATGCTCCTGTCGAAGCAATCCAGGGCGAACCGTATGGTTTGGAGGGTGTGGTTGTAGTGGTTGTGCCAGTTGGAGTCACGACAGGCGTAACTCCCCGGGATGCACCCGTTGTATTGAACACGTTCGTACTCTTTAGGGTAGAGGCAACAGACATAAAGGGATTGATGTTGCTGGAAGAGGCAGAAGTATATGCAGAAATTCCGGCATCAATGGTCAACACATCGTTGTCACTGAGGGGCATGCTAACAACTATAGTAGGTGTCCCATCCACAAGTTGCTCCGTACCAATACCCCCATTGACAGGAGAATGCACCCCGGCCTGATTGTAGAGACTGTACAATAGGTCTACTTCGGTGCTCTCCAATACCTTCTTTTTATAGACTTTGGAAGAGTCCGCTTGCTGCGCATTAACCAAAGTAAAGGAAGCACACAAAAGGAAAACGAATAGGATCGTTCTTTTCATCATCATAAATTAATTACAGCCGCAACCTCCACCGGTTTTCCCACTGTTGGCACCAGAAGCAGCCTCCCTGTATACCTGAAAATTATTTTCGAATCGCTCATTCTGATTGGCAGACAATTTCATGTCCGCATCATTCAGGTAAATTTTCTTGTACTCCTTTACCGATACGCAGGAGCCCAATAAAACTGCTGCACAAAAAAGTGCCGAAATTTTTTTCCTCATAAAATACTTTTATACTGTTTTTATTCAAACTGTTACTCCAAGGCCTTTACCCACCTCAACCAAAATGACTGCAAAATTCTAGACCTTTTCTCAAACTGGCTAATTATTTTCGAAAGCATGAAGAAGAGCAATGTATTCTGTTGGGCTGACATTCTTATAACTGGTCGTACCTAAAACTTTACCGCTCTTGTTCAGCAAAACCACCAGCGGAAACATCCCCTGTTTGTTGTAACTCTCCGCCAACTTGTCGTTTTGATCTTGCTGCTCT
>CAINVV010000048.1 GCA_903854235.1 uncultured Bacteroidia bacterium | reverse complement strand
CTGACATTTAAATTGCCATGGCAGAAAAAAAACCAAATACAAAGGGTCCAAAGACCAACAAGAACAGCAAGTCACCGATGGGAAACTCAAACAAACCCTCGGCTTTCAAATTTAATCCGATCTACATCTATGCCATTCCACTGATCATTCTGGTGGCGTTTAATTATTTTGGCACCAGTGGCAGGCCTGTTGAGACCAGCTGGCGAGAGGTGAAGAATACGATGCTCAAGAACGGAGACATCGAGAAGATCGTCATTGTCAACAAAACAGAGGCGGAGATTTTCCTGAAGGATGCCTCCTATGACAAATACAAGGCCAAATTGGAACAGGGATTGTCTTCTCCGGCGAAAATTGGTCCGCATTTTACCTTTAACATCGGCTCTGTGGATGTTTTCGAATCCAACCTGGAAAAGGCACAGCAGGAGGTTGGCGAGGGGGCAAGAGTCACACTCACCTACGAGACCCGAACCAACTATTTTACTGAGATTCTGACTTACATTCTACCGTTTCTGCTGATGATCCTGATCTACTTCTGGTTCGTCAGAAGGATGAGCAAAGGCGGAAGCGGTTCGGGAAATATTTTCAGTGTAGGGAAATCGCAGGCCAAAGTATTCGACAAGGAATCAAGGGTTTCTACCACCTTCCGGGAAGTTGCCGGTCTTGCAGAAGCCAAACAGGAGATTCAGGAGATTGTGGAATTCCTCAAAAATCCTGAAAGATATACCAAGCTGGGAGGTAAAATTCCGAAAGGCGCACTTTTGGTAGGCCCTCCAGGAACGGGAAAAACTTTGCTGGCAAAGGCCGTTGCAGGAGAAGCAGAAGTACCCTTCTTCTCGATGTCGGGATCCGATTTCGTGGAGATGTTTGTAGGAGTAGGCGCTTCCCGCGTCAGGGACCTCTTCAAGCAAGCCAAGGAAAAATCACCCTGTATCGTCTTCATAGACGAAATTGATGCCATTGGCCGCGCCCGCGGACGAAATCCCAACATGGGATCAAACGACGAACGCGAAAATACGCTGAATCAACTTTTGACCGAAATGGATGGTTTCGACACCAACTCCGGAGTCATCATCCTGGCTGCTACCAACCGTGCAGACATTCTTGACAGGGCGCTCATGCGTGCCGGGCGTTTTGACAGGCAGATTCATGTCGAGCTTCCGGATATGATCGATAGAAAAGAAATTTTCCAGGTACACCTTCGTCCCCTCAAACTAGGTGAAGACGTGAATGTGGATTTCCTCGCGAAACAGACTCCTGGGTTTTCGGGTGCAGACATTGCCAATGTCTGCAACGAATCGGCGCTTATTGCTGCCCGGAAAATGAAGGAAGTAGTCGAAAAACAAGACTTTTTGGATGCCGTGGATCGGATCATCGGCGGACTTGAGAAGAAAAACAAGATCATCTCCGTGAACGAAAAGGCCACCATAGCTTACCACGAAGCGGGTCACGCAACCGTGAGCTGGTTGCTGGAGCACGCCCATCCACTGGTGAAGGTAACCATCGTACCACGCGGGAAAGCACTGGGAGCTGCCTGGTATCTTCCAGAAGAACGGCAGATCACCACGAAGGAACAGCTACTGGATGAAATTTGTGCAACGCTTGGCGGACGTGCTGCCGAAGAACTGGTCTTCAAATCCATCTCTTCGGGCGCACAGAACGACCTGGAGAAGGTAACCAGGACCTCCTTCGCGATGGTTTCCTACTTTGGCATGAGCGAGAAAATCGGCAAGGTCAGTTACTACGACTCTACCGGTCAGACAGATTACTCCTTCACCAAACCCTACAGTGAAAAAACGGCAGAGGTGATAGATTCAGAGGTAAATGTGATCATCAACCAGGAATACGAAAGGGCCAAGAAGATTCTTAGCTCCAATGCAGAAGGTCACAAAAAATTGGCGGAACTGTTGCTGGAACGCGAAGTCATTTTTACGGAAGATCTCGAACTGGTCTTCGGTCCAAGGCCATGGAACAAAACCAGGGAAGAGGAAAAAGTAGAGGAAGCGGAAGTAAAAGCTGCGGAAGACCAGGATACTGTTGCATAACAGGAAATAGCTTAAAAGTAGCGTAGGAAAAAGCTCTATTTTTCAGACTGTGATTTTCAGGCAAGTAAGGTTCACGATCCTTGGGAGGAAAAAGAAATCAATTCCTTAGTAATGAACCAAAAATACTCTTCCAACCAGACCTTCGGAGAGGGTGTACCAGGCTAAAAAGAACAGTATGTGCAGGAGGATCAGCTTACATTTGGATAAATAAAAAAAGGGACAATTTGAAAGAATTTCTAAAGAGGAGCATCTCCGGACTGCTCTTTGCAGCCGTACTGTTGGGATCAATATTTTTTGGTCCGTGGAGTTTTGTTCTTCTGTTTGCCCTTTTTTCCATTTTTATCCTAAGGGAATTTTACCAGCTTTCAAAAACTTCCGGCTTAAGGCCACAGGCCTATTTGGGAATCACGCTGGGGGTCCTAATTTTTGTCCTCGTATTTTTACAGGCGAAGGGGATTATCTCCGTGAATGTAACCGGATTTTGCCTGTCGATGCTCTTTTTGGTACCCGGATACGAACTGTTCAGGTCAAGGAAGAATGCGCTCGAGAATGTAGCTGTGACGATTCTGGGGATTCTTTATGTGATCTATCCCCTCTCTCTTTTTAATTATTTTGTCTTTCCGAATGCCCCGAAGGATAATCTGTACGATCCAACCCTCTTGATTTTTCTGTTTATGCTGATCTGGTCGTTCGACAGCGGGGCTTACCTGTTTGGCATCACCTTAGGCAAACACCGGCTTTTTGAAAGAATATCGCCCAAGAAAAGCTGGGAGGGATTTTTCGGTGGCTGGTTTTTATCGATTGTGATCGCCTTGGTAATGCAACGGATTTTCCCCAGGTATGGCACCGGTTTCATGGTGATTCTTGCCTCAATCGTGACGGTAACAGGGACCATTGGTGACCTGGTAGAATCGATGATCAAACGAAACCTGGGCGTAAAGGATTCAGGAAAATTTCTTCCCGGGCATGGGGGAATGCTGGATCGGTTCGACAGCATCCTTTTCGCTTCACCCTTCATCTACCTTCTGATTCATTTTTTTGGGTAACTTTATACCAATGTGTGCGTTATAAAGAGTGAAGGCTTCTGAATACAACAAATATCCGGTTTGAAAATACTCGCAACAGATATCTTTGCTAATTATTCAGCCAATTATAACTACGAGCAACAGCATCAAAGACATTGGATACTGTTGCGACCATTTTCAGTGTTCTTGCGACCTGATGACCACTACTTCAGGCACCTCGGTTAGATGGTCTTGGGCATTCAGCATTTCCCATTTCATTCCTGTGCCGGAATCTTAAAATAATCACTATTTTTGCCTCACTTAATGAAATAAGGATGAGATTACACAAAGAAGGATATAAAATAGTATTGATTGCGGTTTTGATTTGGCTTTTAATCAATTACCTGGTTGGATTAACAGAAGAGACCGTTTTCCGCGTTTTTATCTTATTGGCCACCCTGCCTATATTGGTATTGACCGTACGTTTTTTCAGGTATCCGTACAGAAAAATTACTGCCGCCCCGAAATCGGTGCTCTCCCCTGCCGATGGAACCATCGTAGCCATTGAAGAGACGATTGAAACAGAGTATTTCAAGGACAAGAGGCTGCAGGTTTCCGTTTTCATGTCTGTTTACAACGTCCACATCAACTGGAATCCCATTCCCGGAGAGGTCTCCTATTTCAAACACCACAGCGG
>CAINVV010000047.1 GCA_903854235.1 uncultured Bacteroidia bacterium | reverse complement strand
TATGAGATATGAGATATGAGATATGAGATTTTGTGTTTAATCCTAAATTATGATCGAAATGAGAATTCGAAATTTATGCCTTTCAACAGGCATTTTTCTGTTGGCTTTTGTTTTGGTGTCCCCGCAAGCAGGGGCAAAAGTGTATAAAAACCTGCCGGGAAAGCTAAAGACCAGCCTGAATGCCTTTTCCTTCAACAAGCCATTGTTAAACGGAGAGTTGAACCTCGACCAACTGCTCGAATTTTGTGCACAAAATCAAATTGATGCCGTCGACCTGACTGCCTATTATTTCCCCGGTTACCCGGAAGTCCCCACCAATGAATATTTGTACCACATCCGGCAAAAAGCCTTCCTGCTTGGTGTGGAAATCAGTGGAACTGGCGTTCGAAACGATTTTACAGAGCCTGACCCTCAGAAAAGAGCGGCCAGTGTGGAACTGGTTAAAAAATGGATCCTGGCATCCGAAAAGTTGGGAGCACCCGTGATGCGGGTCTTCTCAGGGCCTGCAGAGCCAAAGGGTCTGATCCGGGTACAGGCATTTAACCAAGTTGTCGAAGCCTTGAAAATTTGCGTGGACTTTGGCAAGGCACACGGTGTGGTCGTAGCCATTCAAAACCACAATGATTTTATCAAAACCGCCGATCAGGCAATTGAGATACTCCAGCGAATCGACTCCGACTGGTGCGGACTAATTCTGGACATCGGGAGCTTTCGGACCGGTGATCCCTATAGGGAAATTGCCAAGGCCATCCCCTACGCCGTCAACTGGCAATTGAAAGAGACCCTTTTTGTCGAAGGTGTGGAACAGAAAACGGACCTAGATAAGCTGATCAAAATGATCCGGGAATCTCGCTACCGCGGATATCTTCCATTGGAAACCCTGGGTGATGGCGATCCCAAAATTAAAGTGCCAATCTTTCTGAATGAGATCAGGGAAGCCCTGCGTAAAAATGGCGAATGACCCTTAGCATAGGCGGATAAAATCTCTTTTTTCATCTCCTTCCATGTTGTGATCATTAATCTTTGTTAAAAGGCCGGACAGGAAAGTTAACTTTTCGGCTTTACTGTCATCTAAAAATCAGATTTCAGAAGTTAATCATCACCGTTTAAAAAAATAGAAGTTATGAAAACAAAAATTTTAATGTTCTTTCTGCTGATGAGTCTTTCGGTAGTTTTAATTGCCCAACCCGAAGAAAATGCAGTAAAATCATTTCAAGGGAAACCACAACCTGGATTTAAGGTGGGAGAATTTAAAAGAGATGGCAACAGATTGAATCTTACCGATGCCCAAAAGGAGTCGTTCAAGGCGAGCACCATGGCCACACAAAAATTGTTAATGCCACTCAGGAATGAGCTGGGCGAAGCCGAGGCGCACCAGAAAACCCTTCTTTCAGCAGAAAAACCGGATCTCGGAGCCATCAACAAAAACATTGAAAAAATCGGTGGCATACGCATCGAAATGGCGGAGGTCCAGACCAAACACCGACTTGAAATGAGGGCCCAACTGACAGATGAACAGCGGCTCAAATTAGAACTCTTCAAAGGTAAATTAAAACAAGCCAGAGGCCATTTTGGGAACAGGCCTGGTAGGGAGTAACCATCTTGTCATATTTTTCGGGAATAAAAAAATCCCTCCTGTAGTGTTACAATTCACTTTAGGAGGGATTTTTTTAACTTCGGCTTTGCTCTATTTTTTAATCGTAAACTCGAAATTTGCACCCTCTTTTGTGCCTGGAACCAGACGAATCCCACCCCCCAGACCCTTAACGAGGGTCTTGACCGTAGCCAAACCAATTCCGTTACCACTTTCTCCAAATTTATCGACTTCTCCTCCGGTTTCAAAGATTTCAAAGATCCGGTCCCTGTCTTCAATACGTACACCCGGTCCGTTGTCTGCCACATTAATTTTTGTTACCAGGTTATCCTCTTCAATAAAAATCGAAATGACCGGATTCACTTGTTTGTTGTATTTGATACTATTTGTAAGCAAATTCAGAAAAATTTGCTCCAGGGCAATTTTGTTGGAATAAATCCAAATATCCTTATCCGGAAATATCTGGATCTGTACCTCCCGGTTTGAATCTACCAAAGGAATCAATTCGTCTATTAGCCGATTGAGACAAAGATCCTGCTTGTCAGCTTGAAGCACGCCCGACTGCCGGCTGTAATGGAGGATACCATCAATCAATTGGATGAGCTTAAGGCTGGAGGAGCCTATCATTTTCAAGAGTTCCTTACCTGTTTCATCCAGTTGTCCCGCATATTGCTTTTCGAAAAGCTCCGACATCATCACGATGATGCTCAAGGGTGATTTGATGTCGTGGGCCGCAATTCCAGCAAATTTTTCAAGCACTTTATTCTGCATCGCCAGTTCACTAACAGTTGCCTCCAACTTCAAAGATTTCCTTCTCAATTCAAACAGCCTGACAATCTGACCCGAAAGTGCTTTAAGAGCCTTGATCTGAGATTCATCCAAATTCCTGGGTTGATGATCAATGACACATAGTGTCCCCAACGAGTAACCATCCGCTGAGACCAATGGCATTCCGGTATAAAAAATTACATGTGGATCCCCGGTAACCAGCGGATTATCGTGAAACCGGACATCCTTTCTGGAATCATTGACGATAAACAGCTGATCCTGTTCGTTGATCGCGTGGGCGCAAAAGGCGATGTCCCTCGGAGTTTCCGTTGCATCCAGTCCATGGTGCGATTTGAACCATTGACGATTGTCATCAATCAGACTTATCAGGGAAACAGGGGTATTGCAAATTTGTGAAGCGAGCAAGGTGATATCATCATACTCCTGTTCCGGCAGGGTATCCAGAATTGAATAGGCTTTCAGGGCTTCCACCCTTTTTACATCCTCTTCAGGAATTTTGGGAGTTATCATTTTAACCGTCTAATTTGAATTTGTTACCAGGTAGCGATTCGGGATTATCCAATCGATTAAATTTATTATAAAGATAGTTATTCTAATATATCGCCTTCAAATCAACCTATTCATTGAGAAGGATTATCATAAATAAATCGGAGTGCCGCCACGTAAATCCAAAATAATCATCTATTTAAAAATTTTCAGCTCCTGTTTCGCTTGTTCAGCATATCGTCCACTTCCCCTGCCAGCTGACTGGTAGCCTCATTGATGGTTTCCAGCAAATCTATGCCTTCCGGATCCATTTGCCCAGCATATTGTTCCCGAAATAACTCCGTCATCATGGAGATGGTGCAAAGGGGTGATTTAAGATGGTGAGCAGCTCGATGGTTAAATACCTCCATCTCCCCGATACGACCCTCCAGCTGACTGACTGTAGCCTCCAAAATACTGGCATTTCTTTTCAGCTCAAGCAGATTAAAAATCTGGTTGGCCAGTATTTGCATAGATTCAATCTGCATTTTGTCGAGTTGACGTGGTTGATCATCCATCACGCAAAGTGTTCCCAGAACATTCCCATCCAAATTGCGAATAGGTACCGCCGTCAGAGATTGAATGGCTAGTTCATCCGATACGGAGTCATGCATTTTAAATCGTTCATCTCGCAACAGTTCCGACACTTCCAATACGTTTTGGTTTTCCAGGACAAAAGCATCAAAGATGGATCTTTCAGTTGAAACCCCTCCGAAAGTATACCCAAAACTAGATTTATCCCATTGATTCTTATCATCCAGGAAACTAATAGCGGCCATCGGAGTCGCACACACCCTGGTCGCAAGTTCGGCCAAATCATTGAGCTCCTTCTCCGGAAGGGATTTCAAAATAGCAAAGCTATTCAAGGCACTTACGCTGCTGGCTTCAATAGCTGGAGTAAATGGTACTATCATTGAATAATCTCTTTTTAAATTTAATCGGACAAACTACATTCTAATCCCGACCCGACCCTTGCCAGGGGGAGAATATCCTGGAACTTTCCAGACGAAAATAAAACTAAATATTTTCTATTTATACATTATGTTATATACGATAGGTTCTCCTCAAGGTTTACATCTTTCCAAAATATTTACTTCTGGACCTTCCATTTCAGGAAGTAAAATTATTATTTTTCCTAAACAAGCTGCTGAGAATGTTTATTTTTGATAGATGTAAATTCATTCACTTCGATGAAAAAAACACTTTTGCTATTCATCTTTGCGATCGCTTCCTTCATTTTGTTGCAAGGAAAAGCTTTCGCCAGAAAGCCTGTTAGAATTCTTGTTGTAACCGGCGGCCACAGTTACGACAAACCTTCATTCAACGAAATGCTCAATGGCCTGGGGAAGGATATTTCCAGTCAGGTGGTTGAGTTTCCTGCAGCATTCGACCAATTTCTCCCCGAAAACAGGGGAAAATACGATGTTCTTGTCTTTTATCACATGTGGCAGAAGATCACGCCCGCTCAGGAAAAAATAGTTGAAACATGTATCCGGGAGGGCAAACCGTTGGTAGTACTCCACCACAGCATCTGTGCGTTCGACGAATGGCCGGAATACCTGCACATCATTGGTGGGAAGTATTTTCACCAGCCAACTTTATTGGATGGCAAGCAATATCCGGCTTGCACCTATATTCACGACCTGCATTTCAGGGTCAGGGTGGCAAAGCCGTGGCATCCGGTCACCAGAGGGGTGAAGGATTTTGACATTTTTGACGAGACCTACAAAGGGTTTTATGTAGAGCCTGATGTTGAAACACTGCTCACCACGGAGGAAGAATCCAGTACACCTGTGATTGCCTGGACCAAAAAATATGGCAAGGCAAGGGTGGTAACCCTGCAGAGCGGTCACGATACCCCCACTTTCCGGCATCCGAGTTTTCGAAAATTGCTCAGACAGGCAATCCTTTGGTGTAACAACGGAAACCTCGAAAATAGAAGACCCCGATGATCAAAAAAATTTCTATTTAAGCCGATAAACTTCACTTCCAGCCAGCAGGAAGCATCCAAGTCCAAAATCTTCAAAATTAGGGACCCGATCGTAGGAGGTTGGCTGACTGTCGGAAGGCTGCTTGCCAGTTCCCTGGACATAACCCAGGAATCCATTGTCGTGAATGGCCTCTTTCGCCATCACGTTCCAGGCGTTCACAACTATTGGCTGATACCTCCCTTTATCGAGGTAACCGTGGTTGATCCCCCACGCCATTCCATAGGCAAAGAGAGCCGTGCCACTCAGCTCTTTCCCTCCAAAATCGGACGGATCGTGCAGGCTGGCATTCCAAAAACCATCGGCACGTTGTATCGGGATCAATGCCTTTGCCATCTTTTGGAAGGTGCGAAGGTATTCTTTGCGATGGGGGGCATCTTTTGGCAGGACATCCAATACCCTGACAAGGGCTGCAAATACCCATCCATTTCCCCTTGACCAGTAACAATCCTCGCCATTGGGTTCCTTGTAGGGAGGTACAAAATCCTTGTCACGCCACCATAGGTGATCCTTGGTATTGTAGAGCCCCTTTCCTCCCTGGATGGTTTTACTGTAATTGTACATCTGGTACATCCGTTCATAATAACGGTTGTCCTGGTAAACGACTCCCAACCGGGCAAAAACGGGCATGGCCATTTGCAGGGCATCGATCCAGGTCCAGTCGTCCAGTTTATCCGTTGCCAGCATCAGATCGACGGAAGCTTTCAGGTCTCTGATCCGTTCTGGTTTATTGTCTAGGGCATAAAGATCCAGATAGGTCTGTCCACAACATTGGTTATCCGCATTCCGTGTCTGAATTCCTCCATTCAAGCCCCATTGGTGAGCATCGCCCCAGGCTACGGAATAGTCGTAATAAGCCTTGTCAGGATTGACCTGGTAAAGCGCCATTAATCCTTCATAATAAACAGCACGTGTCCAGATATGGCTGGGTCGCGTCTTGTCATTGACAATGACCTGTCCTGGATCCGGCCATTTTTTCATGAAGTAAGCGTTTGCCAGAACCATTTTGTCCATGATTTCCTTTTTGGAAGGAAGATTTTGGGCTTCAATCCACCCTGAAGAGAGCAGCACTGCCATCAGCAACAGGATCAATTTGGTGTTTTTCATCATTTGTAGGTATTTGTCTGGTAACTATAGTTCGAATCATTATTCATTCTTCTTTCCACTTTTGCAACTTCCATCCGATCCCATCCAATCTCTCTTTTCGAAATTTCATACAGTTGGCGTTCTCAGGCAATTGTCGCTTCCACCATCATTTCGCTACTCTGCGGCTCGAATTTAAGCACCAATTTCATTGTGGGCAAAAAAATAGGCCAAATGTTGCTTGCAACATCTTTACCGTCGCCACTCTCAGTTCTCAACTCTTTGCTGCTGATCCTCAAATCTTCCAAGTCCTCCAAGTCTTCCCAGTCTTAGCTCTCCACAAACAGTTCTCAGCTTTTTCTCTTGATCCGATAGAGTCCAGCGGCATGCGGCCTGATGAGCGGAGTAAAATTTTCTGAAAATTTTCCGATAACCTTCCCTGACCACAAATCCTGGATGATACAGGTTCCTATTATACCAAGCAGAGCAAAATCTACAGTAATTTTCACTGCCTCCTGGTTCTTGTCTCCGTTGGCAGTGTTTGAAGAAGATGATTCCGGAGTGTAGAAAACAGCCAGGAATTTGTCACCTGTCAGCGGATCGTCGGCAGTCCAGGCAATCTTGCCATTTTTTTTGAAGAGTTGCTTGTTGCCACTGCTGTGCTGGTTGACATACAAAAGCTCTTTGTTGGTCAGCAGGCTCAGGGTAAAGTCATCGTTGTCCGGCAGGTTGCCACCAAACATCAGGGGAGAGCGGAAAATGGCGAAAAGGGTCATCAGGGTGACCTGTTCATCTTTCGTCAGAGAACTCATCCTTTCATTCCCCCTTTCGGCCCGCAGGCCGATGTGGCCGAGTGGCAGCATATCCCCATCCGGGAAGTGGCCGTTTCCTGAATATTCCGCCCACCGTTCGCACGCTTCAAACTCCTCGTTTACCTGTTTCCAGTTGTCCCACAAATCATCTACAATTCGCCACATGTTTGCGTGTGTCTGGATGTGTTCTGCATTGGCCAACGGGGTCTCCCCGGGGGAGGTACTCAGCACGATTTTGCGTCCGGATCTGTCGATGGCATGTCGGATCAGTTCAATTTCACCCTGGTGATAGGGTCTGGTGAGATCATCAATCTTAACGAAATCAACTCCCCAGGAAGCATACAATTCAAAGAGTGAGTTGTAATATTCCTGCGCTCCCGCTTTCGTACAGTCGACCGTATACATATCCTTCAGCCATTTGCAAAGCTGATCGCTGTTGGAGATATCTGAAGCCTTTGCTGAACTACCAAGGACCGGCGTATTTTTTTTCACGGCCTCTTTGGGGATTCCGCGCATAATATGAATTCCAAATTTCAATCCTTTGCTGTGGAGGTAATCTGCGAGGGGCTTAAATCCTACCCCGTTGGCTGCTGAGGGAAACCTGACCGCACTGGGCAAAAACCGGCCAAATTCGTCCATCGCGAATGTCGGATCCTTTTCATTGTACCCATGAGACTTGTCGTTGTCGACGTACCAACGGATGTCGATAACAATGTATTCCCATCCAAATTTCTTCAGGTGGAGCGCCATGTAATCCGCATTTTCCTTCACCTCTTGCTCGTTAACTGTAGGTCCGTAACAATCCCAGCTGTTCCAGCCCATCGCTGGCGTTGCAGCCCAGGAATGGAAATCAAGCGTTGGGGTTGGATGGTTCTGAGCCGGTGACATCCAGCATCCCAAAAACACCAGAATAAACAGTACAAGCAATCTTTTCATGCGAACAAGGATTATTTTAAGCTGACGATCATTCCTCAATTTCCATCAGGCCTCAGGATACTTGCTGCAGGACTTTCAAACCAGCGAAAATTCTTGACCGGATCCGGATGCGCAGGATCGAAGGCTGGTAACCCGTCCAGCAGGAACTTTCCCGGCTCGAGTTTGTTTTGACGAATCGCCTGCACGATGCATCTGGCCAATTCATAAGCCCCATATGGATTGAAATGGGTATCATCCGCCAGTGCCTTGTCTTGCCCAGGATAGGTATTGGCCGGATAATATACAAATGCTTTTTTTGAATTTTCTGGGCCCAGCGCCTCATACAATTGTTTGCTCATCGCATTCAGGTCAATCAGCGGCAGATGCTCTTCCTTGGCCGTCTGGCGCATCGCCTCCGGAAAATCCTCAAGGGTATTGATAATTTGGCCTTTTTCATCAAATTTGCGACGGTGCATCGAAGTAACCAGAATCGGATTCCCCCCCTTCTTTCTCGCTTCGCCGATGAAATTTTTAAGCTCCTCCTTGTAGGTGGTGAATGGATCGAGGTGGTTTGGGCCGGGTTTCTGGTCGTTGTGGGTGAATTCCAGGAAGAGATAATCGCCCGGTTTCATTTGACTCAACACTTTCAGCAGCCTTTTCTCCTTTTTAAATGCCAGGAGTGTTTCGCCCGATTCGGCATAATTAGCTACGACGACCTCCGGTTTCAGGAATCTCGGAAACATTTGTCCCCACGAGGCCCAGGGCTCATTTTCCTGGTCCGTTACTGTCGAATTGCCCGCCAGAAAAATTGTAGGAAGATCGTCGGCCGCAGAAATTTCGAGCCACGAAATACAGGGGTGCTCCCCGTTGAATTCGAGGGTGAGCTTGTTGTCCCAGTTTAGGTAATTCAGTTCACGCTCTTTCAGTTTGATCTGTTCGGTGTCGTTGATCCGTGGTATCCTGACATCCACAAGAATCGTTTTCTCAACGGTCTTTCCCCTGTCCGTTTGAATATTTTCCAGCATCAATCTTCGGGATTCGGCTTTCACGGTAGTTGACGATCCTACCGGGGATCCGCCCAGGGTTAATTTGATGCGGTAATGTCCTTCGGGAAGCGCCACAGAAAAATAAAATGGCTTTTTACTGGAAAGGAAACTCACGGTCTTATTGATTTTTGCACTTTCTGTATTGGTTTCCATCTCTCCGGTTGGAACGATTCCAAAACCCTTTGCCGCAGAGTAACCTGATTTTTTCGATATTCGTTCGAATCCATCCTGAATCTTTCCTGTCCCAAAACCAAAGTTCCGCACTCCCGTCACAACGGATGTTTCGTCGTACAATTGAACCGAACTGTCGTTGATTTCCATCCGGTGTGTTTTTATCAGTTCTATCATTTCTGCACCAGCAAGTAAAACTGGTCCATACCCATGGGCCGCGTATACATTCACGGGCCGGTAGTAGTAAAATGCAGGATCGAAACCCATTCCGGTACCCACGCAGGTTCCCTCCACCTGTCCATTGTCGTTCACCTTACTGGCTACTGCATTCCAAGCCAAACAAACCATCGGTCCATAGACTTTGCCATCGACATAGCCGCGATTAATGGCACGGGCAATGGCGTAGGTATAAATAGCAGTCGCAGAAGTCTCCAGATAGGAGTCGTTTTTGTCAATCAACTGATGCCAAAAGCCTTTCTCGGATTGGTAGTTGGCGAGTCCACGAATGTGCTTGCGCAGCAGTTCGAGTACCCTGCCGCGACCTTCGTGGTTTTGGGGAAGCACCTCCAGCAACTCTACCATGGTCATGACGGCCCATCCGTTGGCACGTGCCCAGTGAAACTGAGGATGCTCGTTCATCCCCTGGATCCAGCCGTGCATAAAGAGACCCTTCTCCTGGTTGAACATGCGATCAGAAAATTGTACAACCTGTCTGACGGCATCGTCATAATATTTTTGGTCGCCGGTAAGCTTGCCCATTTGGGCCAGTGCCGGTACCCCCATAAAAAGATCATCCAGCCAGAGCGAATTGGGTTGCGGACGATTTCTTGCAAGGGTCCCATCCTTGAAACGGAACTCCTTATGCGTGATGTAGTCCATGTAACCCTCAATCATTGGTTTGAGATCTCCATCGAAACCCTGACGCTGCAGTTTGATCATGGCGGCACAAAGGGCACCGCAATCATCCAGTGCCTGCGGATGAAGGGTACGGTACATCACGTGCCGAAGCTCGGGTTGCCGCTCTTCCAATTTCAAAAAGGCGGGCCGGATCACAGATAAAAATTTCAACCGGCTTCGGGTGTAGGTGGCATACTTGGGATCACCCGTTGCCTGCGATGCCAGCAGCATTCCCGCATAGGTGACTCCCCATTCGTAACTGACCAAACGAAAATCACCGGGTTTGAAAATGGTATTTTCATCAATTTTGGAATAATTGGTAATCTCCTCCTGGGTCTTTTTGTTGATGAGTGCGGCTGGAGTAACTTGGTTAAGGTAATTGAAAACTTTGTCCAGTACCACGGTGATTTGTTTTTCATCCGGTTTCCCGTAAGGAGTATCATAAGCAGGCTTCATCAAGTGGAGTGGCGTGGTGGCATCGTTGATTTTCTGTGCCTGCACTCCGATGACCAAAAAAAATGCCAAAAAGTAGGAAAAGATCAATTTCATCATTCAAGTTTTTAATACGCGTATGCCCACTGAGGGGTACGGCGGTTGTAGGGTGTTAGAGGATATATTCTAATTCAACTGATATGCAGTGATCGTGACAGGACCCAACAAACCAGAGGTCATAGGCTTCCAGGAGGCCGCATCAAAAGGCTTGTAATCGATGTTCACGAAATTGATCTCGTGGTAATTGCGCCAGGTTACCCTTTGCTGGTCCAATTGCCGGATGCGGTTGGCCATCAGGTTGGCCACCTCAATTTCAATGGTGTTGGGGCCTTGCTTGAGGAATTTTCTGATCCTGGTTGAAAAGGGAATACTCCATAAAATTCCGGCATCCTGCCCATTGATCCAAACATGGGCACTTTCACAAACTTTTCCCAGGTCAAGCAGATATTCGCCTGAAAGAATTCCTGGCAGGCTAAATTTCGCCGAATACCGTGCCGAACCGGAAAAATTTCTGGCAGCTGAATCCGGTAATTCCGTCCACGAAACCAGCTGAGATAGTTCGACAGGCAATGGAAGTACAGCTCCTCCTTCTGAAAATTTCAGACTCCACGGACCTGCAATTCTTTCTCCACCCTTCGGTTTGCCAAGGTATTTCCAATTCTCGGCAACCAATTTGGCAGGAGAAACCAGAACAAAAAGAGACTCACCAGGTTTCAACTGAATACGGACTTTCAGGTTCAGGTTCTCTAGTTTTGTTTGGGCAACACCAGTGGCACCACTTTGGGGATCGAGCAACAGGCAGGTGCTCCCCTTCTCATTTAGGGACAAAAATTGGTCGACCACTTCCGCGGAGTGATTTACCAGGTAATAATAGACGCCTGCCTCGCTTTTCCTGCGAATGTAGCTGAGTCCGGCATCCACCAGGGTCTCACGGGTAATTTCCTTGTATTCGAGGGCTGTCCCGATTTTTTCAGCCAGGACAATTTCTCCATCTCCAATTTTGGCACCCTTGATGCTGTCTGCGAGACGGGAAAGTGGTAAATTTTTCAACACGACGAGCCGTTGCTGCCGGGCAATCTCCAAATTTTTCAGACCGGGAACGTCCTCTGGAAATTTCTGAAAAATAACTTCGGCGCCATGCTGAGCCAATTCAACCAGTCGCTGCAGGGTAGCCAGCGGCATAAATTTTGCAGCCGGAACAACCAAAGCACGGTAAGTGCTACCCGATTTAGTGGTGATCAATCCGTTTTTCACGGTGATGCCATTCAAGAGTCGGTCAGAAATAAAATCTAGCGAGTAGCCTCTTTTCATCAGTTCCTTCACATCCTTGCAAAACGGGGTTGGATAGAGCCATCTGTTGATGGAGTGGATGGTAAGCTGCAGATCAGGCGTATCGGGAGCCATCCAGGTATCATAGATTGGCCAGTAAACCAGCAGGTCATTGTAGGGTACTCCGCTTTGCAACACGGACTGGCATCGGGTGATGTATTCGTTCAAACCCCCGATATGCGGCCAAAAAGTATTGGAAGGAGAAAAATTCACGGAGGCGTAGAAAAGCCATCCCGGCCAGCCTGCTTCGGCAGGAGAATAGGCAGTACCGTGGTAGTAAACGTGATTCACTCCTGCCAGGAATGCCTGTTCCACCTCCGGTTTGCACTGGGAGAGGGAGACCCTGAAATGTTCGGCCAGCCAGGTAAAGGTTTCACTGGAGGTTATCATTTTACCCGAAACATTGGCTGCCGAGGAGGCAAACTTCATCATTACCGGATCGGGATCCACGTTTCGGACGTCGGAACTATCGCGTCTCAATCCGGGAATAGAGAAATGGCTGCTGCCGAAAGTTTCACATTCCGGAATGTCGACAGTGGCATAAAGATCCAGCAAATTACCTGGTGAGCCGTGAGCCTGGTTCCGGGTAAGACTGCCCTTATCGTGGGCCCATTTGGTCCAGGTCTCCGTGAAATTTTCACGCAGCATATCTGAAATGGTTTCACGGTAATCGCACTGTACCCTTCTGGAGATTTCCGTAGTGGGCTCCTTTTCTGCCAATTCGCGCAGGTATGGCTGCAGAGAATAAAATCTTCGGTTTAAGAATTCGGAGAAAACGGTTGCACTCCAGTTGGTTCCAAACAGTTCATAACTGTCATTGAAAAACGATTTTACCCCATGGTTCGAATCTTGAAAAGCAGAATCAAACCTCGCCAGGTAAATATGGAGGGCTTCCTTCGAGAAGTGATCGAAAGTCCATCCTGCCCCCCCCGGGGCCGCTCGTTTCACGGTCTGAAGCGTCTTCCCGCAGAAAGCAGCATAGATTTCCCAATCCCCCTTCTGAGCTGGCCAGTTCAACGTACCATCCGATTTTACCAGCATGGTCAGATCCTTGATCCTTTTATCGGGTCCATAGGCAGTGACGGCTTGCAGTTGCACCCCAGCCTCCTGTTGTTTGGGATCGGATGGTATGATCCGCTCCAAAAATTTTTCTCCGCTTTTCAGCGAATATTTCTGAACCACCAATTTGGCAGCTGCCAAAGGCAGCGAAATCTGAGGACCTCCAAAAGGCCATCCAGTGCCCGTGTTCATGTCGATTCCCATACCGTTTTTTTTCGCTTCGCGAACTGAAACGTCGAGCATCTTCATCCATTCAGGCGAAAGATAAGAGAGGTATTTTTTTTCGAAACCAACGGCACCATAAATGGGGGTGATTTCAAGTCCGCCAAAACCGGCATTTCGATACTTGACCATCAAATCGGTCAGATTGGATTCATCCACGGCACTGCCCATCCACCACCAGCGGCTCCAGGGCTTTGTCTCATTGGTAATTTTAGGCCAGGTAGTCACATTTTTGTTGGACTGACTATGGCAATTGATTCCGATTAAAAAGAAACTGATTGATACAACAAAAATGCGGAATCCGGATTTTTTGTTCATGACTGTCTGGAATAATTAGTTATAAAATATCGGCCAATATATTATAGCAAAATCACTGAATAACAGATAAATGAAGGTCATTTTTCTGCCCTGACCCACGAGAATATCAGAATAAGATCAAATACATAAACCACCCACGTCAGTTGCGATCCTTTTATAAACCTACAAACTAAACGCTATAGAAAGGTCAAAAATACGTTTATTCCTGCTAGAAAACCATCGGGACAACAGATATTCGTACATCTTTTTCCTGCTTTTCAGCATACATTTCTTGAGCTGAGTGAATTTATACATTTTAATCACAGCGGTGAAAATAAAAATCCCCCTTGTTGCCTCCAAATAAGTGCAACAAAAGGGATTAAGATACTAGGAATTCTGCCCTAACTCAACCAAACATACAGGGATAAAGTGACGACTGCCAGTAGGCTCCAGTGCAAACGCCAATCCGACCAACCTTCGAAAGGTGCGACTCTTTTCGCGTAGTTGATGGTGGTCTTCTCCAGTTTTTCAGGTGCCGTTTTTTCCGTGAAGGAGGATACTGCAAACAATACACCTGTAATGAGAATTTCAGCCCACAGACCGCGGAATCCGAAGTTCAAGGTTAATTTGTGGTGCAACATCGGGAAGAATTGTTTACCTGCGTCGGCTCCAAACAATTGATCAACCACGAAAATAGTAGATAAGACGACTCCCACTGCTACCGAGACCATTGCTCCCTTCATGGTCACTTTTTTACTAACTATTCCAAAGAAAATTGCCGGAAAAACGGGCACAACAAGATAAGCTGAGATCGTCTGAAGGTATTTGTACAAACCTTCATCGTTTTTATACACCAGGTATGCAGCCCCAAGACCCAACAACGTCACGCAAACAATAACATATCTGCCAAGTGAAACTTGTTTCCTTTCGGAGATATTGGGTTTGAACTCGAGCACGAAATCCCTGACAACCAGTGTTGAAACAGAATTCAGGACGGCAATCAGCGAATTGATGAGCGCAGCAGCCAGCGAAGCCAGCAGGAGTCCTCTCACTCCCGTGGGAAGCAACTTATTTAAAAGCAAAACAAATGTTTGTTTGGTACCTTCCCCCTGCAGTTCATTGGGGAAAAGCGCGAAAGCAATTACACCCGGAAGTGCAAAAATAAATATAGGGAGCAATTTCAGTGTGGTCGCGAGCATCGCCCCCCACCTGGCATGGTGCAAATCTTTGGCCGAAAGTGCGCGCTGCACATTTACCTGATCAATTCCCCAATAGAAAATACCTGCGTAAAAGGCGGTGGCCAGGATACCCCAGAAGGGATAAACCGGATCATCAATTGGTTTGGATATCTTCATCATTTGCGGAACCTTCTCCATCAAACCATGCCATCCGCCTACCTTGTCCAATCCGAAGAAGAGCATGGTAGTCGCACCGATCAGAATCACAAAAACCTGTATCGTATCCGTATAGGCGACCGCTGTGAACCCCCCGATGATGGTAAATGTGGCAACTGCAATCCCGATGATTACAATCGTGGTCATGATGTTCCATCCAAGGATACTGTTCAATACCAGTGCTCCTGCAAACAAGGTAAAGGCCAATTTAGTCATTACACTAATAACCAGCATTAATCCGGAAAAAAATGTTCTGGCCCGACGATCATAGCGGATTTCGAGAAACTCAGGTATGGTGAATATTTTATTTTTAATGTAATACGGATACAAGATTGCACAGGCAAAACCCAGCGTGATGGCGCACGTCAACTCAACAGAACCTGCACTTAACCCATATCGGTAGGAGTCACCGGAGAGACCTACCAAATGTTCGGCCCCAATGTTGGTTGCAAACATGGAAGCCCCTACAATGGGCCAGGTGAGCCTTCTGCCACCCAGAAAAAAATTGGAGCTATCCTTGCTTGCTTTTTTTCTGTAGGCCATAATCAGGCCAAAAGAGAGACTTCCGATAATCACAATGGAAAAGATGAACCAATCCAGCGAGGTTAGTAAAAGATTCATGAGTTGTTAATTTAGTTATTGAATGGAAGTGACTAGAGTGATCTAAAGTGACTAAAGTAGTTGAATAAGCTGTTGATATAGATAGGGAATCGTCTGAATCTGATTTCCTTCAATGTAAAATCCCTTGCCACCATATGCCTGTGGTATTCGGGTAACGATACTCTTCTGGTCCCTGAAGTAGTAGCCAATGCTCGATTCGTTGGTGGCCGTTTCAGGATTGTAGTGCCTCAGGTCAAAATTGGCCGTCAGGATGTCATTTGGCGTCTGCCCGACATTTCCCACCATGGAAGCCGCTTTCAGGAATACCTCCGGACCGGTGACAGCACTTCCCACATTCAGGATAACACCCCCCTGCATCAATTTGGAAACTTCCTGGGTATAGATCAGGAAATCCCTGCCCGAGCATCCGCCTTTGGCGCATCCGTCGAACCAATAGTGCTGATCCAACACATCGGTACCGATCCCAACGTGAATGGTGAAGGGAACCTTCCTATCATAACAGGCAGCCGCGATACTCAGTTCAGGATGGTCAAACACAATCTGGGAGGCATCAATTTCCAGGTATTTTGCTACTTTCCTGCGAAATGAGGACTTGCAAATCATCTTGCCTACCGATTCACCATATCCCAGTTTTTTTTTGTTTCCAACACTCAAGGCAGCATTGATGAAATTGAATTCGTAGGCCATTCCAAATTCGCCCTTCTCGAGCGCCTGGGGAACATATTCGCTGGTTTCACCCATCAGGGCCAGCTCAAAATCGTGGATGGAAGTGGCTCCGTTTCCGGAAATCAGGGTAAAAAGATCCTTTCGGATCAAATCTACCAACAGTCGGTTCAGACCGTTTTTCACCAGGTGTCCCCCGGTGAAAAGAAGAATGGGTTGTCCCTTTGCCTTGCGTTCGATCATTTCCTTTGCAAGTGCCTCAATGTTGGCCTTGACCGCCTCAGGCAAATCGATGTTCGTATTCAATACTTCGTTGATGTCCCTGAGGTCTTCGTACTTTACCTTGTTGGTTCTTCCCTTTACCGGGTAGGTCTTGATCTGTGCCGGATCAAATACCTCGTATCTTCCTTTGTATTTCATTTAGGAAATTTAATGCATTATTAAGTAAGCTGTTAGCTGTTAGTTGGTGGCTATTCTAGTTGTTGGCTGTTATCTTTGGCAAAAGCTAATCGCTAATGGCTAACAGCTTTTTCATTCTATGGATACTCTGTATTGCTGCCCTGACAGTATGGTAATTGATCTTCCACGAATGACCCATATGGGTCCAGATCGGATCTCCCTTGCGAGACAGTAAAGGATACCATTCCCCTACTCCCTTGTTGACCACCTTGTCGTAGACAAAACGATGGACATTGGTGTAGGCATCCCAATATTTATCTGGTCCGAAGAGGATTACAGCATCCAGCAAACCTATCAGCACTTCTGCCTGCTGCCAGAACTCCTTCTCCTTATCGTAGACCCCACCGGAATGTGGCCCTTCTACATAGACTCCGCCAAATTCGGTATCAATGCCATTGTCGACGGTATGATCGTAAATAATTTTAAATAGCTCCTTGTATTCGTTCGGATCTGCCTTCAGTATTTCCAGTGAATGAAGCAGCAGCCAGGCAAATTCAGCATTGTGGCCGTAACAGGTATTGTCGGTGGCATTTCCCTTTTGCCCTTCCTCAGAGAAACGGTCCCAGCCCCAGATGATGTCGAACTTAATCTGCGGCGCAACGGACCAGTCCTTGTAGAACTGCGGGATCCCTGTTTTGTATACCGGGTGTATGATCTTATTCAGCAACAAATCAATATCTTCCAATAATTTTCTGCGGTGAACCTCCTGTCCTGTGCATTCATAAAGTGTGGTAAAAGCTTCCATCAGGTGCATATGCACATCCAGGGTCTTGCGGTCGCCTCCCTGACTTCCTGGTCCGCAGAGGGTCCAGTCGCGGTGGAACATCTCCCAATATCCGCCATGACGCGTGTCCGCACAATATTTTTGCAATAGATCAAAGGATTTTTCGGCATATTCCTGGCCACGGGGATCTCCAGTGGCAAGCGTGTACTCACTCAGGCAATAAATGGCAAAACTGTGGCCATAGATGATTTTCTGGTCGATTTTCACCTCCCCTTTGCGGTTCATCATCCAGAAGAATCCCCCGTGCATTGAATCCCACATTTTGTTGATCAAAAAATCGACGCCATGTCTGGCCAGGTCCGCCAGCTTTCCCTCGCCATACCCGGCCCTGTGCGCAGAGGAGATGGTATAAATGCACCTGGTTTGTGCGATCAGTGATTTTTCATCCTCCCCTGTATCCAGTCCGTTCTTGTCAAAATGGGTCAAAAAGCCACCATTGACCTCGTCCTTCATCCGGGAGGTCCAAAATGGCAATAGTTCGTTCAGCAGATGATTTTCTGCTTCCCCTTTCAAAATTGAAATTTCAGTTTTGTTCATCGTATGTAGTAATTAGTCCGTTCATCTACTGCCACTTCTCCTTGACAATCATCAACCGGGAAGATCCCTGGAGGCAAATTCCCTTCGCTGCTCTATTGTCCTTCCTTAACAACTTAATAAAAATGATCCCCTCCATTGAAAAAAGATCACCTGGTTGTTAAAAATGACTCCTGTTATCAGAAAGGTACCCGCCGTCTTTCGATCCGCCGGATCCCGGAAAGTGGTTAAAATAATAAAACACCGCTATAGTTGTTCGATTCGCATGTAAATATAGCTTTTACCTGATTTCAAATTACCACAAAAGCGACTATTTTCCACTTTTTTGCGTTGAATGCCGGTTACCTCAAAATCCAACTGATTGTATGTCAATTTCTGCCACACCTCCAGTGGGGATAGAATCAATTATCGGGCTCAAAACTCGGCTGTTGATCCTAAATTAATTATCTTGGAGGAAATTTATAGGACTATGAGAAGTTTACTATTTCTATTCATAATTGGTGCAGGGATGGCATTTTCAGCTAATTCCGCGCCTGAGAACAAACCGGTTCCCCTTTCCGTTACCAAAGAGAAATTTCCTGATGCCGATTACTTTGCCATCTTCGACAGTACGCTGGTGGATATGCAGGAAACTGGTCTCAGCTTCTACCGTGAGCACCGTTTGATCAAAATTCTAACGGCAAATGGCGGAAAGCAATTCAACGAATTCCGGTTCGATTACGATCCGCTCTCGGCTTTCGCGGAAATTCAAAAAATAATCGTCTACTACAAAAATGGGCAGTTGAAAGAAATGACCCAAAAGGATGAGGTAAATTATCCGGCTCCGGCTGGTACCATTCTCTGGGGAGCGCATCAGAAGATGGTGGAGATTGGCAGACTGGAAGAGGGCGATGCCCTCGAGATTTTCACCTTCAAGAAGGGATTTACCTATGCTTTGCTAGATCAGCAGAATGGCGATGATCAGTACATTCCACCGATGAAGGGCCATTTTTACGACATTGTTCCGTTCTGGGTGGATGCCCCGACCCTTTCGAAAGTTTACCAGGTGGCGATTCCCAATACCAAAAAAGTGCAATACCACGTATACAACGGAAAGCTGAATGTACAGGAGATAAAAGGGACCGACAAAACCACCTATCTCTTTTCGCTGGCCAACATCCTGCCGTTGAAACAAGAACCCAACATGCTAGCCGCCTCGGATATCGCACCCAAAGTTTTGATTTCAACAGCAACCGACTGGCAGGAAAAATCCAAATGGTTTTATTCCGTAAACGAGGAATACAAGAGTTTTGAAGCGACACCTGAAATTACCAAAGCGGTAAAGGAAATTCTCGCAGGAGCCGTTTCCGAGACCGACTCCGTAAGCAGGCTGACCCATTGGGTAGCAGATGAATTGCGCTATCTCGGACTCTCCATGGGCAAAGGGGAAGGATTTACCCTGCACAAGGGAAGCGTCGACTTTCGAGACCGGTTGGGCGTTTGCAAAGACAAGGCAGGCATGTTGATCACTATGCTCCGTGCTGCCGGTTTTGAGTCCTATCCAGCCATGACCATGGCTGGATCCAGGATTGACAGGATTCCTGCTGACCAGTTCAACCATTGCGTCACGGTCGTCAAGTTGAAGGATGGGAAACTTCATCCACTCGATCCAACCTGGGTTCCATTTGTGCGTGAACTCTGGTCGAGTGCAGAACAACAGCAGAATTACCTTCCGGGGATACCCGGCGGATCTGATTTGCTGGAAACTCCAGTCTCGGACCCGAACAATCACTTTGTGAAAATCAGTGCCACCTCAGAATTAAAACAAGACGGTACCCTAACCGGAGAGATATCGGTCACAGCCGAAGGGCAATCGGATGCCGCACTGCGCAGGATGTTTACAGGGTCAGGCAAGGCGAATTGGAAGAGTAATCTGGAAAACGAACTGTTGAAGGTCGCACCACAGGCAAAGATTCTGAAGAGTTCTTACGGAGAAGATCCTTACAATTATCTATCAGGGCCCATTCACTTGACCATTAATTATGAGATCCCCGATTATGCCACGGTAACCGCACACGGAATCATCTTTGTTCCCCTCGCAGCCTCTGGCATCTTCTCATCGGCTATGCGTCATCTTTTTACGGATACCAAACTGGAGACCAGGATTTACCCCTTCCGGGATGGCTGTTCCAGAAACGTCGAAATTTTTGATCAAACGACCCTCCCGGGAAACTACCAGATCGCCTGGTCGCCAAAAATAGAGAAAGTGGAGGGAACCGGAGCCTCGTTTGAAGGATCCTACATTCTGAAAGGAAACCAGCTCCAGCTGAATGAGCACGCCATTTTCAAGAAACGAATTTATACCAATGAGGATTGGCCTTCCTACCGGCTTGCCGTAAAAATGCAGAAATCAATTACAGAAAATCCCATCCTCTTAAATATGTAACGCCATGTTATTCAAAAAAATACTACTCTTTTGGGTGCTCATTTCACTCATCACACTTACAAATGGTCAACCCAGTAAGAAAGTCTATCCCGATGCCGATGCAGTTTACCTCAGTCTGGCCAAAACTTTCGTGTTAAACAAGGACGGCAGCATCATTACAACCGTGGAGAAGCGGCAGAAATTGCTGACCCACAGGGCATTTCAAAGTCTCTACGGAGAGACAAGAATCACCTACAATCCCCTATTTCAAAAAATAACCATCCAGAAAGCATTTACGGAGAACGTCAGGCACGAAAAAATTGAAACGCCACAGAACGGATACAACGACATTCTTCCAGGTTTCAGCAGCATCCCAAAGGCATACAGTCCGCTTCGCGAGATGGTCGTGACCCACACCGGACTGGAGCAGGGAGCGATCATCAACTGCCTCTACGAAGTAAAAACGGAAGCCGCAAAAATTCCCTGGCTGATGGGGGATGAAATGTTGCAGACGGAATGTCCGGTTGAAAAATTAACCATCCTGGTGAAAGTCCCAACAGGCACGCCCCTGTTTTTCAAATCATTCAACAGCAAAGTCCTGCCAAAAATTGAAAAGGGTAAAGATTTTGATTCCTATTCCTGGCAATACAATGAGATACCGCAACGCAACAGGGAGTTGCATGCCTCTGCCTTTGGAGATCAGTCGCGACTACTCTTTTCCACAGATGTCAATCAGACAACAACCTTAAAATGGCTGACCGATCAGGATGCCTTTCGGGCACCCATCGGGGAAGAAATTAAAAAATATGCCGATCTGCAATTACCGGTAGCAGGAAACGCACTCCAAAAAGCGCTGAAAATCCAGGAGATTGTTGTGAAGGAGTTAAATACATCCACTATTCCAGCCTCTTTGCTGGCTTTCAGGGTCCGGTCGCCGGCTCAGGTCTGGCAAAGCAATTCGGGCACCCCTGTAGAAAAATGTTCTCTGCTTTCGGCCTTACTCAAGGCTGAAGGTTTGGGTTCATCGGTTGGTTTTATCCTTCCAGAAGCATACAAAGAAAATGGCATGCCATTTTTACTGATCGCTGAACCCGTTGTCTTGTTAAACACCGCCACCGAAGGTGATATTTTACTATCTGCGGACCATCTCAACGTTGGGAATTTTGAACTATGTAACGATCGTCAATATGTTCTTTCTGTGACTTCTGAAGCAAAAAAATTCCCCCTGACCAGCGGACCCAACAAGATGGATATAACTGGGACGATAACACTTGGACTGGATGACAAATTAGACTTTAAATTGGATGGAAATTTTACTGGTCGGTTTCATCCCTTTTTCGAACTGCTGCGAAACAATGGAGCCATCTCCAATCTGCTTCAGGGATTTTCTGGTAAGGCGGCGAATGTCACAGCCAGTCAATCTGAGTTAAAATTTAGCAGTGACAAAGGGATAACCGTTGAAAGCAGGGGGAAAATCAAGTTTCTGGAGCTCCCCGAAAGTGATTTCGGGATTTCATCCCTTCATTTAAACCCCCTTCCTTTCAAAAGGGATTCGGAGTTGGATCTTGGATCTCCATTCACAGAATCTTACCACTACACCGTTCTGCTCCCGGAAGGTTATCATCTGGCCAATCCTGTTGCCTATGACTCGCCAAAAAATGATTTAGGAAATATCACGATAAGGATTCAGCAGCAAAATAGAACAGTGGAGGTAACAAAAGTTATGGAGATCCGCAAACCGGTTCTTGGCAAGGAGCAATATGTTGATTTCAGGGAGATGGTCGCCAAATGGTATACTCCAAAATACAAACATTTGATATTGGTAACTGATTAACTATAAAAAAACATGAAGCAGGAAGGCAAGGAAATTTCGCTGAAATATCTTTTTTTGACCTTTTTGAAGATTGGTGCTATCTCCTGGGGTGGATTCATGGCCTTGATTGCAGTAGTCCAGAAGCAACTCGTCGACAAAGACAAGGTTATCCGGGAGGAGGTCATTCTGGACGGTATTTCTCTGGCGTCGGTCTTGCCGGGAGCGGTGGCCATCAATGTGGTTACCTACGTTGGATATCAACTTAGGGGCTTCAGAGGCGCTATTGTGAGCATGATTGCCACCATCATCCCGGGATTTCTGCTGATAACCGGTTTGGGAGTCATTTACTCTACCTACGGAGAACTGCCCATTTTTTCCAAGTTTTTTCTCGGTATTCTGCCTGCCATCTCCGCTGTGATTTTGAGTGTTGCAATAGATATGATCAAAAAGCAGGTGAAAGATTTAAAACAAATATTGGTCTGCTTTCTGGCTGCGATTTGTCTGCTTATGGTGCACTCTTTCTGGGCTACCCTCGGGACAATCATCGCCAGTGCTGTGTTTGGATACATTTTCTACAGGGGACCGATCACCAATCCCGAAAAATCTAAACCATCGGTATTCACTATCAATTACAGAAAATTTTTCTATTATAGCTGCGTTGGTTTATTTATACTTTTGGTTGTTGGTGCTTTGATAATACTACTCGGAATAGACGAATTCGATTGGTACAAAATCAACAGAACCATTTTTTTAACTTTTTCAGGGATGAGCTTAACCCTTTTTGGCGGGGGGTATGTGATTATTCCAGCCATGCAGCAAGTCATTGTAGATGGATTTCACTGGATGGGTACAAAAGAATTTGCCGATGCCATAGCCATGGGACAGATCACTCCTGGACCTGTGATTCTCACTGCCACATTTATCGGCTATCGCGTAGCCGGATTTCTGGGAGCCTGCGTGGCCTCCGTAGCCATTTTCATTCCACCAGGCATGGTTATGTTGCTGTTGTCTGGCTTTCTAAAGAGGATCAAGGACTCCCGGGTGATTAACGCCATTTTCAAGGGTATGCGGCCCGCCATCATAGGGATGATTTTCTCAGCCGCCTATACCGTAGGAAAAGGAGCAGAAATGGTCTGGCCTTCGGCTGTGATTTTCCTCGTTGTTTTGCTTTTGCTGCTGAAGTTTAAGGTCAATGTTTTATACATGATTCCAGCAGCAGGGATTGCCGGTATTCTGTTTTTCTAGACTTGCGGTACAAAGGATAAAGTGCGGTACAATTCGGATTAAAAGTCAC
>CAINVV010000046.1 GCA_903854235.1 uncultured Bacteroidia bacterium | reverse complement strand
TTCATGGGAGGATTGTCCAGAAATTACGGCACAAACCTCTTGTTGCCCGCCAACGGCAGCAACCTGATAGTCGCCGAAGCCGATGAGTTTGACCGCTCGTTTCTGCGGCTATTCCCTGAAATGGCCGTCATTACATGGATGGACCCCGATCACCTCGACATCTACGGTACAGCAGGAAACCTGGTGGAGGCCTTTGCAATTTTCACGGGTCAGATCAGGGAAGGCGGCACGCTGCTCTATCGCAAAGGAGTGGACATCGACGGGGATTGGAATACAAAAATCCGCTATTACTCCTATTCTGCCTCCGTGGAGGCCGATTTTCAGTCCATAAATATCGTGGTAACGGAAGGAGCTTATCGTTTTGACCTGGTTTATCCTTTTGGAATCATCCGGGGAATCACTTTACATTATCCCGGCTTGATGAATGTGGAAAATCTGACTGCCGCGATGGCACTGGCTCTGCTGAATGGAGTCACAGCAGAGGAGATTCTGGCTGCTGTTCCGAATTACAGGGGCGTTGAACGACGGTTCGACATCCGTTTCAAGGGCCGCAATCGGGTTTATATCGACGACTATGGCCATCACCCGAGAGAACTGGAGGCAACCATCCAATCAGTCAGACACCTGTATCCCGGCAGGAAAATAACGGGAATCTTCCAGCCACACCTTTTTACCCGGACCCGTGATTTCGTGGACGGCTTTGCCGAGAGCCTCGACATGCTGGACGAAGCTCTGGTGATGGAGATCTATCCGGCCAGGGAAGAACCTATCCCCGGTGTGGATGCGGGAATGATCCTCGATAGAATGAAACTGAAATCAAAGCGGCGATGCTCGGCTGCCGATTTTCCCGGCATCCTCGATGATTACGATCTGGATATCTTGCTGACCCTGGGGGCAGGCGACATCGATCGCCTGGTAAACCCGCTTGTTCACTATTTAAATGATAAAGAGAATGCTTAGAAAAATCGGTTATCTTGTCATCTGGTCTTTGGTGCTCGCAGTGGTATCCCTGTCTTTGGGATTTTCCATTTACGAACGCAAGAAGATCGTTTGCACCGATGTGAGGGTGGAGATCACCGATTCTGTTCAGAATCAATTCGTTCGAAGCAAGGAGATCAGGGACTGGGTGCTGAGCCACCATCCGCACCTGCTCCACCAGAACCTCGAGAACATAGATCTTCGGGTGATAGAGGATGGTTTGAGCAAGTTCAAGGCAGTCGAAGAGGCAACAGTCTTCACCTCCATCGTTGGGAGGGGCAAACCAGGCGAGGGTTCGGTCGTGGTCAGAATCCGGCAGCGGGACCCGCAATTCAGGGTGGACCAGCCGGGACGCGATTATTACATGGACCGTTTTGGCCGTAGCATCGACTGGACGCCCAATTATACGCCGCGTGTGTTGATGGTTTCGGGAGTTATCTCTTTCGAATTTGCCCGGAAGCGAATGCTTCCGCTAATCACCTACATTCAGAATGATCCGTTTCTGAATGCCCAGATCGACCAGATCCACGTAGGTGGAAACGGAAATCTGACGTTGGTTCCCCGGGTAGGGGAGCAACTGATTTACTTCGGTCCGCCGGAGGATTATCAGAACAAACTGAGAAATCTAAAAGCACTCTACAAGGAGGGCTTTAAAAACGGGGGATGGACCATCTATAAATCCATCGACCTGTCATACAGGAATCTTGTAATCTGTTTAAAAAAACAATAGAATGAGCCAGACCAGAGAATTAGCAGCCGCGATTGACATCGGCACCAGCCGTACCAGGGCCATCCTGGGAAGATTTACATCGGACAACAAACTCGATGTATTGGCTTTTGGTGAGGTAGTTACGCAGGGAGTGCGCAACGGAGTAGTGGTCAACATTGACGAAACTGCGGAGTCGGTCCGCAAAGCCGTGTCCATTCTTGAGGAGGCCACCAACCTAAAGGTGAAGAAACTGTATGCAGGAATTTCCGGACAAAAAATCGGCAACCGTCCTTACTCCTGTTACCGGATGACGGAGGGAAATGAAGTGACACAGTCCATAGTGAAAGGTCTTTCGGAAGAAGCCAGGCGCCATTCGGTACAGGCTGGAGAAAAGGTCTACCACTTGATCCCAACGGAGTACATCGTTGACGGGGAACGTGAAATTCACAAACCTGTCGGAATCGCAGGACGCCGGATTGATGCAACTTTCAACATCATTCTCGCTTCCGAAAATTATGAGAAGAACCTGGCCCGGGCGATCGAAAAGGCAG
>CAINVV010000045.1 GCA_903854235.1 uncultured Bacteroidia bacterium | reverse complement strand
GATGTTATTTGACTTGAAATCGGCCACCCACACTTTTAATTTTGAACTTTCCGGAAGACGTGCAACAGTCTCTGCATTTGTCTCCCGCTGCCAGTTATTCAGAACCTGACCGCCATTGAGGATAATATGTTTATCGGTCGAAGAGGATCTAATCACCAATGGGTGCTCTTTTGTTCCTGAATTTTCTGCATTGAAGCGGATAGGCTCGGACAGGTTAATCGAATCATCTTCAAGAATTATCTGGATGGTTCCGGCGGGAAGATCTCCCTTCTTCAGGATCGGAGGAACAGCATCAAGCGCCTGCTTCAGCGTTGAATAGACGATCTTTTTTGAATCCTTTTTATCTCTGATTTTAGGAACTGTTGATACAAAAATTGAAGCGACAGGTTTTGTGCCGGCAGGGATGATGGTATGGCCTTTCGGATTTAAACCATTGAGTTTTTGTTCGAGTTCTTCAATAATAAGGCGGTGGTGGTCCGGAAGAACGGGTAGTGACTTTGCCTTGATTAATGTTGCCCTGCAATTTTTAATCTGTTTTGCCTCAAACTGCGCTTTGGCAAGACGCAGATAAATCAACGATTGCCACGCTTCAGAGATTGTGTCTTTGGCAATAACCAATTTGTACTGGTCGATAGCCTGTAACAGATGGTTGGTTTTCCAGTATTTGTCAGCCTTGACAAGGTCCTTTTCCAATGCCGAAGTTTGCGCATTGACGTTCGGAGAATTGCAGAGGACAATGAGGCAGAATAAGATGATTATGCTTTTCATAAGTTTTAATAGTTTTAGTCAAGGCTATATCCGGAATTCTCAATTGCTATTTGTCGTTACAAACGACATTCCATTTTTCCCTCGTTGCAAACAAGGGGGAGCTCTTTACTGGCACGATAATGTGATTTTCTCATCTGCCAGTCCCAACGAAGTCGCTTTTAAAGTGACGTTTCCTTTTTTGCCTGAGCTCTGAATAATCGCCTGGCACATTCCGCTGAAAGCCCTCCGCTCATGCCCTTTGGCAGGTTCCAGGCTCATCGCATTCCCATTTCCAACTCCCACGATTTTACCCTCACCCTCGATCTCAAAGTGGACAAGGTTATCAGCTTCGGGAACCAATGTTCCGAGTTCATCTGTTATTTTTACTGTGATATAAGAGAGATCTGTACCGTCAGCGTGAATGGCAGATCTGTCTGCCGAAAGCTCCATTTTTACGGGATCTGCGGCTGTTTTAACCACATCTTTAGCCACAAGTTTGCCGTTAATATAACCTTCGGCCCTAAGGATGCCTTTCGTAAAGGGGACTTTCCAGCGCAGGGATAGTTTTTTAGTGCTTGAAAAATTTCTGTCTTCCAATGGTTTGTCATTAAGGTAAAGCCTCACCTCATCTCAATTGGTATAGGCTACAACATCAATTGGCTCTCCTGCCTTCCAGTTCCAATGGGGGAGCAGATGTACCATTGGTTCCTTTGTCCACTGACTTTTATAAAAATAGAACGCATCTTTAGGAAAACCACATAGATCAAAGATGCCGAAATAGCTGCTTACAGCCTGTTTTTCGTATGGCGCAGGTTCTCCCATATAGTCGAACCCGGTCCAGATAAACATCCCCGACATAGATGGTCGTTCCTTTACTGCCTGCCACGCCTCTTCGTGGGTTGTTCCTCCGCCGGCATCATCAAAAGCCGAGGTCTGACAATCCTTGAACGTTTTTGTCAGCGAGTCGAGGGTGAAATGGTAAACGCCGCGGCTGTCAAATTGTGAGGTTGTC
>CAINVV010000044.1 GCA_903854235.1 uncultured Bacteroidia bacterium | reverse complement strand
GGGGAGCACACACTTGATTCTATCCAGCAAAGTATCTCCCAAAAGCGAATCCGCAAGATCGAAGAAGCTTTGCTTAGTATTGACAATACTTCGAAAATCAAGGTGGTTACCCCAAACAAGGAGGCACCGGATAATGTAGGCAGCAGGCCTGTTTTCCAATTGAAATATTCGGTGGAAGAGTAACCGGAACACAAAATAAATTAAGACCTCCCGACCACGAATTACACCATGAATTGAATAATAAAGCGATGTCGGGTGGTGCGATTTTTAATTGCACATGAAGCTACCGTACTAATGGAAAAACGGCGAATCGGAATTCGTCACACCCGATCGCACCCACGAAAATTTTGCGCAAATTACCTTTCAGGTTGTACGAAATACCTTAAACTATTTGCGGAATACATTTCTGCACTTACAAAGACCATATTTCCAGTTACATAGTACCTATGAGGTGCCACAACGTCGGTTTTTGCAAATTCGAAGACCAAAAATTACATTGCAAAGCTGGAAATTTGGTTGCAAGGTCGTTTCTAAGTTGTTCAAGGTTGATTCATTTCCGTTCAAGATAAATCAATTGTTGTTCATGGTTATTTAAATCCTTGCAAGGTGACTTATGAGGCGTTCAAGGTAAAAAAATACCGTCACAAGGTACCTTCGGAGTCATTCAAGGTAGAAAAAATTGTTTCATGGAAGTCTCGTATGGGGCAATATTTTCTCACCAAAACATGTCCTAATTTTTCTTGAAATACACGGAAGTGCAAAGTTCAAAATAGTCCAAAGTACCTTTCAATTTCCTCATTTAGCGTTAAATTTCAGTTACTTCATTCTGACGCTGGGATACCTGTTTATTTTAACCTTCTCGTCGGGTGACATTACTCCAGAAATCATGGACTGTGAATTCATCTTGAGAAGGGCAGTAACGGTCACGAACTCAAATCCTCTTTTCTTTAGTTCCGGTACAATGGCTTTAAGAACCTCTGCACTTTTTGGTGCATATCTGCCTCCCGAAAGGTGAAAAACGACGATGGCTCCCGATCTTGCCTTCTCCAGAACATTTTCAACGATGGCATTTGTGTTGGGATTGAAGGCATCGCCGCTTGCAAAACTCCAGCCTACCACAGTAAGTCCGTAGTTTTTAACCAGCCCCTGATCGGATTGCGAAAAACAGCCACCTGGAAACCGGAACAGGGTGGCTTTTTTTCCTGTTAAACGCAACAGAATCTCCTGGGATTTACGGATATCCGACTCTTTTTCGTTTTCAGGAAGATTGGGGAGGGAAAAGCAATTGTCGACAAATCCCCTGTGACTGAAGGAGTGGTTACCGATCTCAAAAAGTGGTTCAGCTGCGAGCTCTTTGACGACATTCGGATATTTCTCTGCCCATAGGCCGGTAATAAAAAAGGTCGCTGCAATTTTTTCACTGCGCAGGAAATCCACAATGGCTGCGTTGTAAAGGGCAGGATCGGTTCCGGATTCGATCCTTTTCAACATACCGGTTGTCATACAGGCATCAAAGGTCAGTGCGATCTTTTTTGGCCGTTCCGAGGGTAGGAATGGCAAATTCGCATTCGCCTCCATCAGACAAATGGCAGAAAAAAGGATAATGGATAAGATTCGTCTCATTGTTAACTCTTCAAAGTTACTAGAAAAAAGATTGTAGGGAGCAGCCTTTAAGGCAAATGGAATTTGTAATTCCTCCATTCAAGAAATGTTGGGATAGGATCTTTAGGGGTGCAATGGGTGTGAAAGGGGGAGGTTGGTGGCAGATTGTTCCTTTTCAGGATTAGCTGATCCCTTTTTTTTGACAGGAGGATGAGAACATCTAATTTTATAAATATATCTTTGAATTTCCCAAATACCCAAACCCGTGACAAAAAAAATAGTACTTCATATCCTTCCCTTGCTTTTCTGGACGCTGGTTGCACAAAGCCAAGCTGCCGGGCAACTCTCAGACAGTCAGATCCGCTCCCTGGCAAGAGCCAACAGGCATGAAAAAAATGGCTGGACCTATCTGCATATCGAAGGATCCCCGCTTGAACGCGGCTTCCAGCACGGATACCTGATGGCTCCTGAGATCAGGGAGAACCTTCGCCTTTTACGAACCAGATGGGAGTACCAGACTGCCATGGGCTGGAATTACTATGTCCAAAAGGCAGGAGAGATCCTCACGCCGAAAGTGGATGCAGAAAACCTGGCTGAGATCGACGGCATCGTGGAAGGGTTATTGGTTGCCGGAGTAAAGATCTCCAGAGATGAATTGGTCGGTCTCAATGGTTACCCGGAACTGATCGGATCTTGGTGGCCTACCGTCAAGGACTCCGTCCATTCCCATTCCAGCGAGCCGCCAAAAGAATCGTGCAGCTCCTTCATCGCAACGGGAAAAATGACAGCAGATGGGAAGATCGTGTTGGGACACAACACGATGGATCTCTACCACAATCCGCTTTGCAATCTGATTCTGGATATTCTGCCCGCAAAGGGTCACAGGATCCTGATGCAGTCTGTCGCTGGGTTTATTCACAGTGAAACCGATTTTTTCATCACGGATGCCGGGCTGGTGGGCTCCGAAACCACCATCGGTGATTTTTATGTTTTCGATGCCAAGGGAACTCCCGAATTTTCCCGGATGAGACGTGCGACCCAGGATGCCTCCTCGATCCAGGAGTGGTGTGAGATCATGAAGCGGGATAACAATGGCGGTTACGCCAATGCCTGGCTGATCGGAGACATCAATACCAATGAGATTGCAAGGCTGGAACTCGGATTGAAGTACATAGGTTTTGAAATTAAAAAAGAGGGCTACTTCATCGGATCGAATGTGGCAGAAAACCTGAATATTCTCCGTTTTGAGACCAAAAGGGACGAGACCAACATCAAATACTCGTCGGTTGCACGGCGAGTCCGCTGGAAACAACTGATGCGCGAAAACGAGGGAAAGATCAATGTAAAGTTGGGAGAAGCCTTTGAAGCCGATCATTACGATACTTTTCTGCATAAAGACAATCCCGGAGGACGCACGCTTTGCGGACATTGGGAGATTGATGATCAGCTCTATGGCCCCTCTGAGCCTTTCAGTCCGGAAGGAACCCTCGACGGGAAAGTGGTGGATGCCACGATGGCCAAACAGATGTCCTTTTCTGCCCGGTGGGGCGCCGCTTGCGGAATGGCCTTCAGCGGAGCAAAATTTCTGGAAGCACATCCGCAGTTTGAATGGATGACAGGCCTTTTGCCCGACCGACCCTCGCAACCCTGGACTGTTTTTAAAGCAGGGGAAACAAAGTAAATCCTTGTTAAGTTGAAGGATACCACTCCTAATTTGAATCTAAAAATTGGTCATGCGGATTAGCAAAATTGAGATCTGCCAGATGCCGGTCAAACTGTTGGAACCTTTTGTGATCTCTCTGGGGAGCTTTGAATCTGCCAACAATGTCGTGGTGGTCATCCGGACGGATTCCGGTCTTACCGGGTTTGGGGAGTGCAGCCCATTCTTGCCCATCAATGGGGAGAGTATGGAGACCTGCCTGGTAATTGGGAAGTACCTGGCAAAAATGCTGATAGGGCAGGATCCAACGGATATACAATTTGCAGCACAAAGGATGGATCGGGTCATTTATGGCAATTCAAGCATCAAAAGTGCCTTCGACATGGCCTTGTATGATCTTGCTTCACAAGTGGCAGGGCTTCCGCTTTTTGCCTATCTGGGTGGAAAAAATGACAAGGAGCTGGTAACTGATTATACAGTTAGTCTGGACGATAGCCAAAAAATGGCGGCAGATGCCCTTTTGATCAAAGAGCGGGGATTTCAGGCGATCAAGGTGAAGTTGGGTGAATCCTGTGAAAAGGATGTCGAAAGGATTCGGCTCATCCGGGCCGCAGTGGGGACCGAAATCCCACTGAGGATCGATGCCAACCAGGGATGGGATCCTCATACGGCCATTGCCACACTTCAGGCACTCGAACCTTTCCATATTCAACATTGTGAAGAACCTATTCCGCGCTGGAATTTTATGGAGCTTCCAACTATCAGAAAGCAAAGCCCAATCCCGATCATGGCCGACGAGTCCTGCAGCGATCACCACGACGCGAAAAGGCTGATCGAATTGGGGGCTTGCGACCTGCTCAACATTAAATTGGGAAAATCCTCTGGAATTTTCAATGCACTTAAGATCATTCAGCTTGCTGAAGAGGCTGGCTTGCTCCTTCAGGTAGGCGGTTTCCTGGAATCCAGACTCGGATTTACCGCAGCTGCACACCTGGCACTCGTGAGCGAAAACATCCGGTACTGTGATTTTGATACCCCACTGATGTTTACGGAAGATCCTGTTTACGGAGGAATAACCTATGACCACAAGGGAGTCGTATCCTTGCCTGATTCAATCGGCTTGGGAGCCACCGTTGAAGAAGACTATCTCGCCAAACTGAAGAAAGTGGTGGTCGGCTAATTGATCAACCCCAAAAATTTGTCAGAGCCATAGATGACCTTGAGCCGGTGGGCGATGATGGAGATGGAAAAGGAGCCATTTCCAAGAGTCTCCCCGTCTGCCTCTCCCGGCAGCGGAACGACAGACTGGATCTCAATGACCTTTCCTGTATGGGTAGAAACGCGTCGGTCGTGAATGAATTGCCCGGAGTAGAGTCCCTTGAAATTGGTTAAGATCCCCCAAATTCCTATTTTCCGGATCACCGTCACGTGAAACAGACCCTGCAGGGGATTGGCTTCCGGCACCTGCATCATCCCCCCTCCATTGAATTTGCCCAAACCGATGCTTGCGCTGAATAGGTTGGCATTCAAAACGGCACCATCGATGGTAAGTTGGCTGGCAGAGCTTTTGTAATTCAGGTATCCCGACAGTAAACTTTGAATGTAAACGCGAATACCCGTCACCCCTTTTGATTTTAGTTGGTTGGCATTTTTCGCCACCAGGGCATCAAATCCGAATCCTGCGATGTTCACAAAGTAACGCCTGCTGGTTTGACCCTCCATCAGACAGGTAATTTCTCCCACATCCTGCTTGACGGTTTTGTTTGCCTTGATCAGGTCGATGGCTTGCTGGTAATGATCCGGAATACCGAAAGTCTTGATCCAGTCGTTCCCGGTGCCCACCGGAAGCATCCCAAGGATGATCTCCTGCTGACCGTTGTCTCCAGCCAGAAAGATGCCGTTAACTACTTCGTTGAGGGTCCCGTCTCCACCGGCAACGATCAGGTGAGTTGCCCCACCCGCAACCAGTTCACATGCAATTTCAATTGCATGTCGCGGATACTCGGAAATGCTTAGCCGGAATGGTAGACCTGAGTCTTTCAAAAGCTGCTCAATCTTTTTTTTGTCGTGGGCTCCCTTCCCGCCACCGGCGTGAGGATTTAAAATTACCTGCCACTCAATTGTGTGCTCTTTTGGCATCTGTTGTCTAGTTAGTAGATGGTTCCTGACTACAAATCTAAAAAAAATCGGGTGCAGATATCCTCCGCACCCGAAAATCGTATGATTTGTCCCAGTCTTGGTAAATCTCAGACCCGCATCGAAAATCGAAAATTGAAAATCGAAACTATTTTGTTATTCCTGAACCGCAGCAATCCCCGGAAGGACTCTTCCTTCGAGGTATTCCAGCATCGCACCACCCGCAGTGGAAATGTAGGAAACCTTGTCGGCAATGTTGAACTTATTGACGGCAGCCACAGAGTCACCGCCCCCTACCAGGGAGAAGGCTCCCTTGGAAGTTGCCAAAACGATGGCATCCCCGATGGCACGGGTACCAACGGCAAATTTATCCATCTCAAAAACCCCTACAGGACCGTTCCAAAGAATGGTTTTTGACTCACTGATCACCTTGCTGAAATTCTTGATGGTTTCGGGACCGATGTCCAACCCAGACCAGTTGTCATCGATGGCATAGGAAGAGACCACCTTGGTGTTGGCTGTTTCGGCAAAAGCATCTGCTTCAACGACATCCACAGCAAAGTGAAATTTTACCCCTTTCTCTTCTGCCTTCAGCAACAAGCTTTTGGCCAGTTCTACATAATCATCTTCGCAAATGGACCCACCGATTTTCCCGCCTTGTGCCTTCACGAAAGTGTAGGTCATTCCTCCTCCGATGATCAGATGATCAACAGAATTAAGCAGGTTTTCGATGATGGTAATTTTGGAGGAGACCTTTGAACCGCCCATGATGGCCGTAAAAGGCCGTTGCGGAGCCTTGAGCACTTTGTCCAGACTCTCCACTTCGCTGGCAACCAGCAAACCAAAAAGTTTGTCATTGGGAAAAAATTTGGCAATCACGGCGGTGGAAGCATGCGCGCGGTGGGCAGTACCAAAGGCATCGTTGACCCAGCAATCGCCCAGCAGGGAGATCTGACGGGCAAACTCTTCGTCGCCTGCTTCCTCTTCAGGATGGAAACGCAGGTTTTCCAAAACCAGTACTTCACCTGCTTTCAATTCGGAAGCCATCTTTTGTGTCGCTTCTTCGATGCAGTCAGGTGCCATTTTTACCGCTTTGCCACCAAGAAGGGCACTGAGGTGCGGAACCAGGTGTCTCATCGAAAATTTGTCTTCAGGACCTTTTTTTGGACGACCCAGGTGGGACATGATGATGACGGCTCCACCCTTTCCCAGAATGGCATTGATGGTTGGAAGCGCGGCAGTCATGCGGGTATCGTCTGTAATCTCGAATTGTTCGTTGAGCGGAACATTGAAGTCAACTCTGATTAAGGCTTTTTTACCTGAAAAGTCATAAGTTTCAATCGTCTGCATATCGTTGTAATTAAATTTTTTTAGGAAACCCAAAGATAGTGGATATCTGTTTGATAAGCCACTTTTTCAGTGTTAATTTATTACTAATTCGGAAGGAGTTGTCCAGGGTGCAATGGGCAGTGGCCATTTTTTTTTACTTTTGGGAGGATGTCTGAGAGGTTGTGACCAGCGAATGGTTGGTGGCTGCCTTAGGGAAGAATCAAGTCAGAAAAGTAGCTTCTCTTTCGATCAGATAACCAGCGCAGGGATGGCAATTCGGAATTTTATTCCGCTTTATTTTGCCCGAATCTTTGTGTCAAACGAGTGTTCAAAAGCATACCATGCAATTTAAAGATGTCATCGGACAGCGTCCGACAAAGGAACTCCTCATGCAACTGGCACGTGAACAACGGGTGCCCCATGCGATCTTGCTTATAGGTCCTCCCGGAAACGGGAAATTGGGAATGGCCCTGGCTTTCGCCCAATACCTGAACTGCAGGGAGAAAACCGAAACGGACTCTTGCGGAGTTTGCAGTTCGTGTCTTAAATTTAGGAAACTGATCCATCCGGATCTGCATTTCACGGTTCCCGTCATCAAGACCTCCGCCATCACGAAACCTACTACTGCCGATTACATGCAGCGGTGGAGGGAGTATTTCATTGCCAACCCCTATCCGCTGTACGAACGATGGAACCAGACCATTGCAGAGGAGAACAAGCAGGGAATGATTTATGTAGATGAAGCCTCTGAGATCATCCAGAAGCTCAACAGGAAATCCTACGAGGCTGATTACAAGGTTTCATTGATCTGGCTTCCGGAGACGATGAATGCCACCTGCGCCAATAAAATTTTAAAGATACTGGAGGAACCGCCTGCCAACACACTTTTTCTACTCGTGACAGAAGAGGAACAGCGATTATTGGGAACCATCCGTTCAAGGTGTCAAACCATCCGGATTCCCAAGATTGAAGAAGAGGATCTGACCAGGGTACTGGTTAACCACCCTTCGCTTGGGGAAAATAATCCTGCCATCGTGGCCAGGATGGCCAATGGGAATTTTATCCTGGCAGAGGAATTGTTGCGTGAAGATGAGGTCCGACGTTACAATCACAGGCAATACACTGCTCTGATGAGATCCGGATACGGCCGCAACTTGCCGGAGCTGCTTGGCTGGTCGGACGAGATCTCTTCAATTGGAAGAACCCGTCAGCTTAGTTTTCTACGCTATTGCACCGAATTTACACGTGAAAACTTCATGTCCAATTTCAAGCAGCCCGAATTGGTGACCCTGGATGAGGAAGAGGAAAAATTTGCCAAAAAATTTGCACCCTTCATTCACGAACGAAATGTGATGCATCTCTTCGCCGAATTTGAAAGATCCCTGAAAGACATTGCCTCGAACGGAAATGCCAAAGCCGTCTTCACGGATATGGCCCTCAAGGTTTCCAAGTTGATAAGGCTCTGAACCCATCTTCCGACGGGACCAAATTCCCTATTTTTGATACTGCGTTTGTTTTAGCGGCGAAAGTTGTGATTCGCTCCGGTAAAATTCATTATTTTTGTACAGCAGCAGAAGTTTTACTGCTTACAAACCTTGCAGTTCAAGTTCATAAATAGGATAAATTTAAGTGTTCAAATTCAATTAATTAGCACTTAATTTAGAAATTGAAACGGTGAGGAATAATTTTTGGATCAACTCATAATACTTATCTGTAGCCGATAATTTGGGCGCAGATAATCAATTATATAACTGAAAATTCTGATGAACCCAATACAAAAAACAGCGCGGGGGTGCCCAAGTTCCTCGCAATCACGAAGCTGTGCCAAATTAACTGTTTACGACTGGCTTCACGATGTTCCGAATACCATCAACCCAAACGATATCGTCGAAATCCGTTTCAAAAATACACGCAAGGATTATTTCAAGAATGTCAATGACCTGCCCCTCAAACCCGGGGATATTGTAGCCGTGGAGGCAAGTCCGGGTCACGACATCGGTGTAGTTTCGCTGGTTGGAGATCTCGTTCTCAAACAAATGAGAAGGCACAAGCCCACTTTCGTGGATGGCGAACTTCGTAAAATTTACCGTCTGGCCAAACCCGTCGACATCCAGAAATGGGAGGAGGCGGTGCAGATGGAGCATGAGACCATGCTGAAAGCGCGCAAAATTGCCGAAGATCTTCGGCTGAACATGAAAATCGGGGATGTGGAATTTCAGGGCGACAAGACCAAGGCCATTTTCTATTACATCGCTGATGAACGGGTCGACTTTCGTCAACTCATCAAGGTGTACGCAGATACTTTCCGGATCAGGATCGAGATGCGTCAGATCGGGGCACGTCAGGAGGCAGGACGTATAGGCGGAATTGGCCCGTGTGGCCGCGAACTCTGCTGCAGCTCCTGGATCTCTAATTTTGTGTCGGTAACCACCAACGCTGCTCGTTACCAGGAGATCTCCCTCAATCCGCAAAAACTTGCTGGCCAGTGCAGCAAACTGAAATGCTGCCTGAACTATGAATTGGATTGTTACATCGATGCGCAGATGGACTTCCCGCCGACCAATGTGCAGATAGAGACTGAAAAAGGAAACTTCAACTACCTCAAGGCCGATATATTCAAGGGTATCTTCTGGTATGTCCGTGAAAACTACCAGGGCGGAGGCGTGATCGGTGTTTCCGTAGAGAAGGTGAAAGAGATCCTTCGGCTGAACCGAAGCGGTAAGCGAATTCCGGATCTGACAGGTGATGTCATGGAAATACCGGATGATACTGCACCAACCTACCAAAATTCGGTGGGACAGGAGTCGCTCGACAGGTTCGATCAAAATTCAAACAAACAGAGGAGAAAGAAGCGTCACAAGCCAATTCTGACCCGTAAAAATATTTCGAATACTGAAAATGAGCCTACGCAAGATAGTCCTGCCGAATAAATTCGCATTGCTTTTTGTTTGCGCGATTTTGCTATTGCAGGGTTGCAACAGGAAGAGTGTCTTCAGCGATTACAAGACGCTGAAGGGCTCAAAATGGAACCAGGACTCCATCCTGCGGTTCGACATGACGGTACCCGATTCCACAAAGATCTACAACCTGTTTCTGGATGTCAGAAACGAAGGCAGATATCCTTACAGCAATCTTTGGCTGTTCGTGAAAATTATTCCTCCCAAAGGAAAGGTGGTCAATGATACCATCGAACTATCACTCGCTACTCCGGAAGGGAAATGGCTGGGCTATGGACTCGGAGATCTCTACGACATGAAATATGCCTACAAACAGGCAACCTTTTTCCCCTCAGCAGGGTATTACCGTTTTGAAGTGAGACAGGGCATGCGCACGGAAGATGGCATTTTGAGAGGCATTCATGACTTTGGCATTACCCTCGACAGAAGCAACTAGCGGGAAAGATATAAGTTATGAGATATAAGATATGAGATATAAGATATGAGATATAAGATGGGGATCTGAGTGATCTGACTTAAATTCTTTTATTGATTCTGGCTTCTCTGATTTTTAGTTTCGTTCCATGAGTAAAAACAAGCTCTCTAAATTTGCAGATGTACACGCTTTGCCAAATGTGGTGGAGGTTCCCTATGCCGAGCTGATAACTGGCTCGTACCCCCTCAAGGGAAACTGGAGCCGTCAGTTTTTTGGGAACGATAATCCGGTTGTTTTGGAACTGGGCTGTGGAAAAGGAGAGTACACGGTCGGACTTGCCGAGAATTTTCCGGACAAAAATTTTATAGGCATCGATATCAAGGGGGCACGAATCTGGACCGGTGCAACCGCCGCACACGAAAGGGGGCTGAGAAATGCCGGATTCATCCGAACCTATGTGGAGCTGCTGCCTGCCTTCTTCGGTCCGGAAGAGATCAGCGAAATCTGGATTACCTTTCCGGATCCCCAGATGAAAAAGCAACGCAAAAGGCTCACCTCTACCAAACTCCTGACTCATTACGGCAAAATGATGAAACCGGGAGGGGTGATTCACCTCAAAACAGACAGCAATTTCCTCTACCAATATACCACTGCACTGGTGCACCTCAATGGATTTAAGGTAGAAGCAGAAACGGATGACCTTTATTCCTCTGAATATGCTGATGAAATCCGGGGTATCAAAACCTATTACGAAGTCCAGTGGCTGAGCCGGGGACTCAAAATAAAATATCTGCGGTTCATCCCTCATTTCGACAACCTGATCGAACCCGAAATTGAGATTGAATGGGACGAATACAGAAGTTTTGGCCGTGACAGGCGAAGCAGTGTGGTGGGGAAATGAGGGGGAAGACCTGGAAGAAAAGGGGAACCAGGGAAGTGAAGAGTGATGAGTGAAGAGTGATGAGTGAAGTTAAGATTTGAGATTGTCAGAGGTGGCACCGGTAGAGACGTTGCATGCAACG
>CAINVV010000043.1 GCA_903854235.1 uncultured Bacteroidia bacterium | reverse complement strand
GCAGTCTACGATTTTATCCCCTCAGTCCACTAAATTACGCGGAGACCCATTTTTCTCAACCGAACTTGCTTTAATGGCTTGTATAGAGTTAACAGTAAAAACTTATACAATGTGCCAATGGGAGGCTATAAAAGACCAACCATTTGCGATAAAGAGAATATTTTAGCAGTGAGTAACGCTTTGCATAAAGTAGAAATTTTGTGTGGAGATTTTGAACAAACCCTTGATTTTGCAAACAATAAATCTTTGTTCTACTTTGATCCACCATATAAACCATTGAGCGAAACATCAAGTTTCAACTCGTATGCAAAAGACAATTTTAATGATAGAGAGCAAATTCGATTGAGAGATTTCTGCAAAAAACTTGACATTTTAAATCATACTTGGATTTTGAGTAATTCAGATGTAAAAGGAAATGACGCAGACGACAATTTTTTTGACGACTTGTATTCTGACTTCAATATTCAACGAGTTAATGCAAGACGAAGCATTAACGCTAATCCTGAAAAAAGAGGTTCATTGAAAGAACTACTAATTACTAACCAAACGAACAGTAAAAAATATGTCAGAGCAATTTAAAATCTTCTTATCCCAACTTTCTGAAACCAACGCAACTCTTGACTATTTTACTGATTTCAAGAAAGTAAAATGCAACGTAAATAAAATTGCGATTAAACTCAATCAATTAAACTACTTAATTGGTAAAGAAAATTTAGGTGAAGCAATCCAAGAACTATTTAACGAAAATCCAAAGGTTTTTGAGGTTTTAGATATTCTTATTGCAGTTCGAAAAAATAAGAACGCCAAAACTTTTAAAAGTAATGGCGACATAGTTTTACTTAACACTTATTTTGACACTTCAAAGACCATATTGGAATACGTTGAGGAAACAGGTTTGGGAGATGTTTTTAGAAATAAGGAAATTACAAACCTTGTAGATTATGTATTCGGAATTGAGGTTGGTCTTGATACTAATGCAAGAAAAAACAGAGGTGGCGATAATATGTCAAAAGCAGTTTCACTATTTTTTGACAAAGCCGAAGTCATCTATAAAAAGGAAGTTAGCAACACTGTTTTTCCTGAAATTATTAGTTTGGGCGCAGATGTGAAAAGATTTGATTTCGTTATTAAAACAAAAAAGAAAACCTACTTAATTGAAACTAATTATTACAATGGTGGAGGTTCAAAACTTAACGAAACAGCAAGGTCTTATTCTGATGTTGCTCCGAAAATAAATCAATATAAAAATTTCGAATTTGTTTGGATTACAGACGGTCAAGGTTGGCATTCCGCGAAAAACAAACTTGAAGAAGCGTTTAGCATAATTCCAAGTTTATATAATCTTTCAACTCTTCATTTGTTCATTGAAATAATTCAGAATGAAGGCATAATTGAATTATAATGATAAAACCATTTTTTAAATCTGCCGACAAAAATTTCCATCTCTTAAAAGGAGATACAATGGAACTTTTGCCTCAATTTGACCACAAGTTTGATATGGTGTTTGCAGACCCTCCCTATTTTTTATCTAACAACGGACTTTCAATTCAAAACGGACAAATCGTAAGCGTAAATAAAGGTAAGTGGGATAAGTCTGAAGGATTTGAATTTATAAATGACTTTAATCGAAAGTGGCTTACACTTGCTCGTGATAAAATGAAAGACGATGCAACAATTTGGATCAGCGGAACAATGCATAACATATTTTCAGTTGGACAAATTCTAAATGAATTAGGTTTTAAAATACTTAATATTGTGAATTGGGAAAAGACAAATCCACCACCAAACTTTTCCTGTAGATATTTTACATATTCAACTGAGCAAATAATTTGGGCAAAAAAAAGCGCAAAAGCTTCTCATTACTTCAACTACGAACTAATGAAACAGCTCAATGGAGATAAGCAAATGAAAGACGTTTGGAAATTGCCAGCAATTGCACCTTGGGAAAAATCTTGCGGCAAACATCCGACACAAAAACCACTTTCTGTTTTGACAAGATTAATTTTGGCTTCGACAAAGCAAAACGCTTGGATTTTAGACCCATTTGCAGGTAGTTCGACAACAGGAATTGCAGCTAATTTGGCAAACAGACGGTTTTTAGGAATTGACCAAGAAGAAGAATTTTTGATAATAAGCCAAAACCGCAAACTTGAAATTGTAAACCCCAAAACTGCTGCAATTTACAAACAGAAAATTGGCGGTTTCAACGACAAAAATGAACTTGAATTATTTTTAGTAGAAGAACCAAAAGAAGAATATCAAACAGAACTAAACATGACGAAAATGAAGGGCGATCGGCTAACAGCGGTTTTGTAAAATGGCAGGGTCAGTACTTCTAAGATAGTTTAGTGATAAAACAAAGTGAAGTGCCTCGATTGAAGTTTTGTGCTAAAAATCCGTCACTTCGCATAGCCGCAAACCGTTATTTGACGGCATTCGCAAAGCCATTTAGGTGAGAGCCATATTGTCCGAGCAGCAAGGTTCAACCGAGTGGCGTCAGTTTGCTCACAACATTTGGGGAATAAAAAGGGAGCTTCGTTGTGCAAAAGCTCAAGAGCTCGAAAGCAAAAAAAACGGAAAAGAAAGCGCTCAAAGATCAGGCAATAAAACAAGCAAACCGCGATTATCTACCCGCAGTTCTCATTCAGTTACAACGGGCAGTGAGTACCGGTTCATAGCTTGGTGGCGGCAACCCGTTTCTGCACAACAAGCTGAATCACTACGTTGCTCATGCTGAAGTCCAAATGGATCACATTCGTCGGCGGGGGCACGTCCCTAATAGCATAAATTCCTTAATTGTTGAATTATACATACAATTCATTCACCAACACATACAAATTATTATGCTCCCCCCTAAAGTTCCATCTGATCAAGCATGCTCTGTGCATCTTCACATCCCTGGTCAGCCGCGAGCCAAAACCACT
>CAINVV010000042.1 GCA_903854235.1 uncultured Bacteroidia bacterium | reverse complement strand
TTGATGCAGAGCCGTTGCCTTCGTGATATAGGTCGAAAATTCGGGATTGAGACTGCTCTCCACCTTGGGATTGTAATGTGCAAAACCATCTTCGGTACCAATCAGGTAGTTTTCATCATTGTACTCATAAACAGACTCGAATCCGCTGATGAATTTTCCGGACAGGATCGCAAATGGAGAGGAGACATGCTGATACCTCAGATCTTCCTTCAATTTAAAGACGCCAGCCCTGTTGAAAGAATTGAGCCATGCAATGTACCAGATGTTGCCTTTTTTATCCTCCTTCAGATAGGAGATATCGGTTACAGGCGCCAACATCTGGTTGAAAAAGGCCGATTTGATGAACTGATCCTGCTGGGCATTGTATTCGTATACTCCGGTTTTGGAAGTAAATATGACTTTGTTTTGAATCTTGTAAACATTCAGATTGTAATTGGTGGGCAATCCCTCCCTGGTGGTATAAAATTTGGAAGTGATCACTGAATCCAGGTCGTTGTTCAAACTAATTTTGAAGATTCCCTTGAATCCGTGACTCATCCAAATATCTCCGTTTTCATCCTCCTCAAAAACCCTAAATGACTCATTAAAGCCCTTTATGTGCTTCACAAATTGCCAGTGGGTGCCAACCTTCCTAAAAAGGATCAAGCCATTGTAGGTACCACCTATCAGGTAGCCGGGATGTCTCCTGAGCTGAAGGTACTTCCATCCTCCGGCCGTTTGATCGATGCAAATGGCCTTCTCTTTATCAATTTCATAGGTACCGTTGTTGTGACCGCAAATCAGTACGCCATCCAAAATTTCGAGCGACCAGACTTGCCCGATGGTGCCCGGAATAAGCGAGAAAGTACCGACCGGGCCTGAACCAGTCCAAGGAGCTGCAAACAGTCCCTGGTTGGTACCAAGGTACAACCTGCCATCCTTCACAATGGCAACATATCCGGCCCCAATGCTTTCCGGATTTTGCAAAAAAGTAATCGGAGAATTGATGTTGACATAATCAACCCCGTTGTCGAGACCCAACCAGAGATTATCTGATCTGTCTGCAAAAAGACTCAGAATAGTATTGTTCTGCAAGCCATTAGCTTTGGAAAAATGTTGTATGATGTTTCCTGCCTTATCTACCACTACCACTCCATCCTGAATGGTACCAATGACATAATATTGCTCACCGATGGTGGTCATACAAAAAATCTGATTTTTCTTCAAGAAGCCATTTAATGGCGTCTTCCACTCTTCGAGCTTTTTCCCGTCAAAGATAAAAAGACCATCATTCAAGGTGCCTATCAACAGACTGGTTGTCCCAAAAAACGGCATCATCGACCAGATCTGAAGGCCTTTCAGCCGATCACAACCGGGAACAAGGATAAGTTGTTTGCCATCGTATTCAAAAAGACCGGCATTGATGTCATTGAAAAAGACGCGGTCATTCACCTTGAATGCATGGTGGAAACGACCGGGGGCCTTCAAAACGGTAATATTGCTATCGTCGGCACATACAAAGGCACAATTGTACGATTGAAATATGATTTTATTCTCAAAGGAAAAGACACTCCAGATGTCATCAAAATTCTGATACTCCTTGGGAATGTATTTTTTTAGCGATTTGAAAACCATCTTCCCACTTGGCAATGTCATCATTTTACCCAAATCGTTGTAGGCACCCACATAGATTTCACCGCTCTTATCCACGAAAAGAGCACGAACAATGGAGGAATTTGGCATTTTGTACAACTGCCATTGATTGCCATCGTAGACCAGCAATCCTTCGTTGTTAG
>CAINVV010000041.1 GCA_903854235.1 uncultured Bacteroidia bacterium | reverse complement strand
CCGGGGGTGACAACAGCTGTGAATGGGAACTGAACGCCGCCAACAACGTTCAGTTCGACCTGAGCCGGTTTGGGATTGAATTTGTAGCCTCGCCACGCCATGCAGACGGAATTGTGATCACAGGTCCGATTACGGTCAATATGGCAGAACCACTGCAGATTTGCTATGATGCAACTCCTGATCCAAAAATGATAGTTCTTTGCGGTACGGATGCCATCAGTGGCGGCATATTTGCCAATTCGAACGCAGTTGACAGAAGCTTTCTCGAAATCCACACTGTTAATCTGTATATCCCAGGAAATCCGGCTCATCCGCTTACCATCATCAATGGACTGCTGGCACTGACGGGGAGAGAGTGAGGGTCGGTGGATACAAGGACTATAGGACTCGGGGACTATAAGACTTTAGAACTGGGGGACTTGGGGACTACGTGATGCGAAGGTAAATGGGTAACCGCGAAAGAAAGGGAAAGACAGATCGCAATTTCAGGATATAATCGGGAGGTAGCCCCAAAGTTCTGACGGCAGTGGCCTTATATCCAATTGGAGGTCACATTTTGTGACCTCCGATTGTCGAATTCTTCTCTTGTCATTTCAAACATAAAATCTAACTGGAACCTTTCTCTGTTTCGCTTTACAGGTTATTTTAACGCTTTGGTTTCAACACCATACGTCTCAGCCAAATCCCTGTCCAACATCACTTTCTCATCCCGGATGAGGTAAATTTTACCAATTATACTTTCATCGGGTATCAATAAACCTGTTTTTTTCCACCATCGTTTGCATAGGAAATCTTTTGCAATGATTCAGACTAGATCATATACCAAGTTACCATTTTATAGATAAAAAAAACGAACGGAGAGTATGGAAATTTATGATCTACGTTCATTCATGGATGTTTCGAATCTGCATGATTTTGTTTCAGCCATGGTTGGAAAGGGTCAGGTCGGAGGATGGAGCCGTTTGTGAAACCACGGGCGTGTAGCATTCATTCTTGCCAACTGGGTAGCAGAAACCCGGCGTTTGCAGGAGGAACGTTCTTCACTGTTTTCAGGTGCCCCCCACCTGATTTCAATGCCATCGTTGGGGTTGTAGGCCACTTCAAAAGCCTCTCTTCTGTTTAAAAGCTCTGCAAGGGTTAGCTTTTGCTCGGTTCCGTTGGTGCGGGTATAGGTAATTGACAATTCCGATAATTTTTTGGATAGCAGCTCTCCCAATTTCTTTTTGATGTGTTCAGGCGATTGCAATGCCGGAATCTTGAAATCTTCGGGTGAACGAACCAGCTTATCCGGAAAATCAAGGATGGCATCCATCGCAATCAACATCCGCAGGTCCCTGTTGGGAGTAGAGAAATCCTCCCACTGTCCTCCTGCCTGAAATACTCCTGCCGGACTTCCCGGCATCCCGATCACTTCGCCGGGATGGGATTTCATGTAGGTTTCTCCGTTCGAAACCGAAGTTACCCGAACAATCAATTGTTCGTGCAATGCCTGAATCAGATCCAACAGGGCCGTTTCCGGATCGAGTGGTTTTGGATTGATGATGCGTTCCATGGAATGGTAAAAAATGCCGGCAGCCAAACCTTTTTGTTGCATGGAGAATGGAACCAGCCCAGCGGTTGCATTGATCTCCTCCGTTTTAAGCAGCCTGTATTTTCCATTCTCGACCACAATTGGCCGAAAAGATTTGAATCCGGGTTCACCTACAACTTCAATGGTATTGAACAAAAAATTACCTTTCCAGAACCGCTTGATTCCTACAGTTCCATCCGGTTGCGCATCCACAGAAAGCAGCACACCCGGAACATCTGAAGTTTGCGTAATACGTCGCACCAGAATCAGGGTATGGCCATAGGGATCCGCATAAACTACCCCAGGCCTCAGGGCCGCAGAGGTGAGTGGTACCGGATAATAATCCGAATTCTCGTCGTTAAGTGCAGTTCTGGCTGTACCTGAATGGACTCCGTTGGCGACTATCCTGACGAAGGTATTGAATTTCCTGGTCGGGGATCCAGATAGGCCGGCTTCATTGGTTACCCATTTACCGGTGCGCGGTGCTTTGCCAAGATAGCCCCTGTCACATTCGTGGTAACCGAATGGGAGTCCAAGCTTCCAGGAAAAATAGGCCCTCAGGTAGAAAGGATTATCGGCACAATCCGGTTGCATCAGCACCCTGTTTTTGTCTGCAGGCTCGTCTTCGTTTAACGAAAGATGGTTGAATAGAAAATTCCGCTCCTTGTTTTGGGTAACCTCATCCAGCGCTTTCCAGGAGGAACGCTCATCAGCCTCGTAAAAAAGAGCATTGACCCAGGCAGCATACAGCTCTTCTGAGGCGGCATCCCAGCTCTTTTCCGCTTGCCAGACACCTGATCCGGAAGCTGAAACGGATTGGCTGGTAACCTGAATATCCAAATGCATATTGCTGCTACCATTTTGAAGCGTGATCCGGTATTTACCTTCAGGCAGCCCATGGAACGTTTCGATCCTCCAGAACGGGAGCCCCTCCCCGCTCCTGCTTCCCAGGGATTCAAGGGTTATTGCGGGGCTGGTAATCTTTGATTTCAAGATGCTCTTATCTCCTACTGCCAATATTCTGAATGCCTGACCGGGTCGGGGGAATTTCGGCGACAGGATCAGGGCTGGTACGGCCTGAGAGACTCCATTGTCGTAATATTCATCTTGATTTGCTGCGGCATTTTTGTTTTCCGCGGAAGATTTTCCGGAGGAGGTGCGATCTCCGCAAGCAGTCACGGCAATAAAGACCAATGCGACAGGCAGGAGAGCAAATAACCGGCGAAAAATTAATTCTGGTAGTAATCTTTGGATTTTCATAGGGCAGCAAAGATAAGGGCAATTTGATTTTTAGCTGCTTGTCCTGGCAGCAATAGTTAATTCTTCCACCAACTTTACTGCATCGGCAATGCATTTTTCACAGACCTTTTCAAAAAGCTTGTTTTCTACCGCAATGGCATGCCCATTCGGAGCTCTTAAATCACAATTCAGCAATTCACTGCATTGGGTGGTATGGTGGATGGATTTGAACCGCTGATCAAATTGCTGAATCAAGGCATAGGAATGATTTTTTCGATCCAGATTATCCTTGCATAGGCCGGAAGAAATCATTCCAATGACCATGAAGGCTCCGGTCACGGCGCCGCATTTCTCCTGCAAACGTCCCATCCCACCTCCAAATCCGACAGACATTTCAAGGGCTTGATTTTCATCAAAACCAAGGTCCTCAGTGAATGCAACCACAACCGATTGTGCACAGTTGTATCCTGATTTAAAGGAAGCAATTGCCTTTTCAACTTTTCGTTCCATAATTGATGATTTTGGTGTCTTGTGAATAGATATACAGGAAGATGAACGGATCCTCAAAATTAAAATAAAAACCGGATGGGCTGCTTTTAAATGTAAGAGACTGTTTAATTTTCAGGCTGAAAAAAGCAACAATAATTTCGCCGCGATGCGGCTTCGTGATTCTATCTGCATGAATTTCTACTATATTGTCGCCGTTATATGGCTCAAATTAATGCAATTTCAATTTAACACACTCATATTGAGGTATTAATATAAAATACCTAAATATTTAGTCATATTTTCATAAGTATATTTTCGTGACTACTTATTTAGGCATATATTTGTACGGAAGGAATGTCAAACTGATACATCAGATATGCAACTAACAAAGGCAGAAGAGCAGGTCATGCAACTCTTGTGGGAGATGGGCGAAGGACTGGTGAAGGATATCCGCGACCGGTTTGAGGAGCCTAAGCCAGCACGGAACACTATTTCTACGGTCGTAAGAATACTGGAAAAGAAGGATTTCGTATCTCACAGAACCTATGGGAATGTCCATGTTTACTATCCCCTTATCAGCAAGCAGGCCTACTCCAAGAGTCAGCTGTTTGGCCTGATGAAAAGCTATTTCAACAACTCCTTTCCTGCCATGGCCTCTTTTTTTGCCAGGGAGGAGGATTTGTCGATCCAGGAGCTGGAGACACTGATGGAGGAGACCAAGCGGGAGTTGACGGAACGGAAACGACTGTAGGACTTGATGGACTAGGAAGACTGGAGGACTGAGGGACTGAGGGACTGAGGGACTGGAGGACTAAGGGACTGAAGGTGAGAAATTTGGCTTTGATCGGTTAAGGATAAAAAATTAAGATAAAATTATGGAAGCAATTGGAATGTACCTGTTAAAATCGACGATCTGGCTGACCGGATTCGGCCTGATTTTCCTTTTGTTTTTAAGAAATGAGCGTTATTTCCTGTTAAACAGGATCTACCTGCTGATGGGAATCGGGGCAGCCATTATTTTTCCATTCATCAACTGGTATTATTCCGTGGAGATACCAGTATTCCCGGGTCAATATTCCAATGAAATTCAAACAGAAGTTCAGGTAGTAAGCCGTCCAATTCCATTTTTTCATTTGGGTTTGCTTATCAGTTACCTGATTGGTTCCTTCTATCTGTTTTATCGACTCTTCAGGCAAACCTCAAAGGTATTGGAGGTCATTCGTAAATCGGGAAAACAAATTCATAATTCCATCCAATTAATTCGCACCTCTGACTTTCCTGTTTCGTTCTCATTTTTCCATATCGTCTTCATCAATTCTTCCATCAACGACACAGAATCGCAGGAGATCTTAAATCACGAACAAGAACACGTACGTCAGAAACATTGGATGGACCTGGTACTGTTCGAACTGCTGCTCCTACTGCAATGGTTTAACCCAATGATCTGGCTTTACGGCAGTTTTATCCGGCAAAACCACGAATACCTGGCCGATGAACGGGCATTGCAGTACTCCGCTAATCCGGCGATCTACCGGGCAGCGCTGCTAAACCAAATGCTGGGTGGACCTGTCATCGCCCTAGGGAACTCCTTTAATTACGCACTTAACACAAAAAGATTCAACATGATGAAAAATAAATTTTATTCACCTGTCAGGAAACTAAAATTATTGCTTGTCCTGCCACTGGTTGCCCTCGTATTTTACTCCTTTTCCTCTCCCGAATATGTATACGTTGAGAAAGTCCGTAGTTCGGCGGCAGAAATTAATTCAAATTATTTGCCAAATAGTGGAGACACCATTCAGGTTACTTCGAATTCCTCCGGTCAAAAAATCGATACAAAATCCGCTCATCCTTTTGTTGTTATCAGGGATGACTCATCGGATAGTGCCAAAGCAAAAGCGGGAGAGCGAAAAATAACCTGGCATCAGCCGGATTGGAGTTCCGGCGACGAGCCTGCAAAGAAAGAGGGAGTCAGAATTGGAGGATCAGGGGTACAACCCTTGTATGTCATCGATGGTGTCATCCGTAAAAATCAAAATATCAATGATATTTCTCCAGAAAGCATAGAATCGATCAATGTCCTGAAAGACAAGTATGCCACAAAGAAATATGGCAGGAAAGGCAAAAACGGGGTCAGAT
>CAINVV010000040.1 GCA_903854235.1 uncultured Bacteroidia bacterium | reverse complement strand
TGATCGAGAAAGATCCTGGCACACTCCTTGACCAGCTTTCCGATGACCATCGCTCTCAGGTAGCTGATCCGTTCATTTTTATCCTGAACGATCCGTAGGTTTTCATAGATTCCCGCCAGAAGTTCCTGATCCTCCGTCTCATCAAAAAAAGCAAGCAACAATTGTTCTGCATCCACGGAAGTGATGATTTTCAATTTGTGGGCATCTTCCAGGTCTATCACCTGGTAACAGATGTCGTCGGCGGCTTCGACCAGATAGACCAGCGGGTGACGGGAATAGCGCATCGGATTTTGGGATTGTTCCCTCAAACCGAGGTTGGTCGCAATTTTGTGAAAAAGCTGTCTCTCTGTTTGGAAGAAGCCGAATTTGGGTTTTTCGCCGGCCAGGATTGATTCATAGGGATACTTCACCACGGCTGCCAGGGTGGAATAGGTGAGTCCAAACCCCCCTTCCCGCCGTCCGTTAAAGGTATGGGTCAAGAGACGGAATGCGTTCGCATTTCCGTCAAAGCAGGTAAAATCGCCCCTTTGTTCTTCCGGCAATTGATCCAGATACTCCTTGCCCCTACCCTTCCGGAAGAAATTGGAGATGGCTTGCTCCCCTGAATGGCCGAATGGGGGATTGCCCATGTCGTGGGCCAGACAGGCGGTCGAGACGATGGTTCCGATCTCTGCAAGCAAGGCAGGATCGGTAGGATCACCTCTTTTCACCAAACCGAGTGCCACCATATTTCCCAACGACCTGCCAACACTTGCCACTTCCAGCGAGTGGGTGAGCCGGTTGTGCACAAAGATGCTGCCTGGCAATGGAAATACCTGCGTTTTGTTCTGCAGCCTTCTGAATGGGGAGGAGAAGATGATGCGGTCGTAATCGCGCTGAAAAGCGGTTCGGATCTCTTCCGTCTGGTCGTAGGCCCTGGTTTCAAGACCCAAACGCAGGGGTGAGATCAACTGACTCCAATTTGTCATGTGGATTGGTTCTGGTGACAGTTCAAAATTGGGTCATTTTTCGAACATTTCAAACTGATTGTTGAATATTAATAAATATCTTCGCACAGATAAACACAATTCACCTATTCGATGCTTAACGGTTTGTTACTTCCACTGCTGGTTGCCATGTTCTTAGGCCTGAATATGGGCGGCAGCGGAACAGCCCCCTCCTTTGCAACGGCTTTTGGATCCGGAATCATCCGGAGGTCCCTCATCCCCGGTTTGTTTGGTATTTTTGTGCTTTTGGGGGCCTTGCTTGCCGGAAAAAATACCGCCATAACGCTGGGGAAGGAGATTCTTCCTGCCGTTAGCCTCGACTATACGCTAACCACCATCATCCTCTTTTCCGTAGCCCTTTCGCTGCTTTTCGCCAATTTGATCGGAGTACCGCAATCGACGGCCCAAACGACTGTCGTTGCGCTGATTGCCCCGGCTCATTATGTCGGCCAGCTGAACACCCACAAGATCTTCTTTGAAATTATCCCCACCTGGATCGTCATGCCCATCATCTCGTTTGGCCTGATGTATTTTATCTCGATGGTCATCGTCAAAAGGTTTGACCTCAAACATCCCGGCTATTTCAGCACCATGAAAAGGCAGCAATTCTTCAACTGGGTGGTGATCATCACCAGCTGCTACGTCGCCTTCTCCATTGGGTCCAACAACGTCGCCAATGCCGCTGGCCCTATTACCTCTATGATTACGAATGAATTGCACATCAATCCGACCAGTCAGAACTTCGTCCTGATCATGATTCTTTGTACCCTGATCATCGCCCCCGTATTTGCCATAGGAAGTTCCATTTTTGGTCACAAACTGATGGTGAAAACCGGTCAGGCCATCATTCCCATCGGGAAAGTGGAGGCCTCGATGATCTCCTTTATCACCGCTTCCCTGCTGCTGACAGCCTCGCTCACTAGGGGAATCCCCACTTCACTGGTTCAACTCAACACCTTTGCCATCCTGGCCTTGAGTGTCTCCAAAGTTGGCTGGAAAGAGACCTTTTCCAAGAAAGTGGTCAAGCAGTTTTGGCTGATCTGGTTCATCGCTCCCATCATTGCCTTCATGTTTTCTTACCTGCTAACCTCTCTGGCCGATCAGGCAGGTTTGCTGGCCATCTGATCAGAAAAATTCGGGTCTGAATTTCTTGATCTCCTTGTCAAGTACCGCTGCATCCGGGAAGTGGCTTTTTAGGGTATCCTTGAAACCCTGACCATGATTGGCTATCTTGGTATGAACCAGTTCGTGAACCACAATAAAATCTATCAACCTATCAGGAAGCCGCATCAGATGCAGGTTCAGGTTGATGTTTTTTAAACTCGAACAGCTACCCCAGTTCGTTCTATTGTTCTTAATGGTTAATGCATTGAAGGTGTAACCATATTGTACAGCCAAATCCCGGATACGGCCCGGCAGGTACCTTTTCGCCTCGTACCGCAGCACTCCCTCGATGGCCACCCTGAGTTTAGCCCGCACTTCCGGATCATCCAGGGAGAAAATCTCAGGGAAGGTGATGAGTACCATCCGCTCTTCCGGCCTGACTTTTGCCTGGATGCGTTCGATGGGCTGAGGCAGGAGATGGTAGTCGAAATTTCTGGTGGCAAAGAGCCAGCCTGGTTGGAGCGACTTCCTGGTAAGGCCTTGTTTCTCGAGTTTTTTCCTTGTTTTGAGCACCCACTCCATTTTTTCCTTCAGAAAGGCTTCACCTCTGGAGAAAGTCAGTAGCCAGGGAATGGTGACCAGCACTTCTCCGGATGCTTTTATAGAAATGCGAAGCCGTTTGGATCGGGGTTTACGAACCAGCTGAACAGGACCAATACCTTCCACGACAAGCGTCCTGGCACTCATTCAACCGAATCTCCTTCGTCGCTAATCTCTTCGTGCGCATGTCCCATAAAACTCGCCCTGATCCATCCGGGAAGGATGATGGCACCAATGAAAAGGTAGGGATAGTAGCTGAATAGTCTCCAAATCACTGTCATGAGGCTGTTAAAACCTACCGGGATGAACATTTTCATGTATTCCATGAAGATCACTTCCGAAAGACCCGATCCTCCAGGGGTTGGCATCACCTTGGTCATAATCCAGATAATCAGCTGTCTGGCATAGATATTCACGTGTTCCACCAGGGTAACGACGTGGGGTTCTCCACTCCCTTTAATTCCGAAAATAAGCGCCAAAATCAAAAAATTGACAATCAGGTGGTGGGAAGTCCAGGAAAAGACCGTTGCGCCAAAGCTTTTCAACCAAAATTTGAAAGGTTTGTTGGAAAGATGTTTGGAGGCCGTCACGATGTCGTCGGCCTGGTGAATGGCACCTGCTTTCCACCGGCGTAATCCGGGAATGGAAAAAATGGCAACAATTATTTTTTTCAGCGCTTGCTGGTTAAAAAACAGGCTATAGCCGATCAACAACACCACCAACAGCATGATAGAATAACCTGCCAGCGCGAAATAGACATATTTATTCAGTATCACCGCTTCCGGGTGAAATTGGCTCAACTGAAAAAGGCTGTCCCAACCCACCAAAAGGGCAACAATGGGGAAAACTACCACAAAGAAAAGCTCATCCAGGAAAAGTGCGGCCAGGATGATCGCAGTCCCTTTCCCAATAGGGATGCCTGCCTTGTAGAGAAACAGCAGGGATACCGTGGTCCCTCCTACGGCAAACGGTGCAATCGCCGTGGAGAACTCCCAGAGAAGAATGATCCGGATGCAACCTGCGATGCCAATCTTCCTTTCCGACAAAATCCTCAGCCGCATCACGTACCCGGTGATCCTGGCAACAATCATCAGGGCGGCCATAAAAAGATAAAACAAGACTACCGGTGAAAAATGAATGGTTGGAATCATTTTCAGGGAGCCTTCCCTGGTAAAAATGAAAACCGCCACACCAACCCCAATCAAGATTGGCAAAATAATTTTCCCGGGATGAACCGAGTGAACAATTTTTGATGGATTGAGCTTCATCCGTTGCTTCGCGACTTTTGGACTTCGGTAAATATTCAGGTAAATCTAAAGAATTAATTCCTATTTTTGATAAAGTTACCCATCGATGCACTGCCCCTGAAAAATGAACAGCAAATGCAGGTAAAGCCTCACATTTTACTCATTTTTGTTTTCCTTCCGTGAAACGTAAGACTCCAACCTGGAAATGAGTAAATTAAAATTACAAGACTGAGACTGCCGGCTAACCTGGAAACAAAAGTCTGACCGGAATGGCCCATTTTAAGTCGAACAAAAGAGACCCTAAATAATTTTCAACATGAGCGAAAATAACGGAACAAAAATCTTACTGGCCTTTGTAGCCGGAGCCGCCATTGGAGCAGCCATCGGCTATTTTCTCAATTCCGATAAAAAGGACGAACTGATCACCGATCTGAAGGAGGGAGCCTCCAAACTTAAACAGGACATCGAAACGAACCTCCACAGTGCCAAGGATATTGTAGAGCATTTCACCAAGGGAACTGCAGGTTCCTCAACAGAAAATCCTGCCTGACCATGGAACGAGAACCTGTCGATTTTTTTCAGGAGCTAAAAGTGCTGGTAGCCGATTACCTGACGGCCAGAATTCAACTTCTCAAATTGGAAATCTTTGAAAAGACGGCCAAGATTTCTGCACTGCTCTTCTCCTCCCTGGTAATTGCGATGCTCGGATCCATGGTGATTTTCTTCCTGAGCATTGCCCTTGGGTTTTACCTTGGATCCCTGTTTAACAGCTACGGAACCGGTTTTCTGGTAGTCACGGGATTTTATGTGTTGTTGCTGCTGCCATTCATCCTCTTCAGAAAAAATTGGATTGAAAAAACAATTGTCAACAAAGTCATCGAACAACTGATGGAGAAAGAGGAGGACGAACCATGAGCCAGCATACGACACAAAAAATGGATGGACTGACGAGGCTCAGATTGGAAAAGAACAAGCTACAGACCTTTTGTACCTATCAGGAAAAATTGATTGGCTTAAAAATGGAGTATTTCAAAAACAACTATTCTGAAGTACTGGGAGAGGTTATGCTGCCCTACGACAAGGTTAAAAACAGAAGGACCAGTCACTTGTTGGACAGTGTCAATAACCTGATCACCATTTTGCTGCCAGAAGTATTCGAAGGAAAATTCCTGCCGGGATTTCTGTTGAAACTGGTGCAAATTCTTTCGATATGGACTTTCAGGAAGGCTAAAAGCTAATTTGCTAATATGCTAATGTGCTAAAATGCTAATAGCTAAAGGTTAATGGCAGTCTTCATTTTATTGCAAAAAAAAGAGGCATCTTGCGAGACCTCTTTTTTTTATACTTTCCAGATCAATCAATCGGGGAAATAGCCCTTGATAATTCCTCTTTTGGAATCGCGGATGAAGAGCAGGATTTCGTCTCTTTCGCGTGAGGCGGGCATCTCTGTCTCGACTACTTCGAGTGCCTGAGAGTTGTTGTATCCTTTTTGGTAGATGATCCGGTAGATATCCTGAATCTGGGTAATCATTTCGTTGGTGAACTCCCTGCGACGCAAACCGATGGAGTTGACACCGGCATAGGAGAGCGGTTCGCGGCCGGCTTTGATGTATGGGGGAACATCTTTCCTGACCAGGGATCCTCCCGAAAGCATCACATGTTTTCCGATGTGGCAGAACTGATGAATTCCAGTGTGTCCGCCAATGATGGCATAATCATCAACAACCACTTCCCCTGCGAGGGAGGTAGAGTTAACCAGAATCACATTGTCTCCCACCACGCAATCGTGCGCTACGTGTACATAAGCCATGATCAGGCAATTGCTGCCAATCACCGTCTTGCCCTTGGCAGAAGTACCCCTGTTGATGGTCACACACTCCCGGATAGTGGTGTTGTTACCAATTTCAACCGTCGAATATTCACCCTTGAATTTCAGATCCTGAGGTTCTCCTCCAACAACGGCACCCGGGAAAATCTTGCAGTTTTTCCCGATACGGGTACCGGGAAGGATGGTTGCATGAGGGCCGATATTGGTTCCTTCGCCAATGATAACATCGTCACCAATCGTGGCAAATGGCTCAACGACAACCCCTGCTGCCAGTTTTGCGTTGGGGTGAATATGGGCAAGTAATTGGTTCATGAGAAGATTTTATTATTTGTTTTTAACGATCTGGGCCATAAATTCACCTTCGCACACGACGGTGTCGCCAACGAAAGCAAGTCCGCGCATGTGGGCAATCCCTCTTCTGATCGGACCCGTCAGCTTGATTTTATAAATCAGGGTATCTCCTGGTACCACTTTTTTGCGGAACTTGATGTTATCCATTGTCATGAAATAGGTGGAATAATCACCATCCGCGTGCATGGAGCTGATCACAAAAACGCCACCGCATTGTGCCATGGATTCAACAATCAGGACACCGGGCATGACCGGTTCGTCGGGGAAGTGTCCCACGAAAAAAGGTTCGTTCATCGTAACGTTCTTTACCCCGATGATGTAGTCACTTCCCTTTTCAATCACTTTATCCAGCAAGAGGAAGGGATTGCGGTGAGGCAACATCCTTTTGATGGCATTGACGTCGTAGAGTGGTTCCTTGTTGGGATTGTATTCAGGTGGAGCCGATTCGGCCTGGCTTCTTTGTACCTCTTTCTGCAGGAGCTTGGTAAATTCCGTATTGGCGAGGTGACCCGGTCTTTTGGCGATGATTCTTCCCTTGATCCGCTTACCCAGCAATGCCATGTCTCCGATGAGATCAAGCAACTTATGTCTGGCACATTCGTTGTCGAAGTGGAGTTTGAGGTTGTTAAGAATGCCAATTTCATTGACCTGAATGTGTTCGTGGTTGAAAAGGTCGGCAATTCTGTTGAGCTCATCCTGTTGCATCTCCTGATCCATGATGACAATGGCGTTGTCCAGATCACCCCCCTTTACCAGGTTATTTTTCAGCAATGCTTCCAGTTCCCTGACAAATACGAAAGTACGGCAGGGGGCTATTTCTGTAGTAAATTCTGTTGAACTGTCATAAGAGGCAAACTGGTTGCCCAAAACCTTTGAATTGTATGAGACAAGCACATCCATGGAGAAATGTTCATCGGGAAGAATGGTCAATTCTGAACCCGTTGATTGATTCCGGTAGCTGATCTTTTTCTTGACGACAAAATATTCGCGTTCGGCGTTTTGTTCCACGACACCGGCCTCTTGAAGTGCTTCCACAAAGGCAAGTGCGCTGCCATCCATGATGGGCACTTCGGAGCCGTTGATCTCCATCAGCACATTGTCGATGTCTGAGGTAATCAGGGCAGCCATGGCGTGCTCAATAGTACTGATGGAAACTTCTCCGTCCTGCAAAACCGTTCCCCTGGCGGTTCCCCTTACTTTGGAAACATTGGCCTCGATAACAGGCTCACCTTCAAGATCCACTCTCTTAAACCGAAAACCGAAATTCTCGGGAGCTGGTTTGAAGGTCAGGGAAACTTCCACTCCTGTATGAAGGCCTTTCCCGGTAACGGTGACCGGATAGGCTATCGTATTTTGTTTCACTATCATCCCTTGCTGTCTAAATATTAGGTTTGTTACTCTATTTTGGTTGATTTCTACTCAAATTCTATTGTTCCATCTTCTTTACGAATTTCTTCAGATCAGAAATGTCGCCCGACATTTGAGGCAACCTTCTGAAGATGGCCATGCACCGCATAAAATCCTTGTGATCCTGCACCGGTGAACCGATCATCGTCGAATTGTCCGGGATATTGGTCATCACTCCTGCCTGCCCTCCGATTTTCACATTATCACCCAGTGCAATGTGGCCGGAAACGCCTACCTGGGCGCCGATCATGCAATTTTTTCCGACCTTTGATGAACCGGCAACACCTGATTGTCCTGCGATTACTGTATTCTCGCCAATATCCGCATTGTGGGCAATCTGTATCAAATTGTCCAATTTGACTCCCCTGTGAACGATGGTAGATCCCATCGTAGCACGATCGATGGCGGTATTGGCTCCTATTTCAACAAAGTCTTCAACGATGACGTTTCCAACCTGAGCGATCTTTGTAAATGGTCCTTCTGCACTTGGGGCAAATCCAAAACCATCGGCTCCTATGACTGCGCCCGAATGGATGATGCAGTCGGTGCCTATCTTGCAATCTGCATAAATTTTCACGCCCGCATAGAGGATGGTATTGTCACCCACGACTACATTGTCACCAATGTAAACCTGAGGATAAATTTTGACATTGTTCCCAATCACGGCTTGGTCGGAAACATAGGCAAAAGCACCGAGGTAAATATCGATTCCCATTTTGGCGCTGGCACTCACAAAGGAGGGCTGTTCTATTCCTTTCTTAACCGGCTTGAATTGTTGATACATATTCAGTAGTTCGGCAAGGGCAGTATAAGGATCATCCACACGAATTAGGGTGCAGTCAAGGGTTCCCTCTGGAGCAAAATCACGTGAGACGATGACGGCCGAAGCTAGCGTATTGTAAATGTATTTTGTGTAGGCTGGATTGGAAAGAAAGGTGAGCGTACCAGGAACACCCTGATCAATTTTGGAGATATTATGTAACATAACTTCTCCGTCACCTTCAACGGTTCCCTTGAGAATCATTGCAATGTCGCTGGCCTTAAACTCCATTCAATTACTTTTAAAAATTCGCTGCAAAAATAATCAATATTAGTTACCTTGAGAGATTTTCGCCGGATAACAGACAAAATGTTTGCGTACTGTCTTCGATAAGACCTCCAGATTAATGTCAGACGCATCCCTGATATCCTTCAGTTTGCCATTTTTATACAGGATCAAAATGGCTTCCCCATCAGGCTGATAGGCGTTGTTGGTCATTTCACCAACGGAGATGAAGTAGTCCGTTTCATCCTTTGGAATTGCCAATTTTTCCTGAACCTTCCACACAATTTCCTGCACCTGGGCTTCGCTGAAAGGGTGTTGGGAAATTTTTATTTTCATCAGTTTTCTGTTGATGATCCGGGCCGAGAGATCCGATAAAACCGGATCGGGATAGTTGATCCAATCCTTGATGGTGCACAAAATATCTGAATCATCGATGCCTGCAAATTGATTCAGGGCTTCGCGTCTCACCTCCCTGTCGGAGGATCTGAAATCATCCGCTGTCACCTCTCCCCGGAGGAAGCAGGCGAAGGCACCGGAGGAACTTACCCCGTGACCGGTGGCAACCAGATCTGAGGCGCGCCGAAGCAGGTTTACTAGCGTCCGCTCTGCGGATACAACGGTTTTGTGCAGGTAGACTTGCCAATACATCATTCTTCTGGCAATCAGAAATTTTTCGACGGAATAAATCCCCTTCGCCTCCACAACCAACTGATCATTGCGGACATCCAGCATTTTAATGATGCGGTCGGAGGAGACCACCCCTTCTGAAACCCCGCAATAGAAACTGTCGCGCTTCAGAAAATCAAGCCGGTCCATATCGAGCTGACTGCTTACCAGGAGGTGCAGGAAATGTTTGGGATATTGATCCAAAAAAATCCGTATCGCCAGATCCAGTTTTCCATCAAACTCCTCGTTGAGCTCCTGCATAAAGAGCAGCGACAACTCCTCGTGCGAAATTCCCCTCACAATACTCTCTTCCAGCGCGTGAGAAAATGGACCGTGGCCCAAATCGTGCAACAGAATCGCAGCAGTCACCCCTTCAGCTTCCTCATCCGTGATTTCCACCCCCTTCTCCCGCAAAACCTGCAGGGCAGACTGAACCAGGTACATGCTTCCAATGCTGTGTTCAAAACGGGTATGGTTGGCACCTGAATAGACCAGCGAGGTAAGACCAAGCTGCCGGATCCGCCTTAGCCGCTGAAAATAGGGGTGTTCAATCAGGTCGAACAACAATCCCGAATCCAGATCGATGAAACCCCAAACCGGATCGTTGACTATTTTATGTTTGTTTTGCTTCACGCAGAAAATATTATTATCAATTTGAATCCTAATTATTTAACTTACAAGTCCACATCCTGTCCGATTTTTCTGTTTTCAGTCGCCATTTTTCACTTTACCAGCCTTCAAACCCTGATAAATCGTTCAAAATTAGAAATAAAAATTTGTTTAATTCAAACATTAATAGTAATTTCGCACCGGAGATTAATCGCAGGATTAGGGGACGCATTGTCCCCTATTTTATTAAGTTATAAAATGATATCGAAGGGAGTTATTCAACGGATGGTAGAAGAAAAGTTGTCGGACACGATGTTCATCGTCGATGTTTCCGTTGGCTTGGGCAATGCCATTTCGGTCATCATTGACAGCGATGAAGGATTGAGCATTGACAAATGCATTGAAATGAGTCGCCACGTAGAGCACCAGTTCGACCGTGAAGTAGAGGATTTTTCACTGGAAGTTTCTTCTCCCGGACTGACGCAGCCCTTCAAGGTGCTTCGTCAGTATCTGAAAAACCTCGAAAAAGAGGTTGAAGTAGTGACCACCAAGGGGGATAAGTTCACAGGCATTCTCAAGTCCGCCAATGAGCATAGTTTTATCATAGAGAGATCAATCAATACAAAAGTGGATGGGAAAAAGACGGTTGAGCACAAGACGGTCGAATTTTCAATCCAGGAAATAAAAACAGTTAAACCAGTTATTACTTTTAAATAAAAATCCTGAAGATATGGACAACCTCAATTTGATTGACACGTTTTCGGAATTTAAAGACCTGAAAAACATCGATCGTGCCACGATGATGAGCGTATTGGAAGATGCGTTCAGAAGTGTGATTCAAAAGCAGTTTGGCTCGGACGAGAATTTTGACGTCATTATAAACCCCGACAAAGGAGACTTCGAGATCTATCGTAACCGCACCGTGGTAGAAGATGGAGCACTTACCGATCTAAACACTGAAATCACCATTTCGGCAGCCAATGCCAACAACGGGGATTATGAATTGGGCGAAGAGTTGACAGACACGATCCGCTTCAGTGATTTCGGCAGAAGGGCCATCCTCAATCTGAGACAGAATCTGGCCTCCAGAATTCTGGAACTTGAGAAAGACAACATCTATCAAAAATACAAATCCAGAATTGGCGAAGTCGTTACAGGCGAAGTATACCAAATCTGGAAAAAAGAACTTTTACTCCTCGACGACGAAGGGAATGAACTGATTCTCCCTAAGACTGAGCAAATTCCCTCTGATTTTTTCAGAAAAGGAGACAGCGTCCGTGCAGTAGTGATCAAGGTTGAGATGAGGAACAACAGTCCATACATCATTTTGTCCCGTACTTCACCGGTCTTCCTGGAAAGGCTCTTTGAACTGGAGGTCCCTGAAATTTCCGACGGATTGATCACCATCAAGAAAATCGTCCGGATTCCGGGTGAACGGGCAAAAGTGGCCGTCGAATCTTACGACGACAGGATTGATCCGGTAGGTGCCTGTGTTGGAATGAAAGGCTCCAGGATCCACGGCATTGTGCGGGAACTGCGCAACGAAAACATCGACGTCATCAATTTTACAAACAACAATCAACTATACATACAAAGGGCACTCAATCCGGCAAAGATCTCCTCCATCAAGATTTATGGGAACGAGAACAGGGTTGAAGTTTTCCTGAAACCAGAAGAAGTTTCGCTGGCTATCGGTAAAGGCGGTTTGAACATCAAACTTGCCAGCCAGCTTACCGGTTACGACATAGATGTCTACCGCGATCGTGAAATTGCTGACGAAGAGGATGTTTCACTGGAAGAATTTGCAGATGAGATCGATGATTGGGTTCTCGACGGACTCAAATCTATCGGTTGCGATACTGCCAGAAATGTACTGAACCTCTCCAGGGAGGAGCTTATTAAACGTACCGACTTCGAAGAAGAAACCATCGACGAGGTGCTACGCATACTGAAGTCCGAATTTGAACAATAACTGTCAGACGTTCATTCAACCGGAAGAGATAAAGCAAATTAAACTGTTTGGCAAACTATGGAGACAGGGAACAAAGTATCAACAAGGTTAAGTAAAATAGCACGTGATCTGAACGTGGGGATTGCTACAATTGTAGAATTTCTGAATAAACAGGGGATCAAACTGACTCCTGATCCCAACGCGAAGATTGATGCGGATGCCCAGATGCTTCTCGAAAAACAGTTTCGAAAGGATCACGATGCCAAAGTTGAGGCCGACATGCATCGTCCGGGACGTCTGAAAAGAGATACCATCACCATCGAGGATGTTCATCAAGGTGAACACAAGCCAGCGGCAGATGATTTTGAAGATGACTCCGTCAACATCACGGACAACAGTCTTCACCACTCCAAAGAGATGAAGCACCACGAACCTCAGGTCAAGGCCACGAAACCTGAGATTCTGCATACCTCTATTCCGGAGAAACCTGCCATCAAAGTTGTTGGTTCCGTTGATCTGGAGAATCTTTCTCCAAAAACTAGACCGGCAGAACAACCTGTCAGTCCCGCCAGAGAGGATCCAGTCATCAGGGAACAAGCAGAACCCAAGGCAGAGAAAGTCGTAGCTCCCAAAGCAGCTCCATCACCTGCAGATGTTTCGGAACCCGAATACCAGGAACGTGTTGCCCCGGCCGCACCGGTTGCCGAGCGGGAAGAAGCAGCTCCCGAAATGATCTCCAATGTCACACAGTTGGAATCAACCATAAATATTATCGGTAAGATCGATCTCGACGCAGCCAAAACTGTCGACAAGAACCGGAAAGAGGTCACACTTACCAAGAAGAAACACGTCACGCCCAAAACGGTCGAAGGCAAACCAATAAAACCCAACCGTGAAGGGAAACACCGCGAAGATCCGCTGGAAGAAATCTTCCCCGATCTGGTAGACGTTCCTGAAGAGATTTTCAAACACGCAAGGGAAATACTTTCCGGACCAAAAGTGATCGGTAAAATTGAACTCCCAGTTGAAGGGTTGAAGAAAGGCCTTGTCGTTCGTGACGAAGACCGCACCCTACGCAAGAAAAAACGTAAGCGTGTCTCAAAAGATGCCAAAGAACGTGTTCCTCTCAACATAGAGAAGAAGACGGACGATCCAAAAGATAAAAAAGAGCCCGGGAAAGAGAAGAGTACCATCAAGAAAAAAAGTTCTCTGGTTGTAAAGAAAAAATTACCGCTCAAGAAGGAGGTCAACGAAGAGGATGTTCAGAAACAGGTCAAGGAGACGCTTGCCCGTCTGACCACCAAGAGCCAGAAGACCCGCGGATCCAAACACCGCCGTGACAAACGTCTTGCCTACACCGAAAAAATGGCGGAAGAAGGTGCACAGGCCGATATCGACAGAAACATCATCAAAATCACTGAGTTTGTATCTGTTAGCGAATTGGCTAGCATGATGGACGTCAACCCAACACAGGTTATCGCAACCTGTATGTCACTGGGTCTTTTCGTCTCCATCAACCAACGCCTCGATGCAGAGACGATGTCTGTGGTTGCCGATGAGTTTGGCTACAAGGTCGAATTCATCTCGGTCGAAGTTCAGGAAGCCATCGAAGAGGAAAAAGATGCGGAAGCAGATCTCAAACCACGTCCGCCGATCGTTACCGTCATGGGTCACGTTGACCACGGTAAAACCTCCCTGCTCGACTACATCCGTAAGGCCAATGTTATTGCAGGAGAAGCCGGAGGTATCACGCAACACATCGGGGCATACAATGTCCGCCTCGAAGACGGTCGCAAAATCACTTTCCTGGATACGCCGGGTCACGAAGCGTTCACCGCCATGCGTGCCCGTGGTGCACAGGTTACCGACATCGCCATTATCATTGTAGCTGCCGACGATGACGTGATGCCCCAAACCATTGAGGCCATCAACCACGCATCCGCTGCAGGCGTTCCCATCGTATTCGCTATCAATAAAGTAGATAAACATACCGCAGATCCGGAAAAAATAAAGCACCAGCTCGCCAACATGAATTACATGGTAGAAAGCTGGGGTGGAAAATACCAGTCGCACGACATCTCTGCCAAATCTGGACAGGGAGTTCCCGAACTGCTGGAAAAAGTATTGCTGGAGGCTGAAATGCTCGACCTGAAGGCCAATCCAAATAAAAGGGCCAATGGTTCGGTCATCGAATCTACCCTCGACAAGGGTCGTGGCTATGTCGCCACCATTCTGGTTCATTCAGGAACCCTGAAAGTGGGCGATGTACTGCTTGCCGGTCCACACTTCGGCCACATCAAGGCCATGTTCAACGAACGTAACCAACGCGTCGAAAGCGTCGGACCTGCAGAACCGGTTCTGATCCTCGGACTGAACGGAGCCCCGCAGGCCGGCGATAAATTCAACGTCATGGAGAGTGAGCGCGAAGCCCGTCAGATTGCCAACAAGCGCGAGCAGTTGCAACGTGAGCAGGGTCTCCGTACCCAGAAACACATCACCCTCGACGAAATCGGCCGAAGAATTGCCATTGGAAACTTCCAGGAACTGAATATCATTGTCAAGGGAGACGTAGACGGATCGATCGAAGCCCTCTCCGACTCGCTGATCAAACTCTCCACCACAGAGATTCAGGTCAACGTGATCCACAAGGCGGTCGGTCAGATTACGGAGTCAGACATCATGCTGGCCTCCGCTTCCAACGCGATCATCGTCGGATTCCAGGTCCGTCCGTCCATGAGTGCCAGGAAACTTGCAGAGAAGGAAGAGATCGATATCCGGCTCTATTCCATCATCTACGACGCGATCAACGAGATCAAGTCGGCGATGGAGGGAATGCTTGCCCCGGAGATCAAGGAGGAGATCAAGGGAACTGCCGAAGTGCTCACCGCCTTCAAAATCACCAAGGTGGGAACCATTGCCGGCTGTATCGTCCGCGACGGAAAAATTGTGCGCAACTCCAAGGTGCGCCTGATCCGCGACGGCATCGTGGTCTTTACCGGAGAACTCGAGTCACTCAAACGATTCAAGGATGACGTGAAAGAGGTTGCCAAGGGATACGAATGCGGTCTTAACATCCAGAATTACAACGATGTACACGAAGGAGACTTCATCGAGGCATTCGAACAGGTGGAAGTCGCTAAAACGCTCTAAAGAAGGCTAAAGGATAAAGGCTAAAGTGTGGGACTCCGGAGAGTTGGGGTCAAAAAATAGGAACGCCCGAATTTTCATTCGGGCGTTCCTATTTTAAACTTATACGGTACCATCTTTGGCCTGAACAAATCCCACTTTATCCTTTAGCCTTTAGTCTTCTTTAGTTTGCTCCTTCAAACTGGTTGAGGAACCTGACATCGTTCTCGAAATAGAGCCTCAGGTCGTTGATGCCGTATTTGAGCATCGCGATTCGTTCGATCCCCATCCCGAAGGCGAAACCTGTATATTTTTTGCTGTCGATACCCGATGCCTCCAACACATTGGGGTCAACCATCCCGCAACCCAGGATTTCCAGCCAACCACTGTATTTACAGACGTTACAGCCCTTTCCTCCGCAGATGGAACACGAGACATCCACTTCAGCAGAGGGTTCGGTAAACGGGAAGTAAGAGGGGCGCATCCGGATTTCGGATTTTTCGCCAAAAAGCTCCCTTGCAAAATAAAGCAGGGTCTGCTTTAAATCGGCAAAAGAAACATTCTCATCGATGTACAACCCTTCGATCTGGTGAAACATGCAATGTGCCCGGTAGGAGATGGCCTCGTTCCGGAATACCCTTCCTGGTGTAACCGTACGGATGGGAGGCTGCATCGTTTCCATGTCGTGAACCTGAACGGAAGAGGTATGTGTTCGCAATAAAATATCGGGGTTTCTAGTGATGAAGAAGGTGTCCTGCATATCCCTGGCAGGATGCTCTTCGGGAAAATTAAGGGCAGAAAATACATGCCAGTCATCTTCTATCTCCGGCCCTTCAGATACAACAAACCCCAATCTCTTGAAAATCTCCAGGATTTCGTTTTTGATGATTGAGATGGGATGACGGGTTCCTGCCTTCATCGGATCCCCGGGAAGGGTAAGATCCAGTTTTTTGGTTTCTGCTGTTTGCTCCGCGAGACCCTCCTTCAGCAAACTAATCTTATCCAGCGCGAAGTTCTTCAGCGTATTGATCGCTGCGCCAATCTCCTTTTTCTGGTCGGCAGAAACATTTCTGAAATCGTCCATCAGCTGAGATATTTCCCCTTTTTTGCTGAGGTATTTGATTCTCATCTCCTCCAGCTCTTCTGCCGATTTAACAATCCGCTCTTCAATCTCCTTCTGGAGTTCCTTTATCCGCTCTAACATGGTAACGCAATTTGTGTCATGCAAAAATAGAAAAAATACCCAAACCCGTTTACAACCTGTCGATCCCAATGTCGTTGTGGGAAACGGGATCCTCAACAGGTTCCAGATGGGTAAAAACTGTCACCGGAAATTTGAAATTATCCCGAACCTTGCCCTCAATGACCTCGAGCAAATCGTGCCCGCGCTGAACCGTCCACTCGCCGGGGACCAGGATGTGTACGGAAATGAATTTGCGTTGCCCAGCCTGACGGGTCATCAGCGAGTGAAATTCGATCCCGCTTTCTCGGAAGTGATCAAAGATCTGCTCCACCTCCTGCCGCTCTTCGTTGGGAATAGCCGTATCGATCAACCCTCTCGCCGACTGGACCATCAACCGGTAACCGGTCCAGATAATATTTAGCGCCACCAGCATTGCGATAATCGGGTCCAAAATTAGTATCCCCGTTACTTTCACCAGTCCAATCGCCACTACCACTCCTACCGAAGTCCAGACATCTGTCATCAAGTGCTTTCCGTCGGCAGTCAGCGTAACCGAATGATGCCGTTTCCCCTGGTGCAGCAAAACCAGTCCCATCACCAGGTTGATCAGGGAGGCTGACAACGAGATCAGCAGACCGAAGCCCACATTCTCCAAAGGTTGGGGATGCAACAGCCGGGGATAGGCACTCCATACAATGCTGCAGGCGGCGGCAATGATCAGTCCTCCCTCGATGGCACTCGAGAAATATTCAGCCTTGGAATGACCAAAAGCATGCTCGGCATCTGCTGGTTTCTCTGCAATCGACAGGACCACCAGGGCCACCAGGGCAGCAACGAGGTTTACGCACGATTCAAGAGCCTCAGACAACAAGCCGACAGAGCCCGTAAGCAGAAAGGAGATGCCTTTCAGTGCGATGGTTACGACGGCAGCAACTATCGAGAAATAGATAAACTTCTTCAGGGATTTTCCGGCCATATCAATTATTAAAATGCATTGCAGAACACTTAAAACCTAACCTATATCTCAACCAGAATGATGCTTTAAATTCCTCATCCTCCATTTTTCACTTTTCACTTTTCACATTTCACTTTACATTTCCTCTCACCATCCCCTCCCGTTCCAGCAAGGGAACAACGGAAGGCTCCTGTCCACGGAAAGCCTTGTAAAGTAGCATCGGATGAGCGGTACCTCCCTTCTCAAGAATGTTCCTGCGAAACGATTCGGCAGTATTTTTGTCGAAAATACCGTTTTTTCGGAAGAGTGAAAAAGCATCCGCATCAAGTACCTCCGCCCATTTGTAGCCATAATATCCTGCCGCATAACCTCCGGCAAAAATATGCGAAAAAGAGGTGCTCACGCAATATCCATCCAACGGCGGGAAAAGATCTGTAGCAGCAAAGGCCTTCATTTCAAAATCGACGACACTTCCGGTCTCGGGTTTTACAATGGAGTGCCAGGCCATGTCGTTCATGCCAAAACTGAGCTGGCGCTCACTCTGGGTGCCGGACTGAAAATTTTTGGATTTGATAAGTCTGTCAACCAACTCCGCAGATATTTTTTCTCCAGTCTGGTAATGAACGGCAAAGAGGTCCAGAAAATCCTTTTGGACTGCAAAATTTTCCATAATCTGCGAGGGCAACTCTACAAAATCCCTGTAGACGGCAGTTCCCGACAGGCCTTCATACCTTGTATTGGCAAACATTCCGTGCAATCCATGACCAAACTCGTGCAGGAAGGTACTTACCTCGTAAAAGGTGAGCAGCGAAGGTTTGCTGTCCGTTGGCTTGGTGAAATTGGTAACGATGGAGACGACAGGTCGGATGTTATCGCCTCCCAAATTGCTTTGACCACGGTACTCCGTCATCCAGGCACCGCCTCTTTTCCCTTCTCTGGGGAAAAAGTCGAGGTACAACACGGCAAGGAAGGATCCATCCTTGTCGAAAACCTCATAGACTTTTACATCCGGATGATAGACCTGCATATCCTTGCTCTCTTTGAAAGTGATGCCATAAAGCCGGTGGGCTAGCTCAAAAACGCCGCCAATGACATTTTCCAGTTTGAAATAGGGCTTCACGGCCTGTTCGTCAAAACCGTAGCGCTCATTTTTTAATTTCTCCGACCAATAACTCCAATCCCAACGCTCCAGTGTTTCACTGAATCCGCGGGATTTTGCAAATGCCTTCACCTCTTCCATATCTTTTTGGGCAAATGGACGGGAGGCTTCGTGCAGCTGTTGCAGAAATGCATTTACTTTTTCAGGAGTCTCGGCCATCCGCTCCTCCAGAACGAATGCGGCATGGTTGGGGTAACCCAGCAATTTAGCGCGTTCCAGTCTAAGGTTTACTATTTTGCGAATGACCTCCTCGTTGTTGTTTCCATTGCTGTGGAAGGCGCGGGAGTTGTATGCCTTGTATAATTCTTCCCTTAATTTTCTGTTGTCTGCATATTTCAGGAAGGCAATGTACCCAGGGCCCTGCAGGTTGAACATCCAACCCTCCTTTTTTTTGGCCTTGGCCAGGTGGGATGCAGCCTCAACCTCGCTCTTCGGCAAGCCTGCCAGATCCTTTTTATCTGCAACAATCAGTTGGTAGGCATTGGTTTCGGCGAGTACATTTTCTCCAAAAATCAGGGATTGCCTGGCCAGTTCGGTGTTGATCTCTGCGAATCGATCCCGGGCAGCACCTTCGAGGTTGGCACCACTTCTAACGAAACCTTTGTAACTGTCTTCCAGTAATTTGAGATCCTCAGAAGTCAATTTAAGTTGATCCTTCTGCTGGTAAACGGCCTTCACCCTTTGAAAGAGTTTGCTGTTTAGCGAAACATAATTGTGGTATTCAGACAATTTAGGCGAAACCTCCCGGGTAATCGCCTGGATGGTATCATCTGTTTCGGCAGAGTTCAGGTTGAAAAGAATGGTCGTAGCCCTGGAAAGCCGTTTCCCCGAAACCTCCAAGGCCTGGATGGTATTTTCAAAAGTGGGAGCAGCAGGATTGTCGATGACTGCATTCACTTCCGATTTTGCCTCAGCCAGGAGCTGGTCGATGGCAGGGATAAAATGTTCGTGCCGGATCTCCTGAAACGGGGGAGTCTGGTGCACCGTTTTCCATTCCACAAGCAGCGGATTCAACGCCTTATTCTCAATTTTCATATTGGTAAAAATTAAACCTGCCAGGATCAGCGTCCCGACTATTACTAAACTTCTCATACTACCTAATAGTATTTATTTATAATGCCCTATTCTAAATATCCTACAAAAAATCCACTTTTGCCATTTGACTTTATCCGTCAGACTTTAGCCTTTTTTTTGTTTTCTCCTTCATCACGCTCCACCCAAATTTTCCGATTTTGTTGCCAAGTTCGTAATAATTTCCGTGTGAATAGGCCATCAAGCCAGCGCTTTCGAGGCTCATCGCACCTGTTTCAGGATGAATGTAGGTGTCGTCGGCAACGATATTTACTACGTTGGCAATGAACATGTCGTGGGTGCCCAGTTCCTTCACCTCCACTACCTGGCATTCAATGCTGAGGGGGGATTCTCCGACGATCGGGCATTTTACCACTGTTGCAGGCAGCGGCGTCAATCCGCACTCCTTGAACTTATCGAAATCCCTGCCTGATTTAACGCCACACCAGTCTGTTACCTCCGCCATCGCGGAAGTGGTGAGGTTAATGACGAACTCACCCCTTCTCTTGAGGATCGCGGAAGAGTGCCGGTTGGGCCTTACGGAGATGTAGCACATCGGTGGATCGGAGCAGATGGTACCGATCCAGGATACCGTGATCAGGTTGTATTCGTCGGGAGTGGAGCCACAACTGATGAGCGCCGCGGGAAGCGGATAGATCATGTTGCCGGGCTTCCAATTTACTTTAGCCATAAAGATTTCGAATAATTATAAAAATGACGATGAATGAAAATTTTCGATTTTCGATTGTTGAACTCCGGAGAATCGGGCAATTGGTTTGATTTCAAAGATCTCATTTTACGCTCAGCACCAAACTTCTTTGAAACAGCTTGAATCTCGATCTGGCGCAATCCTAAATCGAAAATCCAAATTCCAAAATTCCTACAGTGTCTCCTCTGCACTTCTGATCGTGATCCACTCCTCAGCTGCCAGCTTCGCCCCCGGCACCCGGATGACCCTGGAGGCCAGCAATGCCCCAAGTTTGCCACTTTTCTGAAGATCATAACCCTTTGCGAGTCCGGAAAGGAATCCAGCCGCAAAGAAGTCTCCGGCTCCGGTGGTATCTACCACCAGGTCGCCGGCGGCAGGTACCTTGTGCCGAACAGTACCTTGCTGAACATAAGCACCCTCCTTCCCTACCTTTACCACTGCGATGTCGCATCGGCCGGCCAGGTTCTCCAGAGCTTCGAGTGGTTCCATGCCTGTAAAGGCCTTTGCCTCCTCTTCGTTGGCGAAAACAATGTCCACATAATTGTCGACCAATTCATTCAAGAGCTCCCTGTTTTCAGCCACTACATTGTAACTGGCCAAATCGAGGGCGATGAGCAGACCTGCCTCCTTCGCGGCAACGGCAGCAGCCAGGATCAGGGCCTCGTTGTAAACCAGGTATCCTTCGATGAAGAAGATGTCGAATCCCTGAAGGCGATCGGCGGTGAGGTGATCTGGACTAAGTGCAGAGGCCGCTCCGAGGTAAGTGGCAAAGGTCCGTTCCCCATCTGGTTCCACCAGGCCCACTGCCCGTCCGGTTGGCAGATCGGAATGAATCAGCAAAGGCAGAATTCCTTGGTTCTTTTGTTCGTCTTCGAACAGTTTTCCGAGTTCATCCCGGCCAACGGTACCTAGAAAACCACAGGGAACTCCCAGATTGGCAATGCCATTGATGGCATTGGCCACCGAACCACCCGTTACAAGCAACCTTTTTTCGCCCTCAATCTCCAGCTGGACGCGGTCTGACATCTCCCTGTCGACCAAGGTCATGCTTCCTTTTGGAAGGTTCAACGACCTGATAATCTGATCATCCTCCAACATGGCGACGATATCGACCAATGCATTTCCAATCCCAAGTATCTTCGAATAGCCCATTGTACTTTTTTATTTCATTGAATTTGTGCAAATATATTTCCATTTTATGAAAAAGGTGTTATTTTTGCAACGCTTTAGGAAATTAACTGAAGCAAATAAACTCCTTAGTAGCTCAGTTGGTTAGAGCGGCGGACTGTTAATCCGTAGGTCGTAGGTTCAAGTCCTACCTGAGGAGCCATACAGGACAAGAGGTCATTTTCGACCTCTTTTTTTGTTTCCCCACTTTCGAAAACCTTGACGGCATTGGTCAAAACACGGATCGGTGTCGTGAACGAAAAGGTTGCAACTCTCCCTTTTTCTAAAACGATTTTTTCCGAAAAGATGCAACCAAG
>CAINVV010000039.1 GCA_903854235.1 uncultured Bacteroidia bacterium | reverse complement strand
CAAAATAGTTGAGGTTAAATTGGAAGCAAATTCTTTCCATACTTTGGTTTTCCGATAGCTCAAAATAGGTTCCGATCTAAACATAACTGTGTACCATCAAATAGAAATTTTGAAACACTGAATCCGCAACTTGCCGGAAATGGGTTATAGCTTTTTTTTTCTTGAAGAAGACTCCCTGATCACCAATTGAGTTTGCAGGACCACTTTTTCATTATACCCGGAATTGGCCATTTTCATGAAAAAGAGTTCGGCTGCCTTGATCCCAATTTTGCGCGTCGGATGCATGACTGAAGTAAGCTGAGGGGTAACAAACGTTGCATGAAAATCATCCGCAAAGCCTACCACGCCAATTTCTGAAGGGATGGAAATGCCTCGTTGCCGAAGTTCCTTCATCACAGCAAAGATCATCAGATCATTGATCCCGAAGATAGCATCCGGTGGGTCGGACAGTGAGAGCAACTCGTCCGTAATCCGGACAGCCTCATCAGGATGCATGTTACATGACCGAAGTAAATCTGGATCAGACGATAATCCTGATTTTGTCAGCCCTGAGTAATACCCTTCGATCCTTTCACTGGATATGTTGAGGTGGGAAGGACCAGAGATAAATGCAATGCGTTTGAAACCTTGTTCCTGCAAATGAAAGATGATCTGTTCGACAGCATGGCGGTTGTCGACGACTACGCTGGGGACCGACTCTGTCAGACAGACCCTGTCGAAGAAGACCAGCGGGATCTCGTTTTCAACCAATTGTTTGAAGTGTTCAAAGCGATCGGTCTCTTTGCTTAGGCATACAATCATTCCGTCCACCCGAGCTTTCAGTAGATTGGAAACTGATTCAATCTCCTTTTGAAGGTTTTCATCGGAGGAGGCTAGCAGGATGAAATATCCCTGGCTCTTGGCGTATTCCTCAATTCCTGAAATGATGGAAGAGTAGAAATGGGTCACCAGATCCGGGACTATGACGCCAATCATCCTGGTTTCCTGTCGGAGTAATCCCATCGCCAGGGGATTGGGTGTATAATTTTTCTCCAGGGCAAGTTCCTGCACCCGCCGTGTCAGCTCCACACTAATATCGGGATGGTTCTTCAAAGCCCTGGATACCGTGGAAATGGAGATATTCAGTTCTTTGGCAAGATCTTTTAAGGATAGACGCCTTTTGGACATATGAAAGAAAAATTGATTGGTTGAATTTACGAAATCTATAGCGAATCAAATAATGAATTGAAAACAGAAGCAGAAAAAACATGTTCCACAACATATTTTTTCGACCGCAAAGCTTTGCTGTTCAGCATGCATTTGGCAAAATAGATAAGTTTAGTGACTTTTGAATGGCAATCATTTAAATTATCAATCATCCTTACTATTTACGAAATGGACAGTGCAAAAAAGGGTCTTTTTACCACAGAAGACGGAAGAAACCACACGATCATTTTCTTCCTGGTCGCCTTGCTTTTCACCTTATGGGCGGTTGGTAACAGCCTGATCGATACGATGGACAAGCATTTTCAGGATTATTACCACCTCACGAAGGCCGACTCGGCCAATGTTCAGTTTTCGCATTACCTGGGCTATTTTTTCATGGCCTTGCCCGCCGGCTGGT
>CAINVV010000038.1 GCA_903854235.1 uncultured Bacteroidia bacterium | reverse complement strand
TATTCGTGCCGCGAATCCTGGCTTGTCGATTACCGCCTTGGAATGCTTCAGCTAATCAACCCGGATAGCGATTTGCTGGATCCGGCAAACTGGAAAAAATCGGGTCCGGTTTTTCAGGGAAATTCGCTGGTTTACGGAGTTGGACATTGCTCATTCGTTAAATCACCTGATAACACTCAGGATTGGATTATTTACCACTCCAAAAAAAGCACATCGCCTGGTTGGGAAAGGGATGTCCGAATGCAACCTTTCAACTGGAATTTTGACGGTACACCTGATTTTGGCCAACCTGTTCCAGCGGGAAAAATGATCAATGCTCCTTCCGGGGAATTGTAAACATCAGATCTTTAAGGTTTTTAAAATCTTGAAGGCCTATAACTTCAAAATATATGGGGAAGTTCAAAACTCGCATCAATCTTGTCATATTTTTATTTCTGATGCTTCAGATGGGAAGCTGTGCCAAAAAATCAAACCTCTCTTCAGGTGAAATTCCTTCAATTCAACCTTCCGTGGATGGTGTCCGTATTGCCTGGGATTTCAGGAGTTTAACCAAAATAGCCCCGCAGGATAGCCGCTCAGGATATTTTGGTTATGCCCGGATGGTTCAGTTGTTCGACGGACGCCTGGCGTGCGTTTACGAAACTTCATCAGGGAATATCGAACTTGTTTTCAGTGCCGATCTGGGACAAACCTGGGGTAATATGCAGGTCATTTTCGAAACGAAGAATAATATGGCCATGGCAGTTCCGGAAATCGCAGAACTCAGCGATCACTCAATCTTAGTCGCCTGTAATCCACGTCCGCGTGAGCCTTATACCGAAGATCGCAGGTTTGGGATCAAAGTAAGGAAGAGCACTGATGGTGGTCTTACATGGGGAATTGAGCAAGTCATTTACCAGGCGCAATCGACTTTTGAAAATGGATGCTGGGAGCCCTCCATGGTCCAATTGCCAGGCGGGGAGGTAGAGTTGTTTTTTGCCAACGAAGGGATATACACAACCACAACTGAACAAAATATTTCCATGTTCAGATCAGTTGATTTTGGTAAAAGTTGGAATGCGGAGCCAGAAATCGCAGGATTTAGAAAAGATTGCAGAGACGGAATGCCTGTTCCCCTTTTGCTGGCAGATAAAGGCGAATTACTGATTGCTGTTGAAGACAATAAAACAGGCGAGTTTAAACCCACCGTGTATCGGGAGAAATTGGCTGCTAACTGGTCTGACGGAACTATTCTGGCGACCGATGCGCGACGTGAATATGCACCGTTTACGAATCCTTTAGCTGATCATATTTATGCCGGGGCGCCTTATCTGGGTCGGCTTCAGACTGGCGAGGTGGTTTTGTCGTATCAAACCAATTTTGAACGGGATATTCTTTGGAACAAATCAGCAATGATGACCGAAATTGGCGATGCAAACGGTCGTAATTTCAGCCGCAGGACTCTCCCTTTTTCAGTCCCTTTGTCTAAAAGCGGTTTGTGGAATTCGCTGCGGGTAATCGAAGGAAATACCCCTGTGGCGATTACC
>CAINVV010000037.1 GCA_903854235.1 uncultured Bacteroidia bacterium | reverse complement strand
TAAAACTCATCTTCGAGATCTCTTTGATAAAACTAAATTTCAAAATGACAAAGAACGATTCAGGCTTAATGAGCCAAGTTTATTTAATTTTGAATAACGTCCCAATTTTAATGGGACACTAGTGATTACGAATCATAAAATAATTTCCAATGCCAAACCACCTTTATCACAAGCATTTTCTAAAGTTGCTGGATTTCCCGCCTGCAGAGATTGAATTCTTACTCGATCTCGCAGCAGAATTGAAATGGGCCAAGAAATCAGGAACCGAAGAACCCATCCTGACAGGAAAGAATATCGCACTGATTTTTGAGAAGACTTCTACCCGCACCAGATGCGCATTCGAAGTAGCAGCATACGACCAGGGTGCCCACGTCACTTACCTCGGTCCTACTGGCTCCCAAATCGGCACAAAAGAGTCCATGAAGGACACAGCCAGGGTACTTGGCCGGATGTACGACGGAATTCAATACCGGGGTTACGGACAGGAATTGGTGGAGACGCTTGCCCAATACGCCGGAGTACCGGTATGGAATGGCCTAACCGACGAGTTTCATCCAACCCAGATTCTTGCGGATTTCCTTACCATGCGTGAACATTCAGACAAACCACTCTCCCAAATAAAATTTGCCTACCTCGGCGATGCCAGAAACAACATGGGAAACTCCCTGATGGTAGGTGCTGCAAAAATGGGGATGGACTTTAGGGCTGCTGCTCCCGCAAAATTTCAACCCTCCATTGAATTGCAAAATACCTGCCGGGAAATTGCCCTGCAGACGGGTGCAAAAATCACCATGACCGAAAATCTGGAAGAGGCCGTCAAGGACTGTGATTTTCTTTATACAGATGTATGGGTTTCCATGGGTGAATCAGCTGCTGTCTGGCAGGAGAGAATTGAACTGCTAATGCCTTACCAGGTGAACGCAAAAGCACTGGAACTGACAGGCAATCCAAAAGTCAAATTCTTGCATTGCCTTCCGGCTTACCACAACCGGGAAACGAAAACCGGAGAGGATATCTATCAGAAATTCGGTATCAGTTCCATGGAAGTGACGGATGAGGTATTTGAGAGCCCTGCTTCCATCGTCTTCGATCAGGCCGAGAACAGAATGCATACCATCAAGGCTGTGATGGTAGCCACGCTTGGTCAACGATAACTTTTAGCAAAAAGAAGCTCCATGCAAATTGCCTGGAGCTTCTTTTTGCTATTATTTCCAACTTTGCAGTCTACCAGCAGGTATTCTTGTTAGTAAGCCAAACGGTCTGCGGATCCAGATTATCCTTTTCTATCTCCTTGAAGTATTTATAGGTACCAACCTTCAGTTCAATGGTAGCCTCCTCATCGCAGACAATCATTCCGTGCGAATGCAACTGAAGAGCCGAAATGGTCCACATGTGGTTGATCGCACCTTCCACCGCCTTGTGTAGGGCACGAGCTTTGTTGTGACCCGTCACCAGAATCAATACCTCCTGGGCATCCATGATGGTTCCAACGCCAACGGTCAGGGCAATCTTCGGCACCTGGTCTACATCATTGCCAAAAAAGCGGCTGTTAACAATCCGGGTATCCGCATTCAGAGCCTTGTCGCGGGTCCTGGAGGTCAGGCTGGAGCCTGGTTCATTGAATGCCACGTGTCCATCGGCTCCTACACCACCCAAAAACAGGTCAATTCCACCGACTGCTTTTATTTTTGCCTCATATCGTCCACACTCCATTCTTAAATCGGGAGCATTGCCGTCCAAAAGATTCACATGGGCAGGATTGATATCAATGAAACTGAAAAAATTATCCCACATAAAGGTGTGATAACTCTGCGGATGATTTTTCGCAATTCCTACATATTCGTCCATGTTGAAAGTAATCACATTCTGGAAGGTCACTTTTCCCTCCTTACAGAGTTTAATCAGTTCCAGGTAGGTCCCCAATGGTGTACTTCCGGTCGGGAGTCCCAGTACAAATGGATTTTCTGGGGTTGGCTTGGCTTCTGTTATTTTATGCGCGATATAATTGGCCGACCATTGGGCTACACTGCTCTTTTCAGGTTGAATGATTAGTCTCATTGGATTGAATGTTTATTTTGGACGTAAAGTTGCTCAAAATTGATAAAATTTATAAAACAACCAACCTCCCAAGTCAAAAAAGTAGCCATTATTTAATACTCCGGATCCAACAATAAAGCTAATTTAATGGTTTTTAAAACTTTTTAGCATTTGATTCGTAAATTGTAAATAAGATAATTGCAACTTTTGAGAAGAATTTGAGACATTGACAAGTTTAAGTTTAAGGTTCTTCTCCGGAATGCACTTTTCACGGGATCAGATAAACCTTTCTGTTAAACCATTGTTTCATTTTCACGTCAATGTTATATATTGGCCGGATCTTAACGGTATGAATCCTTTGAATCAAAAAATGCCGAAACAATGACTGGGTCATAAGCGCAATCAATTTTAAATTATTATGGTAGCAAAAACGAATCGGGAGAACAAATTATGAGAAAATCTGTTTCTCCAATCTTCCTGATTTTCCTGTTTCTCCTTCTTTCTGTCCAAATTTTGATGGCCCAGAAAACTGTCCTCTCCGGAAAGATCACGGAATCAAAGACCGGTATACCTATTCCCTATGCCACCATTGTTTTTAAAGGGACCTACATTGGAACGATGTCTGATCTGAATGGCAATTTTAACCTCAGTACGCTAACCCCCACCAATTTCATTGAAGTATCCTCCATTGGATACAAGAAGAGGGAAATTCCGGTTAAGCTCAAACAAACCACCAAACTGGATATCTCGCTGGATGAAGACATGATTATGACAGGTGAGGTAGTGGTGAAGCCGGGCGAAAATCCGGCCATTCCGCTGTTCAAGAAGATCATCGAGCACAAAAAAGAGAACAACCCTGCGAATTTTCCCTCGTGGCATAGTAAACTCTATTCCAAAACCGAAGTAGATCTTAAAAATATCGACAAATCACTCAGAACCAAAAAATTACTGAAATCATTTGATTTTGTTTTCGATTACATCGATTCTCTTAAAACGGAAGGAAAAGCCTTTCTGCCTGTTTTCTTCTCTGAAACATTCTCCAACTATTACCATGAGAGTGGAAATCCGAAGGATCGTGAAGAGATCACTGCCAACAAAGCCTCCGGAATGACCTCCAACATGATTTCAAAATTCAGCGGAAAAGTCTATGAAGGCTTGAGTCCTTACGACAATTATTTGATGATCAGTGATGTAGGCCTTGTATCGCCACTAAATACATTGGGATTACAATTCTATAAATATTACTTGCTCGACAGTACCCTCCGGGAAGGAAAGAAATACTACGAAATTTCTTTCAAACCAAAAAATCTCCAGAGTCCGACCTTCAGGGGCGAATTTTGGGTGGAGGAGGGTAGCTATGCGGTTACAAAGATCGACATGCAGCTTTCTGAAAAGGCCAATATCAATTTTGTCAACAATTTCAAATATGCTGTTGAATATGACAAGGTTAAGGACACCTGGACCCCCAAGCACGAAGTCATTGTATTGGATGTGGACATTCAAAAAGATCCAAAATCCAAAAGAATCGGAGTGATAGGGAGAAAAGCCAATTTTTACGATGATTTCACTTTTGAGGAGGCCAAAGGGGTAAAACTGGAAGCCAACGAACGCATCTCTGTTCGGGATGATGCAATGAACAAGGACGAGAAGTTCTGGGAATCGTCCAGACCGATCGAACTTCAAAAGAGGGAACTGGGGATCTACAAGATGGTCGACTCGATCAAGCACGTTCCCCTCTACAAGACAACAGCAGAGTACGTCTATATGTTTTATTACGGATACCGTGATCTGGGAAAGATTGAACTAGGTCAGTATTATTCCTTCTACTCAAACAATCCGATTGAGGGGAACAGGTTTAAATTTGGCGCCCGAACCACCATGAAATTCAACCACAACCTGCGTCTCAATGGTTATGGGGCATATGGTTCCAAGGACCTGTTATTCAAATACAGCGGAGGATTTGAATACTACTTCTCGAAAAAACCCATCAACTTTCTAACGGCTCAATACAGGCATGATTATGAGATTTTTGGGAAGAGCCAGAATGCCTTCATGATCGACAACATTCTGAACACCTTGTTGAACAAGGTTCCCTACAACAAATTAAATTTAACTGACAGACTGGAAATCAATTACCAAAAAGAGTGGACACCCGGACTTACAAACAAATTTACTTTTAACTCCACCAAATTCTATTCCGCTCCTTTCGTGAAATTTATCTCCCCATCTGGTGATCTGATCCCTTCTATTTACAATACCGAACTGCGAATCAATACCAGATATGCCCCCAATGAAAATTATGTCCAGGATGGATTCGAGAGATCAACCTTTGAGAACTCCAGGCCTATTTTCAACCTGGATTTAGCCATTGGCGCAAAAGGATTACTGGGTGGTCAATACAATTATTACAAAGCAGAATTTCAGGTGAATCAAAAGTTATTGCTGAATCCCTTTGGATTTCTGTATTATGCCGTCAAAGCAGGCAAAATCTGGGGCGATGTACCCTTCCCGCTGATGAAGATACACGAAGGCAATGATACCTATGCCTACGATTTCTATTCATTCAACATGATGAATATGCAGGAATTTGTCAGCGACACTTATATGTCGGTGTTTCTGGAGCACCATTTTCAGGGTTACTTCCTCAACAAAATGCCTCTTTTCAGAAGATTGAAATGGCGGGAACTGGCAGGCGTTCGCTCAATTATCGGAACCTATGATCCAACGCAACACAGTTCAATGCTCTTCCCTGAAGGCATGAAAAGTTTGCAAAACAATCCTTATACTGAATTTTCGGTCGGACTGGAAAATATATTCAAGGTATTTAAAATTGTCGGAGTTTGGAGATCTACCAAACTCGACAATGGAGGGTCGAGATTTGGGGTTGTTGGGACCTTACAGTTGGTGTTATAGTCTCATTTTACACAAAATCAACCGGTCGTTTTCGCTGTATTCAGTGCTGTATTGCCTACCTTAGCGCCATTCAAAAATTTTGCAATGCAAATAGCTCACCTCGGCGAAATAACCGGAATACTTACGGCCATCTGCTGGACCATTTCAGCCATTACCTTTTCACTGGCTACCCGACGGGCGGGATCACTCACCGTGAATCTTTTCCGACTCTTGTTCGCCATGATCATGTACATGGTATGGTCGAAGGTGATGAGAGGTTTATGGCTCCCCACAGATGCCTCTCCGGAATCCTGGAAATGGTTATCGGTATCGGGTTTCATTGGCTTTGTACTGGGTGATTACTTTCTCTTTACCTCCTATTCGTACCAGTCGGCCAAGGTTTCGATGCTCATCATGTCTCTTGCCCCCCCTATTGCCACGATTTTCGGCGTGTTGGTCCTCCACGAAAGCTTTACCTTGCTGAATCTGTTAGGGATGGTTTTGGTCCTCTCAGGCATCGCTATCGTCATCCTCAAGCGGGAATCGGTGGACGACAAAATGACGCATGGGTTGAACTATCCACTGAAAGGTTTGTTGCTGGCATTTGGTGGAGCGGCCGGTCAGGGTATCGGCGCCGTTTTCTCCAAGTTGGGAATGGGCAGCTACGATCCCTTTTCCTCCTCACAAATCAGAACGGTGACCGGAATAATTGGCTTTGTCCTGATTATCAGCCTCACTAAAAACTGGAAGAACGTTAAAACTTCCATTCTCCATAGCAAAGCCATCAAACCTTTGTTGGTTGGCTCCTTCTTCGGACCATTTCTGGGCGTTTCACTTAGCCTGCTGGCCTTTCAACACACCAAAGTAGGGGTTGCCTCTACGCTGATCGCAACAGTGCCTGTATTCATTCTCTTGCCTTCCGTACTCTTTTTGGGTGAAAAGCTCAACTGGAAAGAGGTAGTTGGGGCCTTCCTTGCGGTCGGAGGAATGTTCGTATTCTTTATTTAAATTTATATCGATGGATTTTCTGGACCTAACCCTCCTTCGTCAGAGCGACAGAAACTACCTTGACCGGCCAATCGAACCGGAAAAATTGTCGCGGATACTCGAATGTGCCAGGATGGCACCATCTGCTTGTAACGCACAGCCCTGGAAGGTGGTGGTAGTGGATCACCCAGAACTTGGGAACAGGATTGCGGATGCCACTTCTGACAGGTTGTTGGGGATGAATCACTTTACCAAACAGGCGCCTGTTCACCTGGTTATTGTGGAAGAGCCAGGGAACTATTCTTCCAAACTGGGAGGATGGATCAAGAAAAAACATTTCCCGCTGATTGACATTGGAATATTTGCGGAACACATTTGTCTGGCTGCAGCGGCGGAAGGATTGGGCAGTTGCATGATTGGCTGGTTTGATGAACCTGAGATCAGAAAGATCGTCAACATTCCAAAATCAAAAAGAGTAGCCTTAATCATCCTGATCGGTTATCCGGGGAAAGAGACCAGGAAGAAAATCAGAAAAGAATGTCCGGACATTTTTTGTCACAACTCCTACCAATAGGGAACGAAGGGCTTAAAAAGCAAGACCCCTCTTAAATTCTTCACTGTTTCGGTAAGATATCCTCGATGACCCTGCCAGTGGTGCTGCTCGGCGGTACAATACCAAGCAGTGCGCAAACAGTGGGGACTACATCTGTGGCATCCGTCTTTTTCAAAGTTGTACCTCTTTTGATACCTGCCCCATACCACACCAATGGGACCTGATCGTTATCTGTGTAATCGACTGATTTGTACTTTTCTTTCGGCAACCATCCCTCTTCATAACGGATCAGGATATCTCCCGAACGTTTGATGTTGAAATTGTTTTGAAATGGGGCGAGAGGTCCTCCCAGAAAATTATCTGATTCAATTTCAAAAGCAGCTTTCGCATAGGCTATGCCCTCAAACTGGTTTAGAAACCGGGCTGTCTCAGCCTGCATATCGTGCAGATTGATCTTCTTTTTTGCAATTTGATCGTGGTTCAGGTACAACTGTTGGTTTCCGAATTTCTCCACCCAGTCACCCTCTCCATATTTGATATTTAAATAGGACTTTAAAAGAGAGACGGAACTCTCGGGATTAAAGATGCCCGTGGTCATACGAAATTTCTCTTTCAGGTAGTCTGCGTGATAGGATACGCTGGAGGTGGAAGTCAGGAAAAAAAGGACATTCTCCGTTCCGTAACCAGTTTCGATGTATTTCAGCAGCTCGGCAATCTCCTTGTCCATGCGGAGGTAGGTATCCTCCATTTCAACCGATAGCGGACCAAAATTTCCACCCTCCTTGTCCATGGAGGAAAAAACCAATGTCAGCAGATCGGGAATAAAGTCATATCCGAGTTGCTCTTTTGGAATCAACTGAAGCGCAAAATCCTTCAGATAGGTATTGGCAAACGGGGTACTTTTAAGGATGGCATAACTTCCGCCGGATTCCTTCCTCAATCTGCTTAGATCGTAAGGGAAATTGTTGTATTTCCCCAGGAATCCAGTTTCGTGAAGGGAGGAGCTCTCCACGCTTTCCGTGTAGCTAATTGGTTCGTTGAGTGTATTCCAGGAGGAACCAATGTACTTGTCTGCCAGGTTGAATTTATTGAATTCCGAAGCCCAAACGGGGTATTTATCCATGTAACTGGTACTGGTTATCATATTCCCTGTTGACTCATCCAGCCAAAAGGCTCCGTCGGCCGAATGTCCGGCCGAGAAGATCGCAGCATTATCATTCATCGCTACGCTAAAGACCCTGGCTTTTCCGTTGGTCACCAGCTTTAACCTGTCACCCAAAGTGGCTGTCATCAACCTGGAAGCCGAACGTTGACCCCCTTTAGAATCTGAGCCAACCGTCGTAGAACTATTGTCAAACAGACAATCCGTCTCCTTGTTATTTAGCCTGTCTATCCAAGTATCGTTCACAATTCCGTGGATGGAGGGGGTCGTACCAGTAAAAAGGGTCGCCATGCCAACCGTTGGGCGCTGTACCAGATTGTTAATGTGATGATTTGCACAGACAAAACCTCCTGAATAGAGCCGCTTAAATCCCTCCTCCCCAAATTTGTTCCAATAGCGTTCAATGTAATCCGGATGCATATTTTCAACGACAATTCCAACAATCAAACGAGGAGAAGAGGAGGAAACGGATGTATGCCCCTGCGCCTGGAGAGAAAAATTCAAAAGGAGAGCCAGTAAAAGGGAGAGAAACCTGCGAATCATGCCTGATAATTTTAGACAAATGTAACGACTTGAACCGATCCGCCAAAAAACAATTATTTTAGCCACTGGTTTGTTCAATTAAATCCCCCGACAGATGGAAATTATAAAGGAAGTATGCGTGGAATCATTCAGTGAAGCAAAAAATGCAGCCATGGCAGGGGCTACCCGCATTGAGTTGTGCGAAAATCTTGCTGTCGGCGGAACTTCGCCCTCCTTTGGAACCATCAAAAAGTGTATAGAGAAACTGAATGTTCCCGTGATGGTGATGATTCGCCCAAGGGGTGGAGATTTCAATTATACCGATGATGAATTTGAAGTGATGCTCGAGGATATACGCTGTTGCAAGAAGTTGGGGGTGGAGGGTGTCGTTTTGGGACTGCTGGACGATTCCCATAAAATAGATCAGGAACGTATCCGGCAACTGGTTGATTTGGCTCGTCCGATGACTGTCACCTTTCACAAAGCCATCGACCTGGTTGAAGATATGTTGGAAGCAACAGCCCTGCTTAAAGCAATCGGAGTCGACAGAATCCTCTCTTCCGGCGGAAAAGAGACCGCGCTGGAGGGAGCAGACACCTTGAACCTCATGATTGATCTGGGATCTCCATCCCTTAAAATTGTGGTGGCAGGCAAAGTGACGGACGAAAATTTTCAAGAGGTTCAGCAAAAAATTCGTGCTCGTGAGTTTCACGGACGCCATTTGGTTCCATTTAATTCCCTATCAAAATAATCAATAAAATGTCCAAAGATTTCCATCGTTTGAGGTACACTTTGCTGGTTTTGCTCTATCTCCCCCTAACAGGATATTGCCAGCCCATTCAACTCCAGAATTACCAAACCTCCCGGTTGGCTGGAGGAATCACCCTGTTCCATTTGAATGCTGATTCCCTTTTGGGGATAAAACAAAATATCTTTATCTCAGAATTCAGACAACAAAAACATTCGGGATATAAATTTGGTATTGCCTATTCTGATTCACTGTTGAAGGGAACCTCGCGCTTTGGCAAGGAGAACAAGGCCCTGGTTGCACTGAATGGTAGCTTTTTCGATGTTGAAAAGGGAGGCTCTGTCGCCTACCTGGAATCAGAGGGCAAGATCGTTGCCAGGAACCGCAAAGTTGGGGATAAATGGGCCAAGACGGATTCGTTGCTGAACGGGGCCATTGTCATCCAAAAGAATGGACGGATGAGGATCGAAATTGCCAGACCCGGGAAACATTATGAGGATTCAAAAAAGGAGAAGACAGTTTTGGTTTCAGGGCCCATCCTGCTGGTCAATGGGAGAAGCCTGCCACTTGAGAATTCTGAGTTTGTAAAAAAACGACATCCGAGAAGTTGTCTGTGTAAAACCAAGGAGGACCGCCTCCTTTTCATCGCCATCGATGGTCGGAGTGAAATAGCTTCCGGTATGAATCTGAAGGAGCTGCAGCATTTTTTGATTCGGTTGAATTGCCGCAATGCCATCAATCTGGACGGCGGGGGATCGACCACCCTTTGGGCCAATGATGGAGCTGCAACACGGATTGTAAACAATCCCAGCGACAAGGAGGGAGAACGACCCGTCGCAAATATTCTGATGATAAAGAAAGAAGAGTGATCTTGAAACTTTTGCTCCCAGATTGAGGTGGCACCTCACGTGTTCGATCTGGCACCCTGATCAACCTTTTCCTGCACAGAAACGGATCGATAACTTCTGGGTCGCTCTTGCATAATCGAAGATAAACCTTCAACTTTAACAATTGTATAAATCTTGGCATCTTGACAGTCCTTGTTCGCATCCTGTTTCTGCTTTTGATCTTCATCCAGGTGTATGCAAAAGCAAGTTCACCCGTTTCCTTCGAAGGGATAACGTCCGGAACTTTGGCTCTTGTAGTAAATCCTTTACCCTTTTCCTCCCAACTAAAGGAGGCGATTGCATTTCATTGTGAAATATCCGAAGATACTACCTTTCATGTGGTAGCAACACCGGGAAATTTGGTTCAGAAATCCGTGCAGATTCTTCCTCCGAAGTCGGATACCACAAAATTGGTTGCAATCGGATCCCTCTCTGTAAAGAAAGATCTGCATGAACTGGTAACCAAATCCAGCTTTACCAAGAATGTATTGGGCTATTTCATTACTTCCCAACATGCATCCATCGTTCAGACCGGAGTTCAGAGCAGCTCCTACTTCAAACAATTCAGCGGAAAGACGATCGCCTCTATCCGGTTCATCCGGCTGCATCCCTTTGGGACCTCTCTGCAGGACACTTCGATGGTGGCCACCAAGTGGATAGAGAAAACTGGCAACAAGTTGCACATGAATACGGCCAGAATCAAACTGGGAGAGCAATTGCTCTTCAAAACGGGTGAGGCCATTAACCCTTTGCTCATGGCAGAAAATGAAAAGCTCATGAGGGACCTAAGCTATCTGGAAGATGTCAGTTTCAGATTGGATATCGTTGAAAATGATCCGGATCAAGTTAACGTGACCATAATTACCAAAGATAAATTCGAGTATGGCGTTAGCGTGAGCATGAGTGCCGATAACAGCGATGTTGATTTTGTCAATGAAAATATGTTTGGACTTGGCCATCGGGTCAGCCTAGGAATGGCGCAGAAAAACAGTTACCTCCCGGAAATGGGGATCTACTTCTCCTACCAGGTAAATAACATTCTGGGCCAGTTTGTCAATTCCTCCCTCGGCTATTCGGATACCTACCTCAAGAAAGGATGGAACTTCTCGGCTGAAAAACAATTTCTCACTTCAAAAGAGAAAAATGCAGGAGGATTTTCGTACGAGCATGTCTCCAAATACAACTACATTGCCGAAGACCATCCCATTCAATTGGATACGACAGTGGCTTACGTACTGGGCGATATGTGGTTCCTGCATGCCTTCCCCAATCCAAAAAACCAATTAAACAAGGTTCTGTTATCTCTCCGGTATTATCACCAGCAATTCGACAAAGGGGCAGATGACTCCTTTGGAAAGAGTGAGTTCTTGCGAAATCACGATTTTTTTGTGGCTGGGCTGAGCTTTTCGAGAAGAAATCTCTATAAAAACAATCTTATTTATGGTTATGGAGTCACAGAAGATATCCCTTTCGGCCATTACTATCAAATAACCGGTGGTTTAGACAAATCGCAATTCGGAACCTGGCCCTACCTGGGCATTTCACTGAACAAAGCCTTTATTGACAAGGATGGCAGGTACTATAGCGGGAAATTTGCAGTCGACGGCTTTCTGGACAATGGCATCTTGAAGCAGGGGACCGTTCTGGCCAACCTGAATTTTTTTTCCAAAAAATTCTATCTATCGGGAGATCCTTTCCGGGGATTTATCAACCTGGAATTTCTGGGGGGAATCAACAGGTTCAGGGAAGAATACCTGACGATAGATGGAAGGTTTGGGATCAGGGATTTTCACGCCAACGAATTAAGGGGAAACAATCGGCTAAAACTCAACATTGAAGCTGTTCGTTACCTGAGATGGAATTTTTATGGATTCAAATTCACCAATTACCTTTACGCTGATTGTGCTTTGTTGTCCAACCGCGCCGCTTCCATTCTGACAGATGATTTCTACATGGGGATAGGAACGGGCTTGCGTATCTACAACGAATCCCTCGTATTTAAAATAATAGACATCAGATTGAGCTGGTTTCCGTTGCCCCCCCCGGAAGGGATGAGCCCATTTGGCACCAATCTTCAAGGACTTATTAAATCAAGGTTTGATGACTTTATGGGGAGAAAGCCGGAGCTGATCCGCTATCAATAATCGCAACCAATTCTCGTGATTTGGCCACAAACAACGACGGCCTTGCCGAGGCAAAGCACTATCGTTTCATCAAATATTTGTCTAGGAAAATCTTCTACACTAACAGTTACAGCATCATCTTGCAAGGAACGAATAAAGTAACCCAATAATGTCCAAACTTTTACCTATATATTACTATTCCAATTGTCTCAACAATTTATTAGACTGTTCCCGGTAGAATCCCTTCCCTGCGGAAATCGATCTGAATTGCGTAATGGCTTTTTGTCTTTCCTCAATTCGAAGGTAACAGAGCCCTATGTACCATTCAGATTGTTCTACCAATAGGTTATCACCTTCCCGAACTACCTCAGAAAAAGAACTGATAGCCTTGTGGTACTCACCCAACTCCTGGAAGGCAATCCCGGAAAAGAAGTTAACACTGTACCCATTTTTTTCAGTAACCGCCGCACTTTCAAGCCATTTCAGCGCTCCGGGATAATTTCCCCTGTCAAGTTCCAGCAAGGCGCTGTTCAGTGCGTTACTGGAGGTAACTGCGGATCTCGAAATGTTTTTGCCGCTTTTATAGGGCTGATAATAGGAAGCATACAGTTGTTCGTCTGAATAGGCCTTGTTTCGCATCATCGAGGTAAATACGACAAGCAACACCACGACTGACGCAGCTGCGTACCAGACCAAATTTTTCCTTTTTGGAGGAAGAATCCCGAGCTTTTGGCTGATCCTGTTCTTCTCCTCCCTCGAAATCTGCCCCAGCTTTGCCCTGAGTGCCATCACATCCTCCTCTGAAATGGCTCTGTCCACCTCTCTTTGGAAGGAAATATCTGCAGCCAAACCCAAATTATTTATCAGTTCATCCTCGAATTGAGCCAATGCAGACTCATCCAACTCATCATTCAAGTATCCGTCAATTTCTTCCAGGGTGCGGGAATGAGAATATTCATTCTGCATCATCGCTTTAAGACCCGCCCTAAGCTTCATAATGTCCTGTTCCTCAAGGGCCTTATCAATATCTATGTGAAGCTCTATTTCATTGGCAAGTGCCGAGTTTCCCTTGGCTTCTTCCTGCATTAAAAGTTCAATTTCTTCCCCCAAATCCCCATTCACAAACTCTTCAATTTCCTCAAATGAGCGTTCGTGTATGGACACACTTTGACCTATTGACCGCAGATTGGCCCTCAGGTCAATAATTTCTTTTTCTGATACTGCTTCACGGATCTCTTCAAAAAGCATCTCGTCCTCTGCAGACATCATTTGATTCTCAGTCTCAATCAAATCATCTTTCTCTGTAAAGAGATCATGAATAACTTCCCTTGAGGCAACCACATGATTTTTAATGTGCAGCTGCTGAAGATAGTTCCCGATTGCACTCTCCTCAGAATCAACCGCGAGGTTGACAGGATTAAACACTTCCTCCGATAATCCGAAAAAGGCTTCCGCATCTACTGACTTTTCGTTCAGGGAGGATATTCCGGTTTGATTGATAATATTTTTCAATGGACTTAGTATTATTATGGTAACTTTTCATTCAACATTTCAAGGCTCAAAAAGTTCAGATCATTGTTGTCATTCTTTCGAAATCTATTGAGTGCCAACATTCCGTCCTATTTATAAAACCAATTTTTGTAACGCTTACCCTGCGCTTACATCTTGAATGTCAAGAATCATACTGTTAAAACACGTTTCCCAAAAAAGCTTTGTTCAAGCTAATAAACGAGTGCCGTAATTCAACACTGTTTCTTTTCAGCCGACAACCACAAATTTATAAATGTTTTGCCGAATGAAAGTGAATATAAAGAGAGGGAATTATTCAACGATGATAACCGGAGCTGGGATTCCGTATCCACCTTTTACTGACGCCAATTCTTCGTTTGAAAGCACTTCTACTGTCAGGTAATTAAAATTTTTCATGGTAAAATGTTTTAAAAAGTTATTGTTCATTATTGTTCCTTGCAACACTTAATACCAGGAAAGACAAAAAGGTAACCCCTGTTTTTTTAAAAAAAATAATTTTTTTAAAAAAAATATTGTATTATCTTAATTATAAGCATATTAAAAAAATAAATTTTTGCCATCTCAAATCATAATTTAATTTAATTTTTGGGTATTGAATAGAAATTGCCCTTATGAAGTATCGGATTAACGCCCAATTTTTTTCATTGCAGGTAGTTATATTCTGCTGCTCGCTTTTTCTGTCGACCACATTTGCCCAGCAAGGGACCCAAGAAAGCGAAAAGGATACCTATGCCCGCGCTGTGCAGGCATTGAACAAAGGTTCCTATGACAATGCCATGAATCTTTTCAATACGCTGCTTCGGATCAGGAAGGAAAAGTATGGGTCAAGCTCTGTCCCCGTTGCCAATGTAATGAACAATATGGGTGTGATTAACAGCCAGTTGGGATTGTTTGACAAGGCAATTACCTTGTATGAAAAATCGCTGACCATTTACGAATCTTGCGGTACCGAGGAGCTAAAACACCTGGCCTCTGTCTACCAGAATCTTGGAATTTGTTATCATTCCAAAGGAGACATTGAAAAGTCCAGAAGCTATTACGACGGTGCCGAAAGAATTTACCAAAAACTACCAACGGCTGACCAGACGCTGCACGAAAGCCTTTTAATCAACCTCGCCCAGTTTTTTCTCGAAAACAAAAATATTTCCGAAGCCGAAAAATATTGCAAAAAATCTTTTGAGATAAAACCAAATAGTCTACTGAATTTCAATAAACTGACAACAAGTGGGCTGATCTGTTTTGAAAAGAAAGAGTATTTGAACAGCATCAACTTATTCAACAAGGCAATAAAGGTTGGAGAAAAGGACGTCGGTAAAGATTTTGGAGAAAAGGGATTGATTTACCTGAATCTTGGAATGGTCTATCTGGCAATGGAGGATTTCGAAAATTCCATGCCAAATTATACGATCGCACTGGACCTCATAGGAAAAACCTATGGCCAGCATGGAGTATCCTATGCCTCTTGCCTGAAAGACATGGGATTAAATTACCTGCACAAAAGAGAGAGTGAGAGCAATCTGGATGAGTTTGTGTTGCAGCGAAAGAAAAACATTTTAATCTCACTGGACTATTTCCAAAAAGCCCTCCATGCGATTACGCCTGATTTTACCACAAATGAACTCAGCATCAATCCCGAACCGGAGCAAGCCATTGACAAAATCTGTCTGCTTGGAATTTTACGTACAAAGGCTGAAGCCATCTATCTCCTTTCACAACTGGACGAGAAAAAAGAGAATACGGAGAAGGTTGTTACTGAGTTAAAGTTGGCCCTGGCTACTTATGAACTATCTGTGAAGACCATTCAACTAATTAGAAACGGGTTTCAGAATACCGAAAGCAGGTTCTTTCTCTCCTCAAATGAGCATCCTGTTTATGCGGAGGCAATTGAGTTGGCAGTCAGGTTGTATGAAAAAACGGGTGACCGGCAATTTTTCGAAAAAGGATTTGCGATTTCTGAGCGCAGCCGGTCGGCTGATTTTCAATCCATGGTTCAGGAGCTAGTGGCCAAAAAAATATCCAGTCTTCCAGACTCGTTGATCCAAAAGGAATCTGATTTGAAAGGTGAAATTGCTGCATACGAAAATCTGATATTCAACGAGAAAAGTTCGCAGTCTCCGGATACGAAGAAGATGGACCTTTGGAAAGACAAAGTTTTTTCCTTGTCACAAGGTTACCAGCAGATGATTGATTATGTGGAGAAGAAATATCCACGTTATTATCAATACAAGTACGCCAATCCCATCGTATCCGTCCAGAAAATACAGCAATCGCTGGACAGGAGGGAGGCATTTATTGAATATTTCATTCGCGAAGGCAAGAAAAATGGAGCGGAAGAGCTATATACCTTTGTAATCACAGATCATGAATTCAGGATCATCCGCAAACCTTTGAATGAAGAATTTAGCGAAACGATCGACCACTTTTTGAAATTCATCCGTAGTAATCAGGTGCTCAAAACCAGAAAGGCTGATTACCTTCAGTATGCGAAAAATGCAAACGACTTATACAAATTATTGATTGACCCGGTTGTCTCTTCCATGCAAAACTACAGGCTCGTGATCGTACCGGACGACAAGCTTTCCTATCTTCCTTTCGATGCCTTTCTCGCCTCCCCTGCCGACACCACCAGGATGGATTTCAGAGGCCTTGATTATCTGGTCAAGCATCACGCCATTTCCTATACCTATTCTGCTACACTTCTCTATTTTTACTTTCAGAACACCCTGAAATACAGTAGTAAAGTTGCAGCTTTTGCACCGGACTATTCGGATGAGCCGCTCACATCCAGCTCAGGGACCGAACGGTTTCTGCCTTTGCCTGGAGCCGAAGCGGAAGTGACTGGTCTTACGGGACTGATTTCGGGGGACCAGTTCACGAAATCGAGGGCCACCAAACAGATGTTTCTTAGAAATGCAGAAAAATATGACATTCTGCACCTGGCCATGCATACCATCCTCAATGATACCCTGCCACTATATTCAAAAATGGT
>CAINVV010000036.1 GCA_903854235.1 uncultured Bacteroidia bacterium | reverse complement strand
TGCCGGTCCAGATATTTTCTCCTTTTTTGCCGATGACGATGGCGGTTCCGGTATCCTGGCAAGTGGGCAGTTCACCCTCCGCCGAAACTAGCTGGTTAAGCAGCATCGTATGTGCAACAAAAATATCGTTGTCACTGGATTCGGGGTCTTTTAGGATGTCGGAGAGTTTTTGAAGGTGAGAGGCCCTCAGGTAAAATGAGACATCTGCCATGGCCGTTCTGGCAAGAAGTGCTAGCCCTTCCGGGGCAATCTTCAGAATTTTTCTTCCATCTGCTTCAAGGGTTTGAACAAAATCCTTCGTGAGCAGGCGGTATTGGGTCGTATCCTTTTTAATGGGAAATGGCTTCTGGTAACTGAAATCAGACATGGCAATGAAATTAAAAATATGACGAATTGAACGTTCGGCAAAGATACGAATTGGAAATGGGAGAAACCGGCAAAAGAGCAGTAAAATAGCATTGCAAATTTTTTTCGAAGGAGAATGCAGCGGTCAATAATGTTCGTAATGTCACACAAACAATTCCTTCAGATCAAATTGAAAAACATTGATCCTAAAAGTGATGATTATTGCAATTGGTCAGATTCCAGGACGAAGATTCCATTTCCTTTTCCCAAGGCGACTTCAATCATTCTCCTGGCCACTTTGTCTACATGGATGGCCTTGTATTTGGCCGGAACCAGGAAGTTCAGAAATTTCATCACCCAACCCGCAAATTTTTCGCCTGCTCTTTTTTCAATTCTCGGTCCCAAAAGGAGGGAGGGCCTGAAGATTCCCAGCCTGGGGAAATTGCATTTTTTAAGATCCTCCTCCATTTCTCCTTTCACCTTGTTGTAGAAGAAAGCCGAAGTCGGATTCGCACCCATCGAACTAACTACATAGCATCCGGTAGCGCCAATTGAAAATGCTGTTTGTGCGAAGGCACAAACATAATCGTGGTCAACCATTTTGAAAGCCTCCTTGCTTCCAGCCCTGGCAATCGTAGTTCCAAGTGTGCAAAAGGCATCCTCAGCCTTGAATCCAAGTTCCAGGGTATCCAGTTTATTGAAATCTACCACGTGCTGGACCAGCTTTGGATGCGCCAACTCCATCTCCTTTCTTACCAGGAGGTGCACGCTCGAATAGTGGGGCAATTCCAGCAGCATTCGGACCAGAGCAGATCCTACCAGTCCAGAGGCTCCGGCTACAACAGCAGTTTTCATGGTTTGAAATGGTTGAAGGGTTTCCAAATTATAATTTAAAAAAGATAGTTGAGCCCGATATAGAGCCCTCCATCACCGTCCTGCTTGTTCATGGCCACGCCGTAATCGAGTGAAATGACAAAATTCTGGTTCATCGCCAAACGAATGCCGGCTCCATAGGTTCCGTGCATTTTTTCAGTTCCCGGTTTAAAATAATCGGATGCGGATGGGTCACTTAAGAATGGAATACTGGGAATGGCAATCTTTTTAGTGACCTGACCCATATCTACGAAACCGTTTAATCCCCAGTAAAATTTCTGATGGATCAGGTTCATCCGGGCAAATTTCCAGCGCATCTCGAAATTTCCGTATACCACGCCGTCGCCAATGACCCGGTCCCGCCTGGCACCACGCAGGTACCTCGATCCGCCCAAACCGATGGTTGCATAACCGGTCATGACCGTGGTAGTCATTTGTGGTTCATAATAGAATGGAACATGACCTCCGATGGTCTGTTGCCATCCCAATCGGTAGGCAAAGGAGAGATCGTTCTTGATAAGGGTGAAATATTGTCTGTGGGTCAAAGAAAATCTGGCAAAGCCGGAGGCTGCTCCAAGAAATTTAGGCGCAGCAGTTAGGACAGCCTCTGTCCACATGCCCTTCATCGGGTTGACTTTGACATCTCTTGTATCGTAAATGATCCCGGTTTTGAGCTCGGGAATGAATCCTCCGCCGGCCTCATCCTGCGGGATAATCCCCCAGCCAATGTATTTTTCATAAAGCCCAGGGACGTTTGGAAGCAAATCTGCACCACTTTTACCATTGTTCAATTTGCTGAGGTTTACGGAAGAGATCGAGAAATTTTGCATGTTGAGGCCAGCCACCCATTTAAAGTGCGAATCTCCAATTTTGTGCATCAGATCGACCTTGAACCGAAAGAGATTTTGCTGGAATTTGTAAAACATCCTGGTTTTGTAACTGGCTGAATTCTGGTCTTCCCACGATTTGTTCAGGACGGATTCGAATCCATTGAATCCGTAAAAATCATTTGCCTGATCGGGAAGATAGGTGATGTCACAGAAAAAATCGAAATTTTTGAAGAGTTGATCGGAGTTGTAATAGAATCTGTAAACCCCGCTTCCCCTGGTAAAATGGGATACCTCGAAATAGAGGGAGTGGTTGTAAGCCGGAAACCGTTTCCCATCTCCATAATTGAAAAAATTGACCAATGCCCCATACTGAAACCCCAGATCCGTATCGAAGGAGATGGCAGGGAGTGCACCGAAATTCCAACCGGTTTTGATGGAGTCTGATATTTCTTTCCCGCTTTTATCTGCCGCCAAGACCGAAAAATTATAAAAACAGATAATTAATGCAATGATTAACAGCTTTTTGGTTTTCATAGTCAGGAAATTTGCTTGGTTATATCTTTTACGAATATCAGATATTTTTTTCAATTATCTTCAACCTGTTGCGTTTTCACACGTAAAACAATATGGATACCTTCGATTTCGGATTTTCTTTTTTACCAGGAAACCGCTGATCAGATCATTTTCAAATTGTACCATTTTCAAATTATCAAATTATGAAGTTCATAGGAGCACACGTGAGCGCAGGCGGAGGGGTTGAGAATGCCCCGTTGAATGCCAAAGAGATTGGGGCAAATGCCTTTGCTCTTTTTACCAAAAATCAGCGTCAGTGGAATTCACCTCCGCTAACAGCAAAGAGCATTGCTGATTTCACTGCAAACTGTGAAAAATTTGGTTTTCTGAAGGAGATGATTTTGCCACACGATAGTTACCTGATCAATTTGGGTCATCCGGAAGAGGAACCACTTGCCAAATCGAGAGAGGCCTTCCTGGATGAGATGCAGCGGTGCGAACAACTTGGACTGAAATTGCTGAATTTTCATCCGGGCAGTCATCTGCAAAAAATAGATCCGTCGAAATGTTTGAGCCTCATTGCTGAATCCATCAACCTGGTCCTGGACAAGACAAAAGGCGTTACTGCTGTGATTGAAAATACGGCAGGGCAGGGCTCCAATATGGGATATGTCTTTGAACAGATTGCGGAAATCATTTCACAGGTGGAGGATAAATCCCGTGTAGGGGTCTGTATAGATACTTGCCACACCTTCACTTCCGGCTATGATTTACGGACGGAAGAGGCCTATAACCATACCTGGAACAAATTTGGCGAGGTAATTGGCTTCAATTACCTGCGCGGAATTCATCTGAACGACTCCAAAAAGGAGCTGGGCTCAAGGGTCGACAGGCACGACAGTGTGGGCCAGGGGCTTATTGGGATCGAAATGTTTAAATTGATCATGAAAGACGACAGATTCAACAACCTCCCCATCATCCTGGAGACACCTGATGAAACCTTGTGGTCGGAAGAGATCAAACTTTTACGTTCATTTTAACTCCGTTATTCCTCTCCATTTATCCGTCCGGAACGGATCTGCCGGTAGTGATTCGCTGTTGTAGAGACAGAGGTCATCCGGGTTGTTTGCCCAACCATAGCGCACTGCGACAGGAGCTGTAACTTCTGTCGCAGTTACGACGATGGTATTGGTCCCTGTCAGAACGGCTTTGGCCCAATAAAACTTGTGGTCGGCACCCGCAACCGTAAATCCCTTCACATATCCATATTTGTCTTTGGAAACCAGACCTTTGGATACATGATCAAAGGTGATCTCTACCTTGTTTTCGATGATTTTCATTTGTTTGAAAACGGGTCCCAGATTTTCCACGTTTTGGTGGTAGGCCACATTCAGTGCGGAGAGGGCCAGCCTTTTTCCCACCGTCTGTTTGTCTTTCGGATGAATGTCTACGGCATCGCCGATATCGATGGCGGAAGCCATTCCCGTTTTGGGCAAAGAGAGCGTCATCGTTTGGGCTTCTCGAAGTTCGGCCCAGGTACTTTCCGCCGGAAGGCTATCTGCTTTCATGAAATTGGCAAGCTGGACGAAAAGAAAAGGAAAATCGCCTTGATTCCATTGTTTTCTCCAGTCCTTGATCATGTCGGAGAAGACGCGGCGGTACTGGAAAGCCCTTCCGGCATTGCCCTCTCCCTGGTACCAGATTGCACCCTTGATCCCGTAAGGAATCAGCGGACTGATCATTCCATTGTAAAGGAGAGTGGGGTAGGAGTTTGGACCCAGAGTTGCATTAATTTTCAGTACACCGATCCGGTATTTCCAGTCACCGGCCAGTGCGAGGGAGGTATTTTCGGTCTTCAGTCTCATCTCTTTGGGATCTCCATAAATTCCCCCATTACCGCCAATGTCTTCCACCCTGACGGTGATGTTGTTTTTTCCTGCCTTCAGGATGCCTGCCGGAACAGTGTAGCTGCGTTTGGCCTCGGCTTTCAGTTCGGTGTTGCCAACTTTAACACCGTTGACATAAGTGACATCGGAGTCATTGATTTTGGCCAGTTCGAGCGTGGCACTCTTCCCCGCCAGGGAGGCATCCAACTCGATGTTTTTCCTGAACCAGATGATACCGTCGACTCCCTGAAGTCCGTTGTTTTCTATGTATCCCGGCAGGGGCATGGTTTTCCAGCCTTGATCATCAAATGCGGCAGCGGCCCAGATGGGTTCATTGTCTTTGATTCCCTGGTCGGTAGTGGAATACTCACCCACGCGGTCACGGAGCTCTTTCTCGACGCTCTTGCTATATTCTTTTAAATCAATTTTCTTGAGATTTTCCAACATCGGTGCAAAGTCGGGATTGTTGGCAATGGCTTCAGGACTGGTCCAGGTTTCAGCAACAGTACCTCCCCAGGAGGTGTTGATGAGGCCAATGGGTACCTTCAGTTTCAAATACAGTTCCCTTCCAAAGAAATAGGCCACAGCAGAAAAATGCGAACTTGAAATGGGTGAGCAATTCCACCATTCTCCCTCCTCCAGATTTTCCTGAGGAGTTTGAGCGATCCTTTTTTTAACGGTGAATAGCCTGATTTCAGGGTAATTGGAGGCGGCTATCTCGTCCTCTGCGCGAATAGCGGAGGAGAGGTTAAACTCCATGTTAGACTGACCCGAGCAGACCCAGACCTCGCCGATCAGGATATTTTCGATGGTACGCAGGTTTTTACCCTTGACCACCATGTTGTAAGGTCCTCCGTAATTCATTGCGGCAAGGGTTACGCGCCACTTGCCGTCTTTTGCGGTTTTGGTGGTGACCGTTTTGTTGTTGAAGGTGACACTCACCTTCTCTCCAGGAGAGGCCCATCCCCATACGGGAATTGGAATTCCCTGCTGCAGAACCATGTTGCAGTTGAAGAAGGGGGGTAGAACCACCTGGGCATCTGCAAAAAGATTGGTCAACAGGAACAGGGTCAGCAGACTCGTAAGCTTAAGAATTGTTCTCATCGTTGGTTGATTTGTTTGGTAGTTTGTAGCTGTAAATTGGATTTAAATATGGAAATAATATTTCAGAAGTTAATTAGTTGATAAAAATCTCCCCGACAAGGTAAGTGGTTGCCCTACCTGCGATCAGCACGCGATCGCCGGCAAGTGTGCATTTTAAATAGCCTCCTCGCAGGGAGAGCTGTACGGCCTCAAACGAGAGTTGATTCAGCCTGTGTGCCCAAAATGGAGTGAGGGTGGTATGGGCAGAACCAGTTACCGGATCTTCATTGACTCCAACGGCAGGTGCAAAGAACCGTGATACAAAGTCGCACTCGTAGCCGGGAGCGGTGACAATGAGTCCTCTTGCCTTCACTGCTTTCAGGGCTTCAAAGTTGGGACGGATGTCGGAAATATCCTCTGGTGACGCATACAGCAGCAGGTAATCTGTTCTCCCTTTCCAAACCTCCAGTGGTCTTTTGCCGATGGCATCGATCAGTCCGTCGGGTGGAAGGGAGAGTTCCGGCTGATCGGCAGGGAAGTTCAACTCCAGAAAGTCTGCTCTTTTGGTTACCGTGAGTTGCCCGCGGTGTGTGGACTGAAAAAGGATGGTATTGCCGGGAAAGGAGAGGTGATCAAAAAGAACGCAGGCTGCAGCGAGCGTCGCGTGACCGCACAGTTCCACTTCAGCCAACGGAGTGAACCACCTGATCCCAATCGTCGTTCCATTGGATACAAGGAAAGCCGTTTCTGAAAGATTGTTTTCTGCCGCTATGTTTTGCATCAAATCGTCGTCCAGCCAGTTTTGAAGCGGGCAAACGGCAGCAGGATTGCCGGCAAAGAGGGTGTCGCTAAATGCATCAACCTGGTAAATTGGAATTTTCACGGTAGTTTAATGTTACAATAAGGTCTTTAAGTTTTGGGAAGGATCGTTACCAGATTTGAAAAGCAATGTATTTTACGCAAAGGTTTAACTTGATTTTTGTGCCTAAATTGTCAGTCTTTTAGCAGTTTACAGCCTTTTCAAAAGCGCGCAATCCCTTTCCCTGTAACGAAAATAACCATAATATTTTAAACATCTTCCCCTGCCAGTTTATTCTTCTGATTCAAATTGCTTTTCTTTGTGGGACAAATCCAGCATTTATGAGATCGTACATTCTTGAAGAGACCAATTGGAAAGAGGTGAAGGGGAACCGACCAGAGGTGGTTATCCTGCCCTGGGGGGCCACCGAGGCACACAATTATCATTTGCCATACGGAACGGACAATTACATTGCCTCGAAGTTGGCAGCCGAATGTGCCAGATTTGCCGGTGAAAAAGGAGCAAAAGTCAAAGTACTTCCGACTCTTCCTTTCGGGGTTAATACCGGTCAACCGGATATTCTGTTGGATATGAACCTGAATCCGGGCACCCAGTTCCTGATTCTGAAGGATCTCCTCACGGTGTTGAACAGGCAGGGGATCCGGAAATTTGTGATCCTCAACACCCACGGTGGAAATGATTTCAAACAGCACATCCGTGAATTGAATCTGTTGTTTCCGGAGATGTTGCTAACCCAGTGCAACTGGTATAAAATACCCGGTGCCGAACGATTCTTCGAGGACCAGGGAGAACATGCCGGAGAAACGGAAACCAGCCTGATGCTTTACCTCTATCCTGAATTGGTGATGCCACTTGCCACGGCAGGTGATGGGGTGGCCAAAAAATTCCGGGTCGATGCCCTGAACCAGGGATGGGCCTGGGCTGAACGAAACTGGAGTCAGGTAACGAAAGATACCGGCATCGGTAATCCTGACCAGTCAACAGCCGACAAGGGCGAACGCTTTTTTGCCTTTCTGACGGAAAAAATCGTCGATTTTCTGGTTCAGCTCGCCGAAGTCGACCTGATGGATTTGTACAAATAGGCAATTTTTATTGCTCCAGCCAAAGTTGAAAATCCTCAAACTTCACCGTGGAGGGTTTCTGGTCGTTGGTGCCGGCAGCGAGCCCGATATCAAGGACTTGCGCTATTCCTGACAAGTTGCCCGACTCCCTGCTCAGGATCCAGCTTTTCCCATCGAAACTGTAGTACCCTGAAAGCCGGTCTCCATGCCTAACCATCTTCAGCCAGAGTGGGAAGGGTTGCTCCCTGGTGTAGTTCAGGCTTCTGGAGTTGTGGGTAGATCCGTCTCCAAATTCATCCCATTGCGTTCCGCTCCGCTTGGGCGTGGAAAAAACCAGAAAGGAACCCGCCAGATCCTTGTCTGTCCGGTTGGTTTTGTCGAGGTTATTCCTGACGAAAATGCCGAATCGGAACCAGTCACTTACCTCTTTCCCCAATTCCACCACTTTCACTGTAGCGACAAAATTACCCTTGGCCATTTTTGGAAGAAAGATGGTACCGTAAGAATCCTCCGCATGTAGGAAGTCTGTTCCACGGGCGATAATGGTGTAGCTGTTTTTTCCGACACTGTATTCGTACGAACAGGGTTTGGCGGTGGATGAACAAAAGGTCTGCAGCTCCCGTTGGGAAAAATTCACCTTTATTAAAGGGAAAGCCCTGATGGAAAGGGGAGGGTGGTTGCCTATGGTCACCGAATGGGTACCCGTTTCGGGTTTGAAGCCAAAGCTGATTAATTTTGATTCGTCTGCCTGAAAATGAATCTGTTTCGAGGAGATACTTTTACCGTCCACAAAAAGATCAATTTGCTGATCCATGGGCTCATGTTTCATTGATTTAACCATCACACCAACCCTTACCGAATCACCGGATGGAAGTTCTGTGACATTGGTGGCAAGTTGACTGTAGAGCATCCGGATCGTATCGCCTGTAATTTCAAGCAGTTTTTGGTCGGTGGTGCCGATGGAGACCGAATGTTTTCCGGGGGTAAAAAATTGGTAATTGAACTCAATTTGCCGGTAGTTTTTTGAAATAATAGGGAAGAGTTGGCGATCTGCCTCTTTTCCATCAACATAGAGTGGCACCTGCAGGTTGCCTGTGGATCCATCATTTGACACTTCTGCCCTGATAAGCAACGCATGGCCTGTACCGTTCCCGGCAGGAGAGATTACCTGCAAATTCCGGTAACTGAATCTTGGACTTCCTTCGATAATTTTCTCCGGTTCAACCAAAGGTCTCTCAATCAGGTGATTGTTTTCGTAGGTGTTGTTCTCCAGATAGGCTGCACAAAGTTTCATCTCGGCCTGTTTCAGTCCGTAGAGGATGTTGTTGGTGAGCGACCAGCCGGAGGCCATGTTTTGAAGGAAAAGACCAACATTTTCGTTGGTGGTGGCAGGTTTCACGTCGTGGATCAGGTTCTCCCTGACTACAGAGCCAGGGCTCAGGCCATAGACCGCGATGGCTCCTTCATCGTCGCGTGCCATGTTGGTAAAGGAGAGGTGGTTGAATTCGACCAGGTGACTGCCGTCGCTGCTCTCCTCCACATTGGGCCAGGAACCTACGGTAATGCCGTAGCTCCCGGTATTGGTGATGTAATTGTGCGCAATGGTGGTTCGCAGCGCGTTGGCGGTGCGGATGCCAATGGTGGCAGGGCGAAGGTTGGAAATTTCGTTGCGAGTGATGCGGTTGTCGCTGACCAGGTCGTTCCAATTTTCGGGTTGCGGATTTCCCAGTACGGCGATCCCCGATCCGGTAATGTTTCGAAGTATATTTTCGCCGATCAGGTTGTGGTAGCTACCCAAACCGAAATAGATGGCAGCTTGACTTACATTCTCGATGGTATTTCGGAGCACTTCACAATTCTTGGCGTAGGTAAAATCGAGGGTACCTCTGTCGCCGGGAGCTGTGGCCGTGAAGGTGAGGTTGTAAAACCGGAGATTTCTGATTGGTTTCTCCCGGGTTCCGGAAGCAGCAACCAGCCCTGCTGTTTTAGGGGAGAGGAGGATGGCTTCGTTTGGATTGCTTGAATCTGTTTCCGGCAGGAAGGAGAGTATTTTTGTTTTTTGATTGAAGTACCACTCCCCGGCAGTATCCAGCAAGGCTTCCAGATTTTCAAAATAGTAACGTGGGGGAACGTTGAGTATTCCCTCGTCGGGATCTTTCAGGTAAGCTTTGTGTAATTTCTCATCCACCCTGGTGAGGGAAGTATGTACGGCGCCCCATCTGACAGTCAGGTGGATGTTTCCGGAGGTGAGATCCTTCCAGTCGTGCAGATCGCCTGGTTTAAAGCTGAAGACGCCGGGGTCGGTGGGTTGACCGTCCGTATAAAAGTAACCGGTATTGGGTGATCTGGCAAGGGTTTGTCGTTTCCCGTTGGCAAAAAGCTCTTTGATATTTTGTTCTTTGAGTTGAACCTGCCATTTCGCATCCGCGGATTTCTTCCAGCCGGTGATTCGCTCGGCTCCCGAAAGAATTGCCTTTTCGCCGGGGTAGGAGGCATAAGTGACAAAATAATCCTTCAACTGATGGTATTCGAAGGCACCGGTGGGAAGCTCGGTTTCGATCCGTTCACCTCCGTCCGGTGAATTGAACCGCAAGGTACTATCCAGCGGATAGATCCCTCCGCGAAGGAGGACGAGGATATCCTTCCCGGTTCCATATTTGTGTAGTGAGCCTATGTATCGCTTATCGAGAGCGGTTTTTTTTGGCAGGAACAGGATCGATTTTAGCTTTCTGACGGCTTTTTGTGCCTGCTGAAGGGTTGCCAAAGGACCATCGGTTCCGGCCATATTGGGTTCTGCCAGGGTCCCTGACCAGGTATCATTTCCTTTGGTGGAGATATAGAAATCGGCTTTCTTTTCCGAAAGGGAATAGTCCTGCCAGATTTCGCCACGAAGGAGGCGGCCCTGGGAAAAGGTAGCGGAACCAGACAGCATTAGGATGGCTGTAATAATTGCTAGCAAGTCTGACTTTACAGTCAATTTGTTAGTCATGCAAAAGTGATTTTCTGTTAATTGAATAGTAGTAGTTGAGACCTATTTAAATACAAACGAAAGG
>CAINVV010000035.1 GCA_903854235.1 uncultured Bacteroidia bacterium | reverse complement strand
TTGTCAAAAGGGAATTGATGACTTCGAAAAAGGTTCTTAGATTGTAATTTTAAGTCTCAACCTCGCAGCAAACCTCGCAACAAAAAAAATCACCTACACAAAAAAGTGTAAGTGATTGATTTACTGGTTGACCCGCCTAGGCTCGAACTAGGACTCTTCTGAACCAAAATCAGACGTGTTGCCAATTACACCACGGGTCAATCAAACTTATCCTATCTATTAGGACCGCGCAAAAGTACGAAGATTTTTTTTTGAACCAATATGAAAACTGAAAAAGAGCATTTTATCTTCGATTTTTTTCCTGAAAGCGTCAAAGAATGTTAAAGATGTTTTTGACCTTGTTTTTTAAGTGTCAGATTAACAAGAGTATAAATAGATTTTTCCGAAACCGCATAGCCGGTTTTCTGTACAATTGACCAGATCAAAATAAATCCTTTTCTGCTGTGGACAAAGATTTTATATCTTCGCAAAGATTTTTGGTTGTTTGAAAGGGGAACTTCACGAAAATGAGGTCCTGACCCGAACGGAGGATGACTTTTCAAACCAATTGCGACTGATAAAAAAAATAAGATGAGAACATTCAAGTTTTACAACACGGTTGTCGGGTGGGGAATATTTGTGGTTGCGGCCATCGTCTATTTGTTGACGATCGAACCAACTGCAAGCTTTTGGGATTGCAGTGAATTTATCACAACGGCCTACCGCCTCGAAGTTGGTCATCCCCCGGGTGCTCCTTTGTTTATGATTCTTGGACGTCTTTTTACCATGCTGGCTCCTTCGGTCTCCACCATTCCGGTGATGGTAAACATCATGTCGGCTTTGGCGAGCGCCTTTACCATTCTTTTCCTGTTCTGGAGCATCACCCACCTGGCAAGAAAAATCATTGGAACAGGTGAAAATGAGACCCTCTCCGAATTGATTGTGATTCTTGGTGCCGGTGCCGTAGGCGCTTTGGCGTATACTTTTTCAGATACATTTTGGTTTTCTGCTGTCGAAGGGGAGGTGTATGGTACCTCTTCCCTGTTTACCGCACTCGTCTTCTGGGCCATCCTCAAGTGGGAAAATGAGGCGGATGAGCCTCAGGCAAACAGATGGCTGGTGCTGATCAGCTACCTGGTAGGACTCTCCATTGGGGTGCACCTTTTGAACCTGCTGGCCATACCTGCCATCGTCTTTGTCTATTATTTCAGAAAATACGAAACAACCCGGAACGGTATCCTGGTCGCTTCCGGTCTTTCCCTTTTCATTCTTGCCATGATGGTATGGGTGGTTATTCCAGGACTGGTGGTTGCTGCCTCCTGGTTTGAATTGCTGTTTGTCAACGGCATCGGTATGCCTTATGAAAGCGGTGTCATTATCTACGCACTTGTATTAACAGGAGCAGTAAGCTACGGCATTATCTATACCTACCGGCACAAAAAGGTGGTAGCCAATACGATTCTGGTATGTTTGTCCGTGATTGTCATCGGTTACTCTTCCTATGCGATGACGGTGATTCGCTCAACCGCCAATCCTCCCATGGATCAGAACAATCCGGACAATGTCTTTTCCCTGCTTTCCTACCTGAACAGGGATCAGTATGGCAGCAGGCCGCTTGGATATGGCCAGTATTACAATGCCCCGCTCGACAGCAAGGATCCTTATTTGCAGGGTAGTCCTACCTATATTAAGAAAAATGGCCATTATGAAATAGCCGAATACAAACAAATTCCAAATTACGACTCACGTTTCTGTACGATCTTTCCACGTATGTACAGTTCCAGTGCAGATCACGTTCAGGAATACAAAAACTGGGCCGGTATCAAGGGAACACCCGTACAGACTACCAACAGGCAGGGAGAACCTGAAACGCTGATGAAACCGACCTTCGGTGAAAATCTCCAGTTTTTCTTTACCTATCAGGTTGGATTCATGTACCTGAGATATTTTATGTGGAACTTCTCCGGTCGTCAAAATGATGTTCAGAGCCAGGGAGGGATTCTCAACGGAAACTGGATCACCGGTTTCAATTTTCTGGATTCCATACGTTTGGGCGACCAGAGTCATCTGCCACCAACCCTGGGTGAGAACAGGGCCAAGAATGCCTATTACATGCTTCCGTTTATTCTGGGATTACTCGGAATGTTTTTCCAGTATCAATCGGGAAAGAAAGGCAAACAGGATTTCACCGTGGTGATGTTGCTCTTCATCATGACGGGATTGGCCATAGTGGTCTATCTGAACCAAGATCCGCTTCAACCACGTGAGCGGGATTATGCCTATGCAGGCTCCTTCTACGCCTTCACCATCTGGATTGGGTTGGGTGTTTTGGCAGTTTACGATATTTTTAAAAGATTCTCGGCAGCGACCATCAGTGCCATTGCGGCTACGGCGATCTCGCTTTTTGCAGTACCGGTATTGATGGCTTCCCAAAACTGGGATGACCACGATCGCTCCGGACGTTATACCGCAAGGGATTTCGGTGGAAATTACCTCAAGACCTGTGCTCCCAATGCCATCATTTTTACCAATGGGGACAACGATACCTTCCCGCTCTGGTATGCCCAGGAGGTGGAAGGAATCCGCACAGATGTGCGTGTTTGCAACCTGAGTTACCTGCAAACGGATTGGTACATCGATCAGATGCGTAAAAAATACTACGATTCTGATCCGCTTCCAATCAAATTTACGGAAGATCAGGTCGTGCAGGGCAACAGAGACATCGTTTATGTGTTGGATCAGCTCAAGCGGCCCGTCAACCTGAACGACGCACTGGAGTTTATCCGTTCGGATGAAGCGGCAACTAAATTGCAGCAGGCCGACAATGCCTCCTTCCTTCCTTCCAAGCAATTGTATTATCCGGTGGATAAAAAGGCAGTTCTGGAATCAGGAACCGTTGCAGCGAAAGACGACTCCATGATCGTCGACAAATTGGATATCAATCTCACCGGTAATTATATTTCAAAGGATGAGATGATCATCCTCGACATCATCAACAACAACAAATGGAAACGGCCCATCTATTTTGCCGTGACAGTTGGCAGGGAAAAATACCTGAATCTGCAGGAATATTTTCAGGCAGAGGGATTCGCCTACCGCCTGGTTCCGATCAAGACCAAAGTTAAAGAGGGCCAGATCGGCAGAGTCAATTCCGGCATTATGTACGATAACATCATCAACAAGTTCAAATGGGGTAACATGAACAATCCGAAGGTCTACCTCGATGAAAATAACATGAGAATGTCGATGAACATCCGAAATAATTTCGTAAGATTGGCAGATCAATTGATCGTGGAGGGTAGAACCGATTCAGCCGTTGCGGTATTGGATCGTTGCAACGAATTGGTTCCCAATAAGAAAGTCCCTTACAACTACTTCAATTTGTTGATGGCGGAGGCCTATTACAAAGCGGCTCATTTCGATATGCACAAAATGGGTAAGGAGATGACTTCGATGGAAGTTAACATGATGCCGGCATCCATGAAAAAGGGCAACGAGGTGGTCCGCCAAATGGTGGATAACAATGAACGCGAAATTCTTTACTACCTCTCTTTGGAACCAAAATTCAGGGAGTCCGTATCAGAAGATTTGCAGCGTGCATTCTATCTGCTTCAGGAATTGGGTGTTATTACCGACCAATACGGAGAGAAAGACCTTTCAAAGGAGATCAACGGCAAACTGAACAAGATGTTCTCCATTGCCCAACCGGAGAAGGGAATGATCCCCCCAAAATGATAGTTTCTGCGAAATTTACACATTTGGAAGATAATCGTTACTTTTGTGCCTTTGCAGACAAATAGTAAAATATGAAGTTTAAGTTACAGGTCCATCTGCCGGGTTTTTTCACCAAGTGGTTTCCAGCCGCTGTGTGGCGTATGCCTGCAGAAGAAAAGTCAGTTTACCTGACCTTTGATGATGGTCCGGTTCCTACGGTAACTCCCTGGGTACTTGATCTGCTGAATGAACATCAGGTGAAGGCAACCTTCTTTGCCGTGGGCGAGAATGTTTTTCGCTATCCCGAAATCTTTGAACAGATACTGGAAGATGGTCACGCCGTTGGCAACCATACCTATCACCATCTGCAAGGATTGAAAACGAGTAATCTGGAGTATTTTAAAGACATTGAACTGGCCAACAGGCTGATCGGTTCCAACCTTTTTCGTCCGCCACACGGTTGGCTGACCAGGGGACAGTATCTATTTCTGTCTCAAAAATACAAAATCGTGATGTGGGATGTAATCTCCTGCGATTACAACACCAACATTACCAGAGAAGAGGTTTTGGAAAATGTTTTGAAGTTCGTCAGATCGGGCAGCATCATCACTTTTCACGATTCCTACAAGGCAGAGGCTCATCTGAGGTGGGCTCTTCCAAGAGCCATTGAAACACTGAAGGCCGAGGGATACGAGTTCAAAAAAATCGAATTTCCCAAAGTGCGCAGATTGTTTGTTACCACCTATATTCAACGAATCAAAAAGCTACGCATCAATTTCAAGCACCTTCGCAAGTGGGCATAAGGCAATTTGCTAATATGCTAATTTGCTAATGTGCTGGTAAAAGGAAATTGGTTTTGGTTTGGGAAAACACATCGAATTTATCCTCTGTTCATTTGCTTGGTTATTCAGTTGATTCATACAATACTATAATAAAAACATATGATTCTACAGCTCGGCGTTCAGCAACAAGCGATTCAAGGCATACACAATGCAGCAAGCCCCGATGGAATTGACCTGTTGCTTAAAGGTGGATGGATCCTTGTTCCCATTGCAATAATCTCTTTACTTACCTGTTACCTGATCATAGTTAAATTTATCGAAATCAGGCGCTACACCAAACCGGAACCCAACCTGGTTGTGGCCTTCCACGGTTACCTGAAGCAGGGGGATGTTGGTCAGGCCGTCGCTACTTTGAAGGCAGGAAACAGTTCCTATAGCCGCATATTTTATCACGCCACACGCAGCATCGGTAAGCCTATCAAGGAGGTGGAGAGTTCCATTGAAACTGCTGCACAGATTGAGATGAACAAGATGAGCAAGGATCTCCATTATCTGGGTCTTTTTGCTGGCATTGCTCCGATGCTTGGTTTCATCGGTACCATTGCCGGGGTCATCAAGATTTTTTACGATATTTCACTCTCCGACAACATCAGCATCGGCATTATTTCAGGAGGACTCTATCAAAAAATGATCTCCAGCGGATTGGGTCTGATCGTAGGGGTCATCGCCTATTCAGGTTATCATATGCTTAGCATCATGATCGACAAATACATGAACCGGGTCGAGGAAGACGCTTTTGAGTTTATCAACATCATCGAACAAAACTGAGATGAAGCTTCGAAAAAGGCTCGAGTTTAAACCAGAAGTAGCCACAGGATCCCTGAACGACATCATGTTCTTTCTGTTGCTTTTTTTCCTGTTGGTGGCCACGTTTGCCAATCCCAACGTGATTAAACTGTTGTTGCCTAAATCAGCTTCCAATCAGACTCTCGACAAGAAACAGATCACCCTCTCCATTACCAAGGAAAAAAATTATTTTATTGACAAGGAACAGGTTCCCTTCAACAAGTTGGAGGGTGCCTTGAAAGTCATCAAAACCAGAATCAGCGACGTAACCATCGTATTGAGAACGGATAACTCCCTGACCATTCAGGATCTGATAGATGTGCTGGCCATAGGGAACAAGCTTCAGATCAAGATGATCCTCGCAACAGAAAAGAGAGGAAGCTGAAAACAAGGCAAAAGGAGATTGGCAAAAGTAGGGGACTCCGAAGAGGTGGTGTCAAAAAAAGGAACGTACGATTTCAAACTCGTGCGTTCCTTTTTTTGACACCATCCTTGATCTATGCGAATACCACTTTTGCCTTTAATTCTCTTCTTCCTCCCCATCAATATCAATCACCGGCTCACTCTTGAAGGCCTTTGTGACCAAATATTTATCCAGTACCAGTAACAGGGAGGGCAGTACGATCATGTTGAAGAACATGGCAATGAAGAGGGTGGTCGAAACCAACAATCCCAAGGCCTGGGTCCCTCCAAAGCTTGATACCATAAAGACACTGAACCCCAATACCAGCACAATGGAGGTGTAGATCATGCTGAAACCGGCTTCACGCAGGGCATTCAGGGTCGACAGCTTGATGTTGTTTCCTGTCATCTTCAGTTCGTGTCGGTACCTCGAGAGATATTGGATCGTGTTGTCGACAGAAATACCCAGTGCAATGCTGAAAACGATGATGGTTGAAGGCTTGATAGGCACACCGGTAAAGCCCATAATGGCGGCAGTAATGATCAGCGGAATGATGTTTGGGATCATGGAGACGGCTATCATCCGGATGCTTGTGAACATCAGTGCCATCAGCAGCGAAATAAATCCAATGGCAATCAGTACGCTGATTAACAGATGCTTAATCAGAAATTCTGTTCCCCGGGCATAAATGACGCTGCTGCCGGTGATCTGGACATTGTAATCTGCCCTGGCAAAAATGGAGTCCACCCTGGGGCGGATGCTGTCGAGCAACCTGTTCATCTCCTTGGTGCCGGTATCTGCCATTTGGAAACTGATCCTGGTGACCTGTTGGGTGCTGTCGATGAAGGAATTGAGTAATTGCTGGTTCCCGGATGCCTTTTTGGGAAAATAGGAGAGTACAAAGGTCTTTTCCATGGAATTGGGCAAACTGTACATGTCGGGATTGCCATTGAAATAGGCCTGTTTGGCAAATTTGGCAAATTCTGCGACCGAAAGTGGCTTGGAGAACTCCTTGTTTCTGGAAATAACATTCTGCAACTGGTCGATGCGCTGAATGGTAGAATAGAGCATCACCCCTTTTTTCTTTTTGGTATCTACCGATATTTCGAAGGGCATCACGCCACCCAACTGTTTTTCGAAGAACTTCAGGTCCTTGTAAAGAGCGTTGCTCTGGTGTATGTCGTCCGTCACTTTTCCGGAGGTCTTCATGTTGAGCATTCCGATAATTCCTGTCAGCAGCAACATCCCCGCGAGGGAGAAAACCCATTTTCGCTTGTATTGAATGACATAAAGAATTTTCTCCAAAACAGAATTGAAAAATGTATTGTCAAGGTGTTTAACATGTTTGTCGGAGGGTGGATCCATGTAACTGAACAGGATGGGCAGCAGGGTGATGCAGAGCGCATACTCCATCAGGATGCTGATGGCGGCGATGATCCCAAATTCCCGCAACAATTGATTGGATACCAATATGAAAGCGGCAAAACCGGCGGCTGTGGCTGTATTGACCATCAGGGAGGCAAATCCGATCCTCCTGACAACCCTCGAAAGAGCCAAAATTTTGTTCCCATGATTGCGGTACTCCCAATGGTATTTATTGAGAATATAAATGCAATTCTCAATCGCGATCACCACAATCAGCGACGGGATCACTCCTGTCAGGATGCTGATTTTGAATCCGAAAAGTCCCACAAGTCCCAATGTAAAAATGATGCTGATACCGACCACGACCAATGAACTGGCCACCACTTTTATCGACCGGAAAAAGAGGAATAGGATGAAGGCTGCAATCAGGATCGAAAGCAGCACGAAGAGAAAAAGCTCGTGCTGGACGGTTCTTGCCATGACGGTCCGGATGTAGGGCAGTCCCGAATAATGCAGTTCATGTCCGGTCTGCGTAGCATATTGCTCTGCCCTTTCCACGATGTTGTCAGTAATAGTCATCCGGATCTTGTCGTTCAGTACCGATTTTTTCAACGTGATAGCCAGAATATAGGCTTCTGTTTTCGAGTTGAAAAGCAAGCCATCGTAAAACTTAAGGGAGAGGATTTTCTTTTTCAGGCTGTCAACTTCGGCCTGGGTGGTGGGTTTTATGGGAACCAGCGGTTTGAAATCGAATTGATGGAGGGAATCGTTCTTTACGATCGTGGAAGTTTTCGTGATGGACATGACCCCTTCAACCCCTGCAACCTTGGCCATATCAGCGGTCAGGTCGTACCAGTGGTTGAAATCCTTCAGTTGAAACATGTTTGGGTTCTCCACTCCAATCACAATTACACTGCCATCCTCTCCAAACCTCTTTTTGAATTGGTTGTAATCCATGATGAAACTATCATCGGCAGGAAGGATGCTGGCATTGTCGTAGGAGAGCTTCACTCCCAGTCCTTTCCATCCCATAAATAAGGTCAGAAGAAAAATAAGAATCAGGATGACGGGTCTGTTGCGAAGAAGAATACGGGTCAGATATTTCCACATGATCGGGCGAATTCACAGTTTATTATGAATTTGCGAAGGTAAATGAATTAAACGAAAAAGCCATTTGCAAGGAGAGAAGATTTAGCAGGAAGTGGGATGTAATTTTTCATATTTGCTCTCCTTCCTTTTTCAATTCTGCCGGTAAGGTTCAGGGAAGAGGAAGTGGAATTATTTTTTGGTAATTGCCTTTCGGTGATGAAATGAACCGGTCCGTCCAGTTTTTGGTTTGTCCGGGATGTCTGCTGATACCTAGATTAGCTGGAGACAAATATGTTTGACTGCTCCAGAAAATTAGCGATCTATTGCTATCTTGCAAGAGTGAAAAGGGATATTGTACATTCCTTTTCAGAGCTACTTAAATTCCAAATAATCATAACATTAACTATTAATTCCAGGTATTATGAAGCTGACATTAAAATTATTGACGCTGGTGGTTTTTTTCTGCCTTTCCGGCAGCGGATCCACAGCTGCATCCCATCGTAAGGGTTCTAAATTTGGCGGAGTTCAGATTGGAACTATTACCTATAGCTACCGAAGCATGCCGGATCAGTCGCTGCCGGCGGTATTGAATTATGCAGCCCAGTCCGGGCTTAGTTCTGTGGAACTAATGGGCGATGTAGCCGAAAGGTATGCAGGCATCCCTCAGACCAAGGACGCAGCAGCCATTCGTCAGTGGCGAACATCGGTTTCGATGGACAAATTCAAGGCGATAAAGAAATTATTCCATGCCAGGGGTATAAAAATCAACATCCTGAAATTGGGCGACAAAAGCTGGTCGGATGAGGAGATTGATTATGCTTTTAATGCCTGTAAAGCTGTTGGAGCAGTAGGAATTACGATGGAAATATCGGAAGAGGCCGCCAAACGGATGGAACCATTTGCCGAGAAACACCACCTCTTTGTCATCTTTCACAACCACGGTCAACCGGGAGATCCCAATTTCAGCTTCGACAAGGCGCTCGCCTATGGCCCCAAACTGATGCTTAACCTCGATGCCGGTCACTATTTCGGTGCCACAGGTCTTAATCCAACCATCTTGATGGATCGGCTTCATGACCGCATCGTGAGCATTCACATCAAAGACAAAACAGGACCCAAGGCAGCGGATCCAAATAAAAACCAGCCTTTTGGAAAAGGTGAGACCCCGGTAGTAGAAATATTGCAATTGATCCAAAAGAAAGGATGGCCCATTACCTGCGATATCGAACTGGAATATCCCGTCCCGGAAGGATCCGATGCCGTGAAGGAGGTAACGAAATGCGTGGCCTATTGCAAAGCGGCCCTGCTTCCAAAATAATAAACCGTTTGAAGTATTTTACCGGCCCATTTTAACATTAATTTCAAAAGTATGGCAAGGAAAATTGGTTTTCTCCTGATTCTGATCGTTGAATTGGTTTTTTCTGTACAACTGTCAGCACAAAAAGTTGAACCCATTGTGGTTTCTGTGGAAAAGCCCATCGCCCCGATTCAATCCACGATGTGGGGAATATTTTTTGAGGACATCAATTTTGCCGCCGACGGTGGTTTGTATGCCGAACTGGTCAAAAACCGCTCCTTCGAATTTGCGAAACCACTTTTGGGCTGGAAAATCGTGAAAGCAGATGCCACAGAAGGCCTGTTGGTTTTGAACCGCGGGGAATCGGAAACAAACAATCCGAGGTATGTTAGGATCAGCCGGACGAATGCCGAAGAGAAATTTGGTTTGGAAAATGAAGGCTTTCGCGGGATGGGCATCAAAAAAGGGATGAAGTACCACTTTTCTTTGCTTGCCCGAATCCAGACCGGCCCTTCGATGAAGATTCGGTTGGAACTGATTGGAGGGGAAGGTGCAGTAATTGGAAGCGCTGAAGTGGTTCCCGGGCCTGGCGACTGGAAGAGATACCAGGTTGATTTTACTTCGGTGGAAGGTGATCCCAAAGCCAAAATGGTGCTCTGGTTCGAGGGCGTTGGAGCCCTGGATCTCGATATGATCTCTCTTTTCCCGGATGATACCTGGAAAAACAGACAGGGCGGCTTGCGGTCTGATCTGGTGCAGCTGCTTGCAGATCTCAAACCTGGGTTTCTTCGTTTCCCGGGAGGATGCATTGTCGAAGGTTACGAATTGGCAACTCGTTACCAATGGAAAAAGACAGTTGGCAAATTGGAAGAGCGGAAAACGATGATCAACAGATGGAACACAGAATTCAAGCATCGGCCAACACCGGATTATTACCAGTCATTCGGGATGGGGTTCTTCGAATATTTTCAACTGGCAGAAGATTTGGGGGCGGAACCGCTTCCAATCCTGAGTTGCGGAATGGCCTGCCAGTTTAATTCGGCGGAAGTAGTGCCGATGGACCAGCTCGAACCTTATATCCAGGATGCCCTCGATTTGATCGAATTTGCCAATGGACCCGTTGAATCCCAATGGGGAAAAGTACGGGCAAACATGGGCCATCCTGCCCCCTTCAACCTGAAGATGCTGGGGGTAGGCAATGAACAATGGGGAGCCCAGTACATCGAACGGTATCAAGCTTTTGTCCGGAAAATCAAGGAGAAATATCCTCAAATGACTCTTGTTACGGGTACAGGCCCCTCCCCGGATGGAAAATTCTTTGATTTTGCTGCGGGTGAATTGAAAAGACTTCACGCCGAAATTGTAGACGAACATTATTATGCACCTTCGGAATGGTTTTTGAAAAATGCGACCCGCTACGATCACTACGATAGGAACGGATACAAGATATTTGCAGGAGAATATGCGGCACAAAGCAAATCGACTGTCAATCCTGAAAATAAAAACACCTGGAAATGCGCGCTGGCTGAGGCGGCATTTATGACTGGGCTTGAGCGAAATGCCGATGTAGTAAGCCTTTGCTCCTATGCTCCCTTGTTCGCCCACGTCGATGCCTGGCAATGGACCCCTGATCTGATTTGGTTCGATAACCTGAAGTCGTTCGGGACAGCTAATTATTATGTTCAAAAGCTCTATTCAAACAACAAAGGGTCGCAGGTCTTGCCCATGTTGTGGAACAGAGAACCTTTAACCGGGCAGGATGGTTTATATGGGTCTGCCGCTATGGATCAGAGAACGGATGAGATCATTCTTAAACTGATCAATGCCTCGAACAAAGAGGTAAAACAATCCATCCGGCTGGATGTCAGAAAGCAGGTGAGTCCAAAGGCCACCCTGAGCGTCCTTAAAAGTAATTCCACGGAAGATGTCAACTCACTGGAACAACCCAAATTGGTTGCTCCTGTCGAACAGGTTTTTACGGTTCAGGGGAAGATGATAAAGGCCGTTTTGGCTCCCAATTCCTTTTCGGTATACCGGATAAAAGTTAAAAAATGATCCCATTTTTCTGAATGCCATTCCATGTGTAACAACAAGTCCTTGCCTGCCAAATTTTTCCCCGGGATGTGGTTGGTGCAGCTGCTCCTCTTTCTTCCGATCTGGCTTTTGGGTGGGAATGGCCGCGTTGCCAACCTAAAATGTGAGTACCTTCAAAATCCACTCGGGATAGAGACGAAATCCCCCAGGTTGAGTTGGCAAATTCAGTCGGACGAATCAAATGTCAAACAAGTCGCTTACGAAATAAGGGTTGCTGCTTCGTCTGAAAATCTGTCAGCTAAGAAGAAACTACTTTGGAATTCAGGAATCGTAAAGTCTGACCAATCCGTCCACATCGTATACAAAGGTGGACCGCTGCAATCCTCCCAACGTTATTACTGGCAGGTTCGCATCTGGGACAACAAGCATAGGATATCCAATTGGAGCAATCCATCCTGGTGGGAAACCGCGCTGCTTGACAAGGCTTTGTGGAAAGCCAAATGGATTGGCTCCGGAGAACAGTCGCCCGAAGATCACCGTCCGGTCTGTTTCAGAAAGGAGTTTAACTGCATCGGAACAGTCAAGTCAGCAAGGTTGTACATTACCTCCCTCGGCCTTTATCAGGTTTTCCTGAATGGAGAAAAGGTGGGGTCCGATCTGTTTACCCCGGGTTGGACCAGTTACAACAAACGGATTCAATACCAGACCTACGACGTAACCGGGATGTTGAAATCCGGTAATGTCCTCAGTGCAGTAGTAGGCGATGGCTGGTATCGTGGAAACATCGGAGGGCGGGTCCATACAAATTATTATGGGAATAAACTTGGCTTTCTGGCTCAACTGGAGGTAACCTTTTCCGATGGGTCCACCCAAAAGCTCGTTACCGACGACTCCTGGCAAGCAGGTCATGGCTCCATCCAGGAGTCTGATATTTACAATGGAGAGACCATCGATGCATCGCAAGAATGGCCGGGATGGAAACAGTCCGGATTTACTTCTTCCGCTTTTTCTCCTGCCACGGTGCTCGATCGCCCTACAAATATCCTTGTTGCGGGGATCAGTTCCCCCGTAAGGGCTATACAGGAGACTATTCCTCGAAAAATAGTCAAAACTCCAAGGGGAGAGACGGTATTCGACATGGGTCAGAACATGGTAGGTTGGGTCAGGGTAAAGGTCAACGGGCAAAAAGGTGACAAGGTCGTTTTAAAATTTGCGGAAGTACTAGACAAGGATGGAAATTTTTACACCGAGAATCTGCGTAGTGCCAAAGCCACGGATACCTTCATCCTAAAGGGAGGAGGCCCCGAAGTTTTTGAACCACATTTCACCTTTCATGGCTTCAGGTATGTGAAACTGGAGCAGTTTCCTGGAATCCCTGATTTAAGATGCCTGACGGGGATTGTCATTCATTCGGATATGCCACAAACCGGAAATTTTTCCTGTTCTGATTCATTAATCAACCAGTTACAGCGGAATATCCAATGGGGACAAAGAGGCAATTTTCTGGATGTCCCTACCGATTGTCCGCAACGCGATGAACGCCTCGGCTGGACCGGTGATGCGCAGGTGTTTGCCCCGACCGCCGTATTCAACTTTAACGTGGCACCCTTTTTTACAAAGTGGATGGCTGATCTTGCTGCCGACCAGCTTCCTGACGGGAAGGTAACGGATGTTGTTCCAGATGTACGGTCGGGCAGGGGAAGCTCAGCTGCCTGGGGCGACGCGGCCATCGTTGTTCCGTGGACCGTCTACCAGGCTTATGGAGACACCTCTGTTTTGACGGCTCTTTATCCCAGTATGAAGGCGTGGGTCGAATACATGCGCAAACGTGCGGGAGCAGACCATCTCTGGACTGGTGATGCCCATTATGGCGATTGGCTGGCCTATGCCAGTACGCAATCGGACTATCCCGGAGCCACCACGGAAAAGGATCTGATAGCCAATGCCTATTATACCTTTTCGACAGGTAGGCTGGCCCGAATTGCCGAAATCCTTGGCAAAAAAGAGGATGCATCTTCCTACCGGGAGTTGGCCCAAAAGTGCAGGGAAGCTTTCTGCCACGAATACCTGACCCCATCGGGACGCCTGGTCTCCAACACCCAAACAGCCTATGCACTGGCCTTGGCTTTTAGACTGCTGCCAGATTCAATGAACGCAAAGGCTGCTGCCTTTCTGGCCGCAGATGTGGATAAAATGAAGCACCTGACAACAGGTTTCGTGGGAACGCCGCTGATTTGTCAGGCGCTAGCCGACCATGGTTATGCGGGACAAGCTTTCAATCTTTTGATGAACAAGGAATATCCCTCCTGGCTTTATCCGGTAACGAAGGGTGCCACCACCATCTGGGAGAGATGGGACGGGCAAAAACCCGACGGTTCCTTTCAGGATGTCAAAATGAACAGTTTCAACCACTACGCCTATGGGGCCATCGGAGATTGGCTCTACCGGTATGTAGCCGGTATTTCAAGCGATCCCAAGAACCCCGGATACAAACATTTTTTCTTGCAGCCTCATCCTGGCGGAGGATTGACGAACGCCTCGGCAGAATTGGAGACGATGTTCGGAACCATCCGGTCGGCATGGAAGATGGAAGGGGATAGCATGACTTTTTCCTGCACTGTTCCAGCAAACAGTTCCGCAACGATACTTTGGGATCAGGCTCCCATTCATCCTGTCCTGGAAGGAAATAGCTCCTTTCCATCAGATCGATCCATCCGAAGCTCAGAAATCGGTGGCAAAGTGAAGATTGAAGTGGGCAGCGGTAGCTACCATTTTATTTTCCCGGGGCACTAAATTGGCGCAAATTGCACTGGCCAGATCTATTAATTTTCCCGACAGGGAAAAAATATTAACAAGTTAAGATTTTAGAAATGTCGAATATTATTGTTAAATGGTAGACTAAAAAAATCATAAATATTTACACTTCAAGGCTATAAGAGTGGAAAAAATCTAAAATGCCCTTGCAATCTTGTGATTCTAATTGCTACATTTGGGTGAAGTTTGTTTTGTTTTACCTACAACCCTGCCATCATGAGCCTAATTCAAGACCTGACTGAACTGGAAAATGCCGGTGTGATTACCAGAGAAAATGCCAATCAGATTGCCGATTATTACAAAAAAAAGGAGGGTGCATCTCCGACTGCCAACAAGCAATTGTTTGTTTTTGGTGTCCTGGGTGCATTGCTGGTTGGCATCGGACTGATGTTCATCATTGCCAATCAATGGGATTCCTTGTCCCGAAATGTGAAAACAGCTTGTGCATTCCTGTTGCTGATCGTACCGCAGTTATTGTGCCTTTTTGCACTCATCAAAAAACCCGATAAAATGGTCTGGAGGGAGAGTACGGCTCTGCTGCTGTTTTTTGCGGTTGGTGCCAACATCTCGCTGGTAAGTCAGATCTATCACATCAATGGCGATGCCAGCACCTTCCTGCTAACCTGGATGTTGCTGACGGTGCCACTGGTCTTCATTATGCGCAGCACTGCGGTTTCTCTGGCCTATTTCTTTGGGTTGACGTTCTATAGTTTTGCCGTCCGGACTGACGCCACTGAGCTTTGGAGTGAGTGGATCTACTGGCCTTTACTTGCATTGCCACTTCCGCACTATTTCCAGTTGTTCAAAAAATCGCCGGACAGTCCACTCTTTATCCTTCATCATTGGGTGATTCCCTTTGTACTGACGTTGACCATTGGCATGGTTTCACACAACTCCAGAGAATGGTTGCCTCCGATCTTTATTCTACTATTTGGCATTTTCAATCTGATAGGAAATAAATCTTTTTTTTCCAACAGAGCCTTGATCAAAAACGGATACAAGGTTTTCGGCTTCTGCGGCACCGTGATTGCCCTGCTGGTCATGTCATTCAAATCCAATTGGAAAGAACTGCAGGACCATCACTACACCCTGAGTTTCCTGGTCAACTCCTCCGAATTCATTGCACTACTCATTTTAGGGATCTTGGCATCCCTCCTTTTGGTCAGGGCCATGCGTGGAAGAACGCTGTCAGATGTGAAGATGATGGAGGTTGTCTGGCTTCTGTTTCTGGCGATTTTCGTCCTGGGCCTTTTTTCCTCCCTCGCAGTCCTGCTGGTAAACCTGTTCGTCTTTGCCGCCGCAATCCTGATGATCCGGGAAGGCACCCGGCTGAGCCATCTGGGCGTATTAAATTCAGGGATGGTCGTCGTTGCGTTGCTGGTCGCCTGCCGGTCGTTTGATACCGATTTAACCTTTGTCGTAAAAGGTAGTTTGTTTGTGCTGGTCGGTGTCGGATTTTTTGTCACCAATTGGTTAACCCTCAAAAAAAGGAATCAAAATGAACGCTAAAAAACTGATATACCCAATTTTTGCGCTGGTTGTCCTTGCCCAGCTTTTTGTCCCCTGCCTGATGATCAGCAGCAAAGCCGACATCGCCCTGACAGGGAAAGAGTTTCGTTTCAAGGTTGTGAACAACCATGCAGGGACCTCCATTAATGGGAATTACCTCTGGTTCAGGTTTATGGATGACAAATACAAAGTCACTGACAAAAAAGAGTGGGAGCGGAGTCAAACGGTCTTTGTCCGTTTTAACAAGGATACGCTTGGTTTTGCCAAAATTCAATCGGTGTCGAAATTTAAGCCTGCCGACAGCTTCGATTGGGTAAAGGCAAGAGCCTTCCTGAATTACAAGGATTCAACTTCCCTGCAGTTGATCTACCCCTTCAACAATTATTATGTGGAGAATGCCAACCTGAAAGAGATCGAAGAAATGGCTTCCCAGAAGCTGAACGATTCGACCAGGGTCATCAGTCTGAAAGTCAATATCCGGGAGAACCAGTTTATGGTCAATGACCTGATGGTTGACAATGTCAGTTTCAAGGATTTCGTGAAGGGACTCAGCAAGAAATAGCTCGATCGCATAAAAGAGGGTTGGGAACCATTTCCCAAATTTTAATTCTATCCATCATCTGAATAAAGCCAAATCAGGCAGGTTCACGGTTTGATTTTTCAACGGATCAAAAGAGACGATTCGTGGGCATCGCAGTGGGTTTCCTTTCCGGAACACCCTATCTACTGGCCATTTCCAGGGTCCAGTCTACAGATCACCCTGCACTGCCTTTCTTTCTTCCTCCCCCGTGCTGCCAACATCGCCAACCTTCCCAGAAGAGACGTTTGCAGGGATGGCCATCCACACACCTGGCTCCACATTCAATCTTCTGAACATGGTCAGTCCGATTTTCGTATTTGGTGCGATTGGTAGGAATGAAAATTTCCTTGATGATATTTCTGTTGACAGCTGCAAAGTAGGCATGAACCCTGCGTGCCCGGATGATTTCAGGCTTCTTGCCAGTTTCTGCAGCCTGTTTGTTCCAATTCTTACAGCTTTCCTCCAACTCCCGGGCAAGTGGATTCAGAATATTCCCTGTAATCTTGTAACAGTTCACAGAGTTCAAGGTGCAGTTGTCAATTTCATTGGTCACATCGGGAATGTAGGTCCCCATAAGGTCATCGGCTAGTTTGGCCTTTCCAAGTAACGCACCCAGACCTCCTGCTGTAGGATCACCGAGAGAATCGATAATTTGGGCCTCCGTGTACATCCATTCATCAAGTTTTTTAAGCTCATCCTCTACTTTTTTTACTTTTGCTCTCAGGCAGTTTTCATATTCCTGAATTTTCTTTTCCGAATCCATGGTTTTACAGTTTAAGGTTTATAAACGGAATGATTTTATTTTAAAACTAGCGCAAGGAATTTATTTATCAGGATTTATCCAAAGTTATATAAAACATAATCAATTTTCAAATGATTGGTATAGAGATTGTTTTCTCTCTGATTAACATAAAAAATGAAAGAAAAAATCAAGGGCATAAAAAATATCATATTCCATGGAAGTCGAATGTTTGGTATTACGTAATTTAACTGCGTCAAATCCTTCTGTTGTACCACAATGGAATCTTTTTTATTTAGGGTGAGGATGACTCGTTTCCCATCCGAAACGTTCGGGTTATTTATTTATTTTGGATATTAAATCAAACATGAAGAAGCTTGTCGTACTTTTTTTAATGGGATTTTTGCAATTTTCGGCCCTTGCACAGCCGGTATATAGAATCGTCAAGATATCACCCGATATCCAGCTAATCAAAATATCTGAAAATGCCTGGGTACACATCTCCTGGTCGGAGGTGTCCGGTTACGGACGTACACCCGCCAACGGACTAATCTTTGTCCAAGGCAAAGAGGCGATGGTTTTTGATTCCCCATGGAACGATGCACTGACCAAAGATTTGTTTTCCTGGATCACAGATTCGATGAAGTTGAAAATTACAGGTTTTGTTCCCAACCACTGGCATTCGGATTGCATGGGAGGATTGAAATTCATCCAGAGTCAAAAAATAAAGAGTTATGCCAATTCGATGACCATCGACCTTGCCAAATCCAAAAAACTGCCGGTACCGGATCACGGATTCAAGGATTCGCTGCAACTGAAGCTGGGAGATAAACTCATCTGCTGCTATTACCTGGGGGCAGCGCACAGCATGGACAACATCGTCGTTTGGATCCCTTCCGAAAAGATTCTCTTTCCGGGATGCATGGTGAAAAGTATGGACGCGAGGGACCTGGGAAATACCGCAGACGGCGATCTGACCGCCTATCACAAAACCATCGAAAAGCTGACCATTAAGTTCCCTGAGGCAAAAATTGTTGTCCCCGGCCACGGGCCATTCGGCGGAATGGAACTGATCAGGCATACGAAGGAGCTCACATCCAAAAAGTAGATTTTATTTCAGCCCAAGAGATAGAGCGGTTGTGGACTGCAAAATTAAACGTGCTGCATGAAAAATCTGAGCCAACTTCATCCAAACCATTTTGGCTGTAATAATTTTTAGCTTTGTGCGTATAAGCATCAGCATTTGATCCTTCACCTGCGAAATTCACTTAAACTATTTGCCATGAAGAAGTCGATCGTTCTATTTACACTTTTCGTTTTTGTTTTATCCGTTAATGCACAATTTATGAAAGCAACCGCTCCGATAGCCTCCAAAAAAGAGCACTGGCGCACCATCCACGGCGACAAAGTTCTGGATAATTATTACTGGATGTATGATTTCTTTGGTAAAGGGCCCGACAGTACCAAAGTAGTCGATTACCTGAAAGCCGAAAACAAGTACCTCGATCAGGTGATGCAGGGAACCAAACAGTTTCAGGCAGATCTGTTTACGGAGATGAAAAACAGGATCAAGGAAAAGGACGAAAGTGTTCCGGTTTTCAAGAACGGATACTTCTACTATTCACGGACAGAGGATGGGAAACAGTACTACAAGTATTGCCGAAAGAAGGGGAGTCTGACGGCCCCGGAAGAGGTCTTGCTGGATGTCGACAAGATGGCAGAAGGACACGCCTATTATGCTGCCTCCGGCTTCGACATCAGCGAAGACAACAGATACCTGGCTTTTGGAGTCGACCTGGTGAGCCGGCGGCAGTATACCATTCACATCAAGGACCTGCAGACAGGTCTGATCTTACCGGATGCCGTCGAAAACACGGAAGGCGCTCCCTGCTGGGCCAACGACAACAGAACAATATTCTACACAGCCAAAAATCCTGTCACCCTCCTTTCTGAAAAAATCATGCGGCATACCATGGGCACGGAAGCGAAAAAAGATGTGCTGGTTTATGAGGAGAAAGACAAAAGTAACTACATTGGGGTAGAGAAAAGTAAAAACAACAAGTTCATCTTCATCGTTTCTGCAGCCACCATGTCGTCAGAATACAGGATGCTGGATGCCTCCAAACCGAACGGAACCTTCTCCGTTTTTGCTCCCCGAATGAAGGATGTCTTGTACAACGTGATTACCCTTGCCGATAAATTTCTGGTACTCACCAACAAGGACGATGCAAAGAATTTCAAGCTGATGGAGTGTCCGCTTGACAAGACTTCTGCTGATTCCTGGAAAGAGGTCATCCCTGTGCGCAAGGATGTTTTGCTGCAGGGAGTGGAGGAGTTCCGGGATTTTATCGTGATCAACGAACGAAAGGACGGTCTGGTAAAATTGAGGATCCGAAACCTGAAAGACCATACCGAACATTTCATTGATTTCGGAGAACCGGCCTACACCGCCAACTTTGGAGCCAATCCGGAATACAACAGCACCAACTTCCGTTACAGTTATACCTCTCTGACAACCCCATCCTCCACCTTCGATTACGACTTGGGAACCAGGGTAAAGACCCTGAAAAAACAACAGGAGGTGTTGGGTGGTTATGATCCAAAGGATTATGTCACCGAACGATTGAATGCTACTGCCAAGGATGGGACAAAGGTGCCGATCTCTATTGTATACAAAAAGGGATTCAAGCGGGATGGCAAGGCTCCATTGTTGTTGTACGGATACGGAAGCTACGGCAACAGCATCGATGCCAGCTTCGGCAGTACCCGTTTGAGCCTGTTGAACCGCGGCTTTGCCTTTGCCATCGCACACATCCGCGGCGGACAGGAGATGGGCAGACTTTGGTATGAGGATGGAAAACTGATGAAGAAGATCCATACTTTTTCGGACTTTATCGATTGTGGCGAATTCCTGGTAAGGGAAAAATATACCAGCAAGGAGCATCTCTATGCCCATGGAGGAAGCGCCGGAGGCCTGCTGATGGGCGCGGTGGTCAATATGGCGCCCGAACTCTGGCATGGCGTGATTGCACAGGTTCCTTTCGTGGATGTGGTAAATACCATGCTCGACGAGAGCATTCCGCTTACCACCAACGAATTTGATGAATGGGGAAATCCGAAGGAGAAGGAGGCCTATTTCTACATGAAAAGCTACTCTCCCTACGAGAATGTGGAAAAGAAAAATTATCCCAATATGTTGGTCACAACCGGTCTGCACGACAGTCAGGTGCAATATTTCGAACCCTCGAAATGGGTGGCCAAGCTCAGGGAGATGAAAACTGACAAAAATATTTTGCTGCTCCATACCAACATGGAATTTGGTCACGGAGGCGCAAGCGGGCGGTTCGACTACCTGAAGGACGTGGCACTCAACTGGGCCTTCCTCTTTACGCTGGAGGGGATTGCAAAGTAAATTTTCCTTTCGTTTTTATTTCAGGGCGGTTCTTTCAGGCAGAAAGAGCCGCCCTGTTTTTTTCATCCCAGCGAACTTTTTCTGCTATTCTGGCTGATTGGGATATTTGGCAATTGGTAAGAGATCCAGCGGGAAATAGGAATTTACTGACTACTTTCCGATTTAGGATGGCTGAAAAATGAATTTCTGTCCATGTTGTGACCACGATATCTAGACAGATAGGTTTCAGAATTTTTGTTCCTTAGCGATTCAAATTAGTAATTTGTAATGATTACAAAAATATTTCAAAAAGCATTTCAATTGTCAGAATACCTGATCCCTGTCAATAAAATTCTGGCAAAGAGCTGGATCAGATCTGTACATCTAAATTAAATTATTTTCGAATGACCCACAACCAAATTGATTATTTTGGAATCATATCAGAGACATCGACAGATGCCATCCTTATGATGAACAAAAAGGGTTCCATCACCTTTTGGAACCAAGCTGCGGAGCAAATTATGGGTTATCGCAAGGAGGAAATAATTGGTAAAAATATTCAGGAAATAATTCTCCCTCAGCACAATGAGGATTCAAACAATTCCCGCTTGAGAGATTTTCTCAACTCAGGGACCGAAAGGGTATTAAACACAACCGTGGAAGTGGTGGCCCGACACAGGGATGAAAATAGCATCCACCTTGAATTGTCTGTGTCAGGGATCAGGAACGATGAAAACTGGCAGCTGATGTGCATTCTCAGGGACATTACGCACCGGAAACAGGCTGAGGATCAGTTGAAGGAGAGTGAAGAAAAATACCACGGATTGTATGAGTCGATGCGAAACCTGGTCGTTTTTACGGATATGGAAGGTACTTTTCAGGAATGCAACGGCAGGTGCATCGATCTTCTGGGATACACCAAGGATGAAATGAAAAGGGTGACTTACCAGGAGCTGACACCCGCCAGATGGCACACCTTTGAAGAAAACATCCTTCGGACTCAGATCATACCGCTTGGTTATTCGGAGGAGTATGAAAAGGAATACATCCGGAAAGACGGATCCATCTTTCCGATTTCCGTCCGGGCCTGGCTGATCAGGGATGACAACGGCGTGGCAACAGGATTATGGGCCATCATCACCGACATCACAGAAAGAAAGGAGAAGGAGTCCGCACTGCGCGAGAGTGAAGCCAGGTTCAAGCGGATGGCAGATTCGGCCCCGGTATTGATATGGACCTCCGGTACGGATACCCTGTGTGATTACTTCAACAAATCGTGGCTAACCTTTACCGGCCGAACCCTGGAACAGGAGTTGGGCAATGGTTGGTCAGAGGGTGTCCATCCGGAAGATTTCAAAAGATGTCTGGAAATTTATCTGAAATCCTTCCGCGACAGGAAAGAGTTCAGAATGGAATACAGGCTGATGCACGCTGATGGAAGGTATCACTGGTTGCTGGACAATGGCGTGCCGCGCTTCACGGAAGAGGGAGCATTCATGGGGTACATAGGTTCCTGTGTCGACATCACGGAGTTGAAGACGGTAGAAGAAACCATGCGAAATCTGACGAAGGCGGTAGAGCAAAGTCCGGTAAGCATTTTAATCACCAACCTGGAAGGGGATATTGAATATGCCAATCCCAAAACCTGCGAAATCACGGGTTTTGATCGAACGGAATTGCTTGGCAAGAATATCAGGTTAATGAAGTCGGGAGAGACACCTGTGGACGATTATCGGTCCTTGTGGAAAAGCATCACCAAGGGAAAGAGTTGGAAAGGAACTTTACGCAACCGAAAAAAGAGTGGAGAACTCTATTGGGAAGATTGCGAAATTGCACCCATCACCGACTCCGATGGTCAAACCAGAAACTATCTTGCCATCAAACAGGATATTTCAGAACGAATAAAAACAGAGGCTCAAATTGCAAACCTTGCATTCCGGTACCAGACGATTCTCAGTGTGACCAATGATGGCATTCATATCCTGGATATGGAAGGAAGATTGGTAGAAGCCAATGATGCTTTTTACTTCATGCTTGGTCATTCAAGGGAGGAATCTACTCTACTGAAGGTAAGTGATTGGGATGCAAAATGGGAAGGCGAAGAATTAATGGAAAAAGTAAGGGAGGCAACCCAAGCTTCGTCTGTTTTTGAGACCAGTCATCGACGGAAGGATGGTTCAGTCATCGATGTGGAAATCAAAACCTCGAAGGTGGTTCTTGAAGGACAGGACTTTCAGTGCGCCTCCTCGAGGGATATTACTGCGCGCAAGCAGATCGAATCGGAGATCAAGGCGAAGAACGAAGAACTTCAGCAAATCAATGCCGAAAAGGATAAATTTTTTTCCATCCTCGCACACGAGCTCCGCAGTCCTTTCAATGGTTTGATGGGATTAACGGACCTGATGACGGATGAGACCCTGGATCTGTCGCTGGACGAAATGAAGCGATTCTCCGCAGAGCTGAATAAATCGGCACATCATACCTATAATTTGCTGGAGAGCTTGCTGGACTGGTCTCAAATGAAACGCGGGCTGGTCGTATGCAATCCCCGACCCCTTTCCCTGAGCAAGGTCATCCGGGAAAGCGTTTTGGTCCTGGAGGAGCCCGCACATCAAAAGTCCATAGAATTGGAATTGAATCTCGATGCAGCGACTTTTATCGTAGCGGATCTTCATATGTTCCAGACGATCATCCGGAACCTGACCTCCAATGCCATCAAGTTTACAGTAAGTGGCGGGAACGTCGAAATATCTGCCCTCCGCATCGATAACCTGATCCAAATAACTGTCAAAGATACCGGAATCGGAATGAGTGAAACCATGCGGAACAACCTGTTTCGCCTCGATGTCAATACCAAACGACCCGGTACGGCAGGCGAGTTGAGCGCCGGGTTGGGGCTGTTGCTTTGCAGGGATTTCGTGGAAAAAATGGGCGGGGAGATCGTTGTCGAGAGTGTCGTAAACGAAGGTTCAACCTTCCGTTTTACGGTCCCGGTTTTTATTGAAAAAAATCCAATCTGAAATGAACCTTTCCCCAGCTGACAATTTTTAGGTCTGATTCGCTGCCTGGTTCCTCATTTTCCCGATCTCCTGCTGAATTTGCTCCAGTTTTTTGTAGATCTGCTGGTTGTCGGCCGATTCCGGAATCTCGTCGGTGATATAAAGCACAAATTTCCACACCTCCCTGATTTCACCGATGGGGAGATCGTAGGGATCATACTCGGTGTTGAGGGAGATCATCCGCAGACTGCCTTTTTCGGCCAGTTCGTTCCTGACATTTTTGAAGACCACCCCTTCGTTCAGCGTCAGCACGATGTAGGGGTGATCGTCCTTGATGGTGTGCAGATCCTGCACATACTCCCCAACCACCCAGCTTTTGTCGCGGACCGGCAGCATCGAATCGCCTGAAATCTGAAAGGCACGGTATTTTTTCTCCCTGGTCAGCATCGGAAGCTGGAAGTTGGGCAGTGCGGAGATGAACTCCGGATCGAAATAGCCGGTGGTGTAACCGGCCTTCGCCTTGATGGAGACAATCTCGATGTTCTCCTTGTTCCGCGCATCCACGGTAGTGGCCAGTACCCGCACCTCGTTCCCCTTCACAAACACATCGGAGCCGTGCTCGATGACATACATCTGGCTCTCCCGTAACCCCGGCAGGTTGATGCGCACCAACGTGTCGATGGAGAGGTGAAACAGGTCGGAGAGGCCGATCAGGATGTTCACAGGAGGAAAGGTGGTGCCGTTCTCGTAATTGTTGATGCTCGATCGCTTGGTATTCAGCATCTCCGCAAGGTCCTGCTGCGTCAGCCTCCGCCTTTTTCGCAAAAATTTTAAATTTTCCGAGAGAAACATGTACAGAATTGTTTAAAGTAGATTATATTGTAGTCGTACAAATGACAAAAATATAGTCAAATGTAGCTATTTATTCCGAATGAAACAAGAATCCGGGTAGAATTTTATCTTAACAGGCAACCTTCGTCGAACATGCAACTTCAGGACAGGACAATCTTGCACATGGATCTGGATACGTTTTTCGTATCCGTGGAGCGGTTGCTCAATTCGGATCTCATCGGCAAACCCGTGGTCATCGGGGGAGTCTCCGACCGCGGGGTGGTGGCCAGTTGCAGCTACGAGGCACGGAAGTTCGGGGTTCATTCGGCCATGCCGATGAAGATGGCGCTGAACCTCTGCCGCGATGCCGTCGTGATCCGTGGCGACATGGACTCCTACAGCAAATATTCCAAACTGGTGACGGAGGTGATCGCCGACAAGGCCCCGATGTACGAGAAGGCCTCCATCGACGAGCACTACCTCGACATTACCGGGATCGACCGCTACTGGGGAGCCCTCAAATGGTCGCACGAGTTGCGCCAGTCGATCATCAGTGAAACGGGGCTGCCCATCTCCTTCGGCCTCTCCGTCAACAAAACGGTGAGCAAGATTGCCACAGGCGAGGCAAAACCCAACGGGGAGAAGCACGTCGACAAAGAGTGGGTGCAACCCTTCCTGAATCCTCTGTCGATTAAAAAGATTCCCGGAGTGGGGAGCAAGACCTACCAGCTGCTTCGGTCGATGGGCGTCTCGACGATCCAGACCCTGAGCGCCGTTCCTCTTGAGATGGTGCAGAGTGTGCTGGGCCAAAACGGCATCGAGATCTGGCGAAGGGCCCACGGCATCGATTTCACTCCGGTGGTGCCCTACAGCGAGGAGAAGTCGATCAGTAAGGAGCGGACCTTCGAGACCGATACCATCGACGTGGCGATGCTCGACCAGCTGATGATCTCGATGACGGAGAAGCTCTGCTTCAAGCTTCGAAAAAATGAGAAGCTCACCTCCGTGGTGACGGTGAAGATCCGTTACGCCAACTACGACACGCACACGCTGCAGAAAAAGATCCCCTACACCTCCTTCGACCACGTCCTGATCGGTGTCGTCAGGGAGCTGTTCAAGCGGTTGTACGAGCGAAGGATGCTGATCCGGCTGGTAGGGGTGAAGCTGGGCGGATTGATCCACGGGGTGCAGCAGCTCGACCTGTTCGAAGACAACGAGGAGCGGATCAAACTCTATCTCGCCATGGACAAGATCCGGCTTCGATTCGGGCCGGGAGCGATCCGGCGGGCCTCGGGCATGATGGCGAAATAGCACCTTCGACCCTTCGGCTTCGCTCAGGGACCACCTCGCTCAGGGACCGGTTTCTTTGTCCGCCAGTCCCCTAGTCTTACAGTCCTAAAGTCTTCCTATCTTCCCCGTCATCCCCTCTCAACTCTTCACTCTTCACTTTTCACTTTTCATTTTTCACTCCCCATGTACCTCAACACCCACTCCTACTACAGCCTCCGCTACGGGACCATGAGCCTCGACCAGCTGCTGGACCAGGCCGTCATCCAGGGGATCACCACCCTGGCGCTGACAGATATCAACACCTCCATGGGCATTCCGGAGCTGATCAAAAAGGCGAAGGAACGGAACCTCAAACCCATTGCGGGGGTGGAGTTCAAAAATGGGGACGAACTGCTTTTTATCGGGATCGCCAAAAACAGGGAGGGGCTGAAAGAGCTGAACGAATACCTCACCCAACACAACCTGAGCGGAGAAAAGTTTGAGGAGGAGGCCCCCGCTTTCAGCCAGGTATTCGTGATCTATCCCTTCGGGAAGATGCCAGGCTCGGCTCTGGGCGACAACGAATTTACGGGTATCCGTCCCCACCAGCTCAACAAGCTCGTCACCTCCGAATACCGCGACTACCCCGAGAGACTGGTCGTCTGGCAACCCGTCACCTTCCTCGACGACAAGTCGCTGCTGATCCACAAATGCCTGCGGGCCATCGACCACAACACCCTGCTGAGCAAACTGCAACCCCACCAGTTTGCCGATCCCGAACAGGTGATGGTCGCCCCCTGGAAACTACGCGAAATCTTTCAGCATTATCCCGAAATCATCGAGAATACGGAGTGGCTGATGGAGCAGTGTTCGATCGACATCGAATTCAGAGTCAGCAAGAACAAGCGCACCTACAGCAAGACCAAGGAGGACGACAGGCTGCTCCTGCAGAAGCTGGCCAACGATGGGATGCTCTACCGCTACGGCAAAAACAACCAGACCGCGAAGGAGCGGATCCGGCACGAGCTGGAGATCATCGACAACCTCGGCTTCTCCTCCTATTTTCTGATCGCCTGGGACATCGTCCACTACAGCATGTCGCGGGGATTCTACCACGTGGGAAGGGGGAGCGGCGCCAACAGCATCGTGGCCTACTGCCTGCGGATCACGGACGTGGATCCCATCAAGCTGGACCTCTATTTCGAACGTTTCCTCAATCCCAAGCGGACCAGTCCTCCCGATTTCGACATCGATTTCTCGTGGAAAGACCGCGACCAGGTGCAGGACTACATCTTCAAACGGTACGGAAAGAACCATGCGGCCCTGCTTGGTGCCACCTCCACCTTCCGCGACAAGTCGATCATCCGGGAACTTGGCAAGGTGTTCGGCCTGCCCAAGGAGGAGATAGACCTGCTGGTGAACGATCCAGGGAACAGCTACAACAACTACGACACGGCCAACATGATCCGGACCCTGGGGCAGGAGGTGCTCGATTTTCCCAACATGCGGACGATCCACGCGGGAGGAATGCTCGTGACCGAAGAGCCCATCACCTACTATGCCGCTTTGGATATGCCCCCCAAGGGCTTTCTCACCACCCAGTGGGACATGTACATCGCAGAAGAGATGGGTTTCGAGAAGCTGGATATCCTCAGTCAGCGGGGGATTGGCCACATCAGGGAGGCCGTGGAAATCATCGTCGACAACGGTGGCAAGGAGATCGACATTCACCAGGTCGACAGGTTCTTTGCGGATCCAAAGGTCCGGCAGCAGCTGAAGGATGGCGAGACCATCGGCTGTTTCTACATCGAGAGCCCAGCGATGCGCGGACTGCTGAAGAAGCTCCGGTGCGACAACTACATCAGCCTGGTGGCGGCCAGTTCGATCATCCGCCCCGGGGTGGCCAAGTCGGGGATGATGCGCGAGTACATCCGGCGGTTCCACCATCCCAACGACTTCACCTACCTCCATCCGGTTCTGAAGGAGCAGCTGAGCGAGACCTACGGGGTGATGGTGTTCCAGGAGGATGTGATCAAGGTGGCCCACCATTTTGCCGGACTGGATCTGGCCGAAGCCGATGTGCTCCGCCGGGCGATGTCGGGGAAATTCCGATCGCTCCGGGAGTTCCGGCTGATCGAGGAGAAGTATTTCGCCAACTGCAGGGAGCTGGGCCGCTCCGACGAGGTGGCGGCGGAGGTATGGCGGCAGATCGAATCCTTCGCGGGCTACTCCTTCTCGAAGGCCCATTCGGCCTCCTATGCCGTCGAGAGCTTCCAGAGCCTCTACCTCAAGGCCCACCATCCACTCGAATTCATGGTAGCCGTGATCAATAATTTCGGCGGGTTTTACCACACCTGGGTCTATTTCAACGAGGCGCAGCGGCAGGGTGCCACCATCGAACTGCCTTGCATCAACAGGAGCCTGCTCCACACGCGGATCATCGGTACCACCATCTTCATGGGATTCGTCCACGTCCAGAACCTGGAGAGCACCACCATCGAGCTGATCCTGAGCGAACGCAAATGCCACGGGGAGTACCGCTCCATCCACGAATTCATCGACCGGGTGCCGGTGGGCAAGGAGCAGCTGGTGATCCTGGTCCGCCTGGGGGCCTTCCGGACGCTGGAAGCCAACAAATGTTCCCTCCTGTGGGAGTCGCAGCTCTACCTGCGGAAGGTGCCCGTCAGAACCCATTCGGCCAGCATGTTCCCGACCGAGCACAAGAGTTTCGAGATGCCGGTGCTTGACTATTCTCCCATCGAAGACGCCTACGACGAGATCGAGCTGCTGGGCTTTCCGGTTACGATGAGCATGTTCGACCTGCTCCAGACCAGCTTCCGGGGAGAGGTGATGGCGCGGGATCTTTTGCGGCATCTCGGCAGGAAAATCCGGATGGTGGGTAGGATGGTCACCATCAAATATGTCCGCACTTCCAAGAGGGAGATCATGCACTTCGGCACCTTCATCGACCAGACCGGCAACTTCTTCGATACGGTGCATTTCCCCGACTCCCTGAAAAATTATCCGTTCAAGGGGCCGGGCGTCTACCTGATCCTGGGAAAGGTGGTGGAGGAGTTCGGCTTTCCCTCGTTAGAGGTCGAGAAGATGGCAAAATTGCCGTACAAGCCCAATCCGAAAGGGTGAAGGGAAATGAAAAGTGAAAAGTGAAAAGTGAGGGATGAGGGATGATGAATGTTGGATGATGAATTAGGGGGAGATTGGCCTCAGCCAGGTTGAACGCGCTTCGGGGTTCCGGATCAGGGATAGTCTTTTCCCCCACCGGTTTCATCTCAAACCCGCAATTAAATTTTTCACATAAGAGTCAAAATAGTAAACTAATTAGTTAACTTTGCCAAATGATCAGAAGGATAGTTGTCTATAAAGATTACTTCGTGAATTTTTATAAATCGCAGGATCCTAAAATCCAGAATAAAATTGAATATGTACTCGATTTGGTCCGATTCGAAAAGCAAGTACCGGTAAAATTCCTAAAGTATCTTGAAAATACCGAACAGATCTATGAAATTCGGGTGATGTCGACTTTTAAAAATATCCGGATTCTATGCTTTTTCGACAAAGGGGATTTGGTTGTGCTGACAAATTGTTTTTTAAAGAAATCGCAAAAGACTCCAGCAAAAGAGATCAAACTTGCAGAGAAATTGAAAAGGGAATACCTAATTGAAAAATACAAGGAGGAGCATGAAGAATTTAACTGATTTTGAAGATCTTTTAAAGGATAAGTACGGGGAAAAGGGTTCCCCGCAAAGGGATAAATTTGATGCGGATTCTCTTGCATTCAGACTGGGTGTTATGCTAAAGGAAGCACGCCAGGAGGCAAAGATTACCCAGGAACAACTGGCGGAAAGAACCGGTACCAAAAAGAGCTACATCTCAAGAATTGAGAAAGGTCAAAGTGATATTCAAATATCAACCTACTACAAACTCATCGAGGTAGGTCTCGAAAAGCATTTAAATATCTCAATCGGATAGTTTAAGAAAGCGATTGGTCGTTGGCTATTGGCTGTTAACAATGGGCCTATCTGGGCAGATCTTCCCCCAATCCAACAACCATCATACATCATCCCTCATTTTTCACTTTTCACTTTTCATTTTTCACTCCCTAAAACAGCTTCCCTTGCGTATCCGGCGGCGGATACTGCTTCCTTTTTCCACCCCCCATCCCCTGTAGCCTCACATCTTTCGTTACGATTGATCCGTACTCGGTCGGACCATTGGTATCGATGGGAATGATATAATCCTTGCTTTTGTTGTGCGGATCCTTGATCTTGATGGAGATCGCCTCTGCCTTGAAATGCTCCCCCTGATAGGGTTTGAGCAACCCCAGCACCTCCTCCAGCGGCAGCGAATCGTCGAGCCATTTCTGCTCATCCTTTTGATCGAGCACGACCGGAGAACGGTGATGCCCGATCTCCTGCGTCACAGAATTGGCCACAGTGGTGATGATGGTGAAGGAGTTGGTCAGCTCGCCGGTAGTATTGTTGACCCAGGTATCCCAGATGCCGGCAAAGCAAAACAGCTCCTCGTCCTTCTTTTGGATCAGAAAGGGCTTGTTCAGCCGCTCCTTCTCAGGACCTTCGATGTAGCCGTTGGCAATCACCAGACACCTCCTCGAGCGGAAGGAGGTCCGGAAGGAGGGTTTATTCTGGATTCCCAGTTGCCCGGAGTAATTGACATCATTCTCAGGGTTCAGATCCCCCTCCGACCGGGCATTGATCAGATACATCTTCTTTGGAGCCCAGGAGGGGGTGAGGCCAAACTGGAATGCCTGAAGATCCCCTGGCTTGTCGTTGGTGATGACATAAGCCAGATCCCCCACCGCCACATTGTAGCTGGAGGCAAGGTTGATCTCCGGTGCACTGCTGACACCAAACCGTTTCACAAAAAGCTCAAGGTCTATGACCTGTACAAATCGTCCGCACATCATACAATTATACTAAAAATGGGGCAAATGGCAGAAGACCATGTGAAATAACCAAATGGAATGAATAATTTTAACCCGACTATTAACGGTACCGGTTCCCGGTTCCTTCTACAACTAAAAAACAAAATATCAAACGCATGAGATTCCTTTTTCGTATCCTGATCGTGGCCTTTTTTGCCTCATCCTGCCCAACCCTGATGGCGCAAAAAAAGGTCGAAATACTCTCCGTTCCAGCCGGGAATAAATTCACCGAAATCAAACCCAACGGAACAACCGTCCTGCCAAGCGGCCGGTTTCTCCATCCTGCCGGGGAGATGATCCGGATCACCAACGACCCTTTCGGCCTGGCGATCTCGCCGGATGGAAAAAAATCGGTGACCCTGCACAATGGGGTCATCTCGATCATTGACATCCAGGACCTGCATGTCACCAGGGTTCCCAGTTACGACAAAAAAATCAAGTCTCCTCTGTCGAAAGGATCATTTCTGGGTGTCGCCTTTTCCAAGGATTCGAAAACGGTCTACCTGAGCGGCGGCGACAATGGGGCCGTCATCGTCTACAACACCGAAACCCTGAACCGGACCGACTCCATCTCCCTGAATGGCAAGGTAAATGGCACCGATTATGGGGATAGTTTTACCTCAGACCTGGTGCTGAATGAAACGAACAACGAACTGCTCGCACTCGACCGGGCCAATTTCAGAATGGTCCGTATCAATCTGACCACCCGCAAGATCACCGCTTCTATCCCGGTAGGCCGACTCCCTTTTGGCCTCACACTGAGCCCCGATAAAAAGACGGCCCTCGTGGCCAATGTGGGCATGTATTCCTATCCACTGATCACGGGGGCTACGCCCAAGAACTACGACTCCCTGCTGATCTCCCATCATCCCTACGGCGACAATACCAAAGAGTCAATCAATGGCACGATTGTGGAAGGTCATCAGGTTCCCGGAGTGGGTAGTCCGTTGAACCCGGATGCCATGAGCGTGTTCACCATCAATTTGGAAACCAACCGGGTGATGGACAAATTCAAGACCGGCCACCAGATCGGACAGATGGTGGAAGGGGCCGAAGTAGTAGGTGGTGCCAGTCCCAATTCGATCGCCGTGGGCAAGCAATTTGCCTACGTGACCAATGCCACCAACGACAACATCTCCATCATCGATTACAAAAATCACCAGCTTTTGGGAGAAATTCCGATTCTGGTGGATCCGCGCATCAACAAATACCGTGGTTTGCTACCCTTTGGCATCACGCTGAGCAAGGATGAGAAGACCCTTTACGTGGCCCTGTTGGGCTTCAATTCTGTAGCAGTCATTGACATTGATTCGAGAACGACAAAAGGACTGATCCCCTCCTGCTGGGGACCGACACGCGTCCGTTTGTCGGAGGATGAAAAGGAAATTTACATCATCACCTGCCGGGGATTGGGTGCCGGACCGAACGGAGGCAAGGGGTTCGTGGCTCCGCCGCAAGGCAGTTACATTGGCGACATCCAGCTGGGAACCTTCCAAAAGGTGAAAATGCCCGATGCTGCTCAACTGGCATCCTATACGAAGCAGGTGATAGACGATACCTTCCAGACCCTCACCATCACCGACGATGTGAAGAATCCCCTGCCAGCCCTGCCGGGACTCAGGAAATCCCCCATTAAATACGTGGTCTACATCACCAAGGAAAACAGGACTTACGATGAAATCTTCGGTCAGCTGAAGAATGCGACAGGAGACAGTACCATGGCACGATTTGGGGTACACAACGAATACACCCTGCCCGATTCCATGCGAAAGAAGTTTCCCGATCTTCGTATCAGTCCCAACCACCTCAAGGCGGCCAAACAATTTGCCTTTTCCGACAATTTCTATTGCGACGGCGATGCCTCTATTCATGGCCACCACTGGATGGTGGGGGTCATTCCCAACGAATGGGTCGAAGCCAATTCAAGCGCCTCCAAGAGCTCAAAAATATTTTCAAAGGCGCCAGGCAGACGTTTCCCCTGCACCACAGGTAGCATCGATCCAGAAGATTATGCAGAGATTGGCGGACTATGGGAAGCCCTCGACAGAACCAACGTCTCCTTCTATAATTTCGGGGAGGCCAATGAAACCGGACATGTTCGCGAGGAGTGGTTCGATACCAATACAGGAGCCGCGCATGGAGTGATGGTTCCGATGCAAAAGGCACTGTTTAACCGCACCAGCCACGATTATGCCGGATTCAATACCAACATCCCTGACCAGTACCGAATGGACCAGTTTGAGCGGGAGTTTACCGCCAGATGGATCAAGGGAAAAGAAAAGCTGCCCTCCTTTCTGACGATGCAGGTTCCCAACGATCACGGCGCCGACATTAGACCACAGGATGGCTACCTGTACAAGAGCTCCTTCATGGTCGACAACGATCTGGCGGTCGGGCGGATTTTGCATTTTCTCTCCCGGACAAAATACTGGAAAAACATGCTGGTTATCATCACGGAAGATGATCCGCAGGGAGGCGCTGACCATGTGGATGCCCACCGCTCGGTGCTGATGATGGCAGGTCCCTATGTGAAAAGGGGATATGTATCCCACACGCACGCCAACTTCGGTTCCATCCTGAAGACCATCTACAACCTTCTCGGGGTGCCTTATGTCAACCAGTTCGATGCCACGGCTTCCCTGCTGCAGGATTTTTTCACACCGAAACCGGATTATACTCCCTATACGATGGAATTGCACGACTCCAGGATCTTTGATGCCGAAAAAGCGATGAAGAAATACAACAAAACCATCGACTGGAAGCAGATAGAGAAAGGACCCGACATGGACGACGAAGAGATCGAACGAAAGAAGATGTACACGAAATAGGATCATGCAGACTTTAGCAGACAGAATTATTGAATTCAACCGTTCGCTCCGTTTCGACGGCAGCTTACCCGAAGGCATTCGGATCATGAACCCTTTCGTCGAAAACGAACAGATTCTGCCACTTTCAAGTGCATTCTACCGTAAATTCTACGACGATAACCATCCCCGACATCTGATTCTGGGAATCAATCCGGGTCGCTTTGGTGCCGGCGTGACAGGGATTCCCTTCACAGACACCAAGCGCCTGAACAAGGAGTGTGAGATCGCCTACACAGGCAAATCGACGCACGAACCCTCCTCCGTGTTTGTCTACGAAGTGATTGACGTCTACGGCGGAACGCACGCTTTTTACAGGGATTTCTTCATCAATTCGGTCGTTCCGCTCGGATTCACTATCACCGACGAAGGAGGGAAGGAGAAGAATTACAACTATTACGACAGCAAAGAGCTGTCGGCAGCCATTTACGAGTACAGCATCGAAAACATCCGGAAGCTGATTGCCCTCGGGATGCAGACAGATATTTGCTACTGTTTCGGCACTGGTCAGAACGAAAAATACCTGCGGTCGCTCAACGACAAGTTCCATTTCTTCGGGGAGATCATCGCCCTGGAGCATCCCCGGTTTGTGATGCAGTACAAATCAAAATCCAAGCAGGTGTATCTGGATAAATATGTAGGGGCGTTTAAGAGGATGTGAGAAGTGAAGAATGATGAAGGATGAAGGATGAATGAAAAGTGATAAATGAGGGATGTGTGAAAAATGATGAATGATGGATGTTGGAGGAAGGATCAAGATTCGCTGGTCAATAAGTCCAAAGGACTTGAATGTGAATAACCCCCGGTGAAACCGGGGGGGAGGGCGCCTGGCGGAGATCCGGAACCCCGAAGCGGGTTCAACCGATGGAAAAAGTGAAAAGTGAAAAATGATGGATAATGAAAATTCCAACCACGAATTCCACACCAATTAAGAAATTCTTTTAGTCCGGATTTATAAAGAAGTGAAATCTGGTGGTGCGATTTTTAATCGCACAGCAGTTAATGAAAACACCAGCATTTCCGCGATGAAAATTGCGGCACGATATCGTTCAGGGTGAAGGGATTTCCAAATCGCATCTTCAACAACACTTTTATTTGATTGCAAACGCCAGATCTCCTATCTACACAACAAATCCATCATTTTCATTATTTTTCACTTTTCACTTTTCACTTACCTCGTGAACACCGGCACTCCTGGCTTCGACAGATTCGCATTGAAGCAATATCCTCCGCTGTCGAATCCCATTAGATCCTCTTCGCAGCTAATTTGGTACTCAAGAATAAAGCGGGCCATCATCCCCCTGGCCTTCTTGGCATAAACGGTAATCATTTGAAAGGAATCGTTCCTGCTTTCCAAAAATTGGGGTGCGACGATTTTTGCCTTCAGCTTTTTCATCTCCAGCGCAGAAGAATACTCCTGCGAAGCGAGGTTGATCAGCAGTTTGGAACCGCTCTCCTTCAAATCCACCAGAATCTGCCTGGTAATTTTCTCCCTCCAGAAGTGGTAGAGACTTTCGTATTTTCCGAACCGAAGGGCGGTTTCCATCTCCAACCGATGGGGCTGTATCCGGTCCAACGGTCGAATCACGCCATACAATCCAGATAGGATGCGCAGATGCCGCTGGGCATATTCTACCACTTCCACCGGCAGGGTTGCTGCATCCAATCCGTGGTAGACCTCTCCCTTGAAGAGGTAGAGGGCCTGGTTGGTGTTAGCAAAAGTAAATTCAGGTTGCCAGAGTGCGATCCTCTCCTGTACCTGCCAGGCCAGTTTGGGGCTGATCTTCATCACCTCCTCCAGCTGACCCACCTTCATTTTCTTGAGATACTTCATCAGCGTGGCTGCCTCCTTGGGAAAGAGCGGCATCGAATAGTCCGTAGTTGAACCGCCGGCGTGGAGGTCGTGGGTCTTGGAGGGAGATAGCAGGATCAGCATGTTTATTTTTGTCGTTGAAACATCAATAGTTGGAGGGGAAAGTAGGAAAAATTGTTCAACCTCTCAACACGAAGGATGAAAATTGTCGTTTGGGATTAATTGGTGCGGCGAATTCCGAT
>CAINVV010000034.1 GCA_903854235.1 uncultured Bacteroidia bacterium | reverse complement strand
TATCTCATATCTTATATCTCCCAATCATACTTTTCCTTACCTTTGTTTAGGCTCAAATTAAAAAAACAGGTATGGCAAACAACGAAAAGTCGGCAATACTGATCATTTACACAGGTGGGACCATTGGCATGCGGGAAGATCCAATTACCAAAACGCTGGCTCCCATGAAATTTGGCATGTTGCTGGATGAAATACCGGAATTGAATAAATTGGGATATTCGATCTCTTCCATCACCTTCAATCCACCCATCGATTCCTCCAACATGACCCCTGCCATCTGGGCCCAACTGGCACGGACCATTCAGAAAAACTATACCAAATACGATGGATTCGTGATACTGCACGGTACGGATACCATGTCCTACACGGCATCCGCACTTAGCTACATGTTTGAAAATCTCGACAAAACGGTGGTAATGACCGGATCACAACTTCCCATCGGAGTCTTGCGAACCGACGGAAAAGAGAATATCATCACCGCCGTTCAGATTGCGGCTGCCAGGAAGGATGGCCATTCCGTCGTGCCCGAGGTGTGCATCTATTTTGATTCGCAGCTTTTCCGCGGCAACCGTACCACCAAGAAGGACTCGGCCCAGTTCAGCGCTTTTGCTTCGCACAACTATCCACCCCTGGCCAAGGCGGGTGTAGACATTGTCTACAATTACGATAAAATCAACTATCCAAAAAACAAGGGGGTGTTGAAAATAAACACCTCCATCGATGACCGGGTGATGATTCTAAAAATATTTCCGGGTCTTAACCGCCGCTATTTTGAGTCCGTACTACAATTGCCTGATCTGAAAGGAATCGTACTCGAGTCATATGGATCTGGCAATATGCCTACTTCCCCCTGGATGATAAATGCCATCAAGAGGGCAGCAAAAAATGGCATCATTCTGGTGAATGTCTCACAGTGCCCAGGTGGCAAAGTGGTGATGGGACATTATGAAACCAGTCTGGAACTGCAAAAGGCCGGCGTAATCAGTGGCCGTGACAGTACTGTTGAAGCGGCCATTACCAAGCTGATGTTCCTGCTCGGACAAAACCTTACGCCCGATGAGACCAAATATTACCTGAGCAACAACCTCAAGGGGGAGATCGAAGTCTGAAAAACAGGTTGACTTTCCAGCTTTAATTTAATTGCTACTAGCAAGTTTTTTCACACAAGAAGGCCGAAATCTGATGGAGGCAATGCCAACCATTTGATTCCGGCCTTTTTACTTGTTGCTTCCTTAGGATTCCCGTTGCCGGGAAAGTCCCTATTCCGTTTTTACCAACTGAAGATAAAGTTCGTCGAGTTGTGCCTGGGCAATAGGAGAAGGGGAATCGTTCATCACATCCCTTCCTGAATTGTTCTTTGGAAAGGCGATAACATCGCGGATCGAATCGAGACCTGCAAACATGGAGACCAACCGGTCAAAACCGAAGGCGATTCCTGCATGGGGTGGTGCTCCGAATTTAAAGGCATTCATCAGGAAGCCGAACTGATCCTCTGCGGCTTCTTTGGTGAATCCAAGAATTTTGAACATTTTGGCCTGAAGGGCACTGTCAAAAATACGCACTGAGCCTCCGCCAATCTCAACTCCGTTGATGACCAGGTCGTAGGCATTGGCCCTCACTTTGCCGGGATCAGTCTCCAGCAGGGCAATATCTTCCGGTTTCGGAGAGGTGAAAGGATGGTGCATCGCAAAGAATCGCTGTGTCTCTTCATTCCATTCGAGCAGAGGGAAATCGACCACCCACAGTGGTTTGAAATTTTCCTTGTCCATCAGGCCACACTGGCGGCCCATCTCCAAACGAAGAGAGGAGAGCACAGGTAAGGTTTTTTCTTTGGATCCACAGGTAATCAAAAGCAAATCACCCGGTTTGGCTTCGAGTCTTTCTGCCCAATTCTGCAAATCTTCGGCAGTATAATATTTGTCGACAGACGACTTGATGGTTCCATCGCTGTTCACTTTGGCATAAATCAGTACGGTGCCGCCAATTTGCGGTTTTTTGATGAATTCGGTCAGGGCATCCAGTTGTTTACGGGTGTATTCACCGCAACCCGGAGCACAGATTCCTCCGATGAAGGCAGCGTCATCGAAAAGTTTGAACTCATTTCCCTTGACCAGATCCGTGAGCTCCTGAATCACCATACCAAAACGAAGATCGGGTTTGTCGTTACCATATTTCTCGAACGCCTCGGCAAAGGTCATTCTTGGAAAATCGACAATGTCGAGCCCTTTCATCTCTTTGAAAATATATTTCGTCAGTCCTTCGAACATGTTCAACACATCCTCCTGGTGAACATAGGACATTTCGCAGTCGATCTGGGTGAATTCAGGCTGACGGTCCGCACGCAAGTCCTCGTCCCTGAAACACTTGACAATCTGATAATAACGATCAAACCCTGCGACCATCAACAACTGCTTGAAAAGCTGTGGGGATTGCGGTAAAGCATAAAATTGATTGGGGTTCATCCTGGAAGGGACGACAAAGTCTCTGGCTCCTTCCGGAGTAGATTTGATCAGTACCGGGGTTTCCGTTTCAATGAAATGCTCTGCATCCAGGTAATTCCTAACTACGTGAGCCATTTTAGCTCTCAATTCCAGATTTTTGCGGACAGTTTCCCGACGCAGATCAAGGTAGCGGTATTTCATGCGGAGTTCATCTCCGCCATCGGTATCGTCCTGGATGGTGAAAGGTGGTGTTGCGGCACTGTTGAGTACTGACAGTCCTGTGATCTGCAACTCAACGTCACCTGTTGCCATTTTCGGATTTTTACTGGATCTCTCCCGCACGGTACCGCGTGCCTGAACCACAAATTCACGCCCCAGTGTGCCGGCCATATTTTTTATCTCTTCGGAGGAGTGATCATCGACCACCAACTGCGTTAAACCGTAACGGTCCCTCAGATCAATGAAGGTCATACCACCCAAATTCCGGACTCTCTGAACCCATCCGGCAAGAAGCACTTCCTGTCCGATATTTTCGATGCGTATCTCTCCGCAAGTATGATTTCTGTACATTTGTAATCGATTAATTTTTCAGGTCGCTAATTTACAAAACAAAAAGATGATTCATCCTTTCGACGACGAATATTTCATGAAAAGAGCACTGGCAGAGGCTGAGCAGGCTTTTCGGGAAGGTGAAATCCCGGTAGGGGCAGTCGTCGTTTGTCAGAATAAAATCATCGCCAGGGCCTACAACCAGACAGAAACGCTCACAGATGTCACAGCCCATGCGGAGATGCTGGCAATTACCTCTGCAACTGGCTGGTTGGGTGGCAAATACCTAACTGGGTGTACCCTTTACGTGACTCTGGAACCCTGCGTGATGTGTGCCGGAGCCTTGGGTTGGACCCAGATTGAGCGGATCGTTTGGGGCGCCGCTGATCCCAAACGGGGTTTCCAGAAATTTGCACCCGAGACACTGCACCCAAAAACAGCAATTTCCGGAGGCATCCTTGCCAATGAATGCGAAGCGTTACTTCGATCTTTTTTTGAAGCAAGACGCTGATTGTGAGGTACAATCAAGACTTTGGAGGCCAGGAAGAGGGGGAGACCATAAGACTGTAGGACTGTAGGACTATAAGACTGTAGGACTGTAGGACTATAATATGTGGAGAAAGGTTCCTGAGCGAAGTGGTTCCTGAGTGACGCAGAAGGGCCGAAGGGTCAAACTTATTTTTGTTAAACTCCCACAAAATTTCTGCCGGATTCTTTCTTTTTCTCCCCAAAATGGGGTAACTTGTTTACTGCATTCCGATTGGTTCAGCAAACTTGATTTTCCCTGGCCCACTCCAGAAAGAATTACCTTCCACCAGACTGTGGCATCGTTTTGATGCCGGGAACAACCCGTTGAACTGAAAGGAATCTCCACCAAATTTTCTTCCGGAATTTTGGCTGCCGAAATGGATCATTTCTGGCGGCAGTTCAACTATTGTTCCAATTTGTACCACCATGTCAGCCCCTACCCTCCGAAGCATCTTGCTATTTCTCCTGCTTGAAATCGTTTGCGGGCAGACCCTTCCTGCAGCCGTTGCAGGATCCCTTCTGCCCGTAAATCCCCGGCAGGAGACTCCGGGAACATTGACCATTTCTGTTCAACCGGCGGATCAAACCGATTGCAAGGGAAACAAGGTCACTTATACGGTCGTGGCCAAAGGGGGAAGTATCCTGCACTATCTTTGGAAAAGAAAACGACCAACCGATGCAGCTTTCGCATCTTTTGGCGCAGCAGATTCGACCAAATTGGCGGTCTACAACATCGGAACCGGGACCGAAGCTCCAGATGGAACCTGGTACCAGGTAACTGTCGCCGATCAGTCGGGTACGGTTTCCTCGAGGCAGGCATTGCTCACCGTTAACCAGATCACAGGGATTTCGCCGGTCGGGGTGGCTACCTTCAATGTCAATGAAGGAGATAACCTGAATTTCACCGTTCTCACTTCGGGAAATCCTCCCAACTCCTACCAATGGATCAAGAAATTCGGATCCAGCGATTGGAGAGATCTGACAGACAATTCCACTGTTTCCGGGAGCAGAAGCGCCCAACTCACCTTCACCAAAATTGCCTTATCCGATTCGGGAGTATATAAAGTCAGGGTCACCTATCCGACCATGAACGGAGATCAATGCACTGAAACTTCCTCCCTTACCAGAACCATCCATGTCAAACCTATCCCGGACGTGGCACCACCCTATTTCATTTATCTGAATGACACTACCGTAACCTGTTGTCCGGACGATCTTGAACAGGCAGCATGGAATGAATTGCTGGCCGATATTCTGCCTGAGCGGATAAAATATTACAGGCTGCACAAGTTTAGTCCGCAATTTGATCTATCGATGCTTCATTTCTATGACAATGTTACTCAACCTGCGGACCTTATTCTGCATTGGGGGATTTTTCAGGCAGATGCGCCATTTGGTGCGGTTACTGACCGGGCAGGGAATGTTCTCAGCGATACAAAAGGACAAATATCGCTTCATCCGGAAGACATCGACCTGGAAAGTTATCTGTCAGGAAGCAGAAGCTATCAGCTGATTTTCTGGCTGGAGGATCGTGCAGGCAATCTTACTCCCGATAACCTCCGGCACAGGATAACGATCACGATACCCTTGCGCCCAGGAATTGCCAGACAATTCTGAACCTGCCAGGATATCCCATTGTCCTAAAAATTATATGTATCTGTTATTTAGTTTTTTATAAAGTTTAATCTTAAAATTTTACCCATGAATGACTTTCTTTTCTTACCAGGAAGGATGAGATCTTTCCTTACTTTCGTTTTGGTTCTGTTTGGCGGATGCCTGATTCAAGTGGCGGGGCAAACCATCCCCCGGCTTCCTGCCTGCCCGGATAATCCTCTGCATCCGATGGCCGGAAAATCCTATACCTATGCTGTAACCATCGCAGCACCCTACACCACTCCACAGAGCTATGACTGGTATGTCACCGACAATCCCTCCTTCATTGCCGGATCGATTCTAAATACCACCGGCATCGTTCCAAATTCTCAGGAGTTCATTGATGCCGGCAGCGGCTACCACGATCCCTCCACTGGGACCAATTCCATTACCATCAAATGGACGGGAAAGGCGGTCATCCATGCAAAAACGCAACCCTATTTTTTGGTTATCCGTTACCAGGGCACGAACGGTACGCTCTGTGAAGCGATGAACTTAAGAGCCTACAAAGTAGAACCTTTCAATGCCTTCACACTGGATCTCACCAATGTCAGCGGAACTTCTGACCTCGGGCTGGATGGTTCAAACCTGGCGGTGGTGAATCATCTTTGTGCATCGGATATTGCTTCTGTTAGCTACAACGGAACAAAAATGAATTATGACTACGGGGAGAATGTCCTTATTTTTAAGGTAGTTGCCGCAAATTTTACGGGTGGCTGGATGCCCTCCGTCAAGCTATCAGGGTTGGCAACTGCACAATCGGTTGGCTCCATTGAATGGTCGGCCTCTACTACATTTACCGGTACCAATCCATTTGTGAAAAATGGGGAGATCTGGACCCCTGCGAACAAAGTCCCGGCACCGGCAGATAATTTGACCGCCGACGGGGAGCCTGTCTACCTGAAAGTAATCATTCACAACAGCGACTTTGAAGGAACATCCGACACTCCGATAACTTTGGCCATAAACGGGGTAACTGATGATGGGGATGAGGATGTTCATTATGCCGATTGTCAGACGGATGGGTATGCGAATGATGTGGCGACCCAAATTATATTGGCACGCCCTGCCATCGCAAGCAACACGGGAACACCGGTACAGAATTTTCTCCCTTAGCAGGAAGTTTCAATTTGATGGATGTGCAAGAATAATCCGTTCATCTGTTTTTGCCAGGTATTGACACCTGTGCTTTTGTTCTGTTTGCAGGGATTCACCCAAGTGACCGGGTCCAACTTCTTTGTCGGAGAATCCGGGCGATTTGCGGTGAAGCCGGTGCAAGGGGTCTCCTATTGCTGGAAAGTCAGGGAGTGCCTTGACCAGAGCAAAAAAGCAGAGACGGATAAAGCCACTTACCTTTCGAGTCCCTGTGATTCGATGGTTACAATCAAGTGGGAAAGGTCGGGTATATTTTATCTGACGGTAACCGGTTACAATCAAAACGGATGTTCCAACAGCAAGGTTATTGCCATTGTTGTACTTGAGGAGCACATCCCTGTGGCCAGGAATGATTATGCAATGGCCGATTGGCTGAAAAATATCCGGTTGAATGTTCTCGACAATGACTTTGATGCGAAGAACGACCTTGATCCAGCCTCGCTGAGCCTGGTCTCAAAACCTGAATTTGGAACGATTAGGTTGCAAAGGAACGGAATCGTGGATTATTCCCCGACAGTGAATCACGCCACCATTGACAAGTTTTACTACAGGATTTGTGATGCCTGTAACCAATGTGACACAGCCT
>CAINVV010000033.1 GCA_903854235.1 uncultured Bacteroidia bacterium | reverse complement strand
CCGTTGCGGTGGAGGAGTTTCCGAGGGTCCGAATGGTCATTGGCATGACGTCCGGATTGAACTCCTTGATGCCGTAAAGTTTAAATACGCGTTGTAGGATCGCCTCGTCCATCTTTTCGTTGGCCTGGTGGATCAGCACTTTTTTGATGTCTGTCAGGTGAAGGCCTGCCTTGTCGAGGCTCTCCTTTACGACTCCGGGCACGGCACTGAGGGCGTAGGCATAGACCTTGTGGCCTGCCATCCGGATGTTCAATTCTGTTCCGTGGTAGTTGGGATTCAGGGATACGCCCATTTTCAGCATCACCGGATCATTGTCTGACCGGCTGGCCTGGGAAAGGATGCCAACCGGGGTTTCGCTTTCTACCGCTTGTACGATGACTGCTCCGGAACCGTCTGAAAAGATCATCCGGTCGCGGTCGTAGGGATCGGAGACCCTTGAATTAAGGTCTGATCCCACTACCAGTCCACATTTGAACATACCGCTTTTGATGTAAGCGTTGGCCACGATCATGGCGGTGGTCCAGCCCGGACATCCGGCGTTGACATCGTGGGTCAGGACGTTGGTGTTTTTGATGCCCAGTCCCAGTTTTACCCGGTTGGCAATGGCAGGAACCTGCTCCGAGCGGTAGGTTTCCGGATAGATGTCCCCAAAGTTGTGTGCTGCAATGATGAATTCCAATTTCTCCCTGTCAAAATTTGAGGAGGTGATGGCATCTTCGGAAGCAAACGTTGCCAGGTGGCTGGTTGCCTGGTCTGGCTCCGCGTAGCGGCGTTCTTCGATGTTGGTGATCTCATTGAATTTTCGGATGATCTCTTCGTTGGGAGTCTCAAATTTTTTCCCAGTGGAAGGATCAAAAAATTCCTTGTCCAAAAAGAAGCTATTGGGTATTACGGTAGGAGGGATGTAGGACCCTGTTCCCACGATAACGGTATAAATCTCTTTGCTCATAATTAAATTGTTATTCGATGTTCTTTTATCTTTTTGTCGTCAATTGTTTCAATGCTGAAATGGATCCCGTCGAAAACACCGTAGCTGAATTTTTTGATCCAGTCGCCAAGGATAATCAGACGCGAGTTTGCGGAGACGGGTGTATCCAGGATGATGTGGCGGTGTCCAAAGACGAAATAGTCAAAATGCTCATTGGCAACAACGCTTTTTGCATAAATGTACTGCTCTTCAGCTTCCAGTTCCTTCATCCCCTTATCTCCGTTTTTGTATGAGAGGCGGCTTTTTTTGGACCAAAAGTGCGCCATCCGGAAGGAGAGATCCGGGTGAATTTTAGCAAACGCCCATTGGGCAATCCGGTTGTGAAAAAAGTTTTTGATCAGTTGATAGCCGAAATCCTTTTTCCCCAAATCGTCTCCGTGCGACAGAAAAAATTTCTTGCCGAGAAGTTCCATGGTAACAGGTGCCCTGTGAACGATCATCCCAACCTCTTCCGTCAGATAGTCAAAGGCCCAAATGTCGTGGTTTCCCGTAAAAAAGTGAACCGGAATACCGCTGTCGCAGATGTCTGCCAACACTCCTAGAGACCTTACGAACCCCTTTGGTACTGCCTTCCTGTATTCGAACCAAAAATCGAAATAATCTCCCATCAGAAAGAGCATGGAAGCATCCTTTCTGATTGATTGGAGCCAGTCGACAAAGAGTAACTCACGTTCCCTATTGTTGATCAAGGCCGGAGCTCCGAGATGCAGGTCAGAGACAAAGTAGATTTTTTTTCCGATAACCACAGTCAATTTTTGTGACAGATCTTTGCAACCAATATTCGCGACAAAGATAGAGGTAAATCATAATTTCGCAAGGCCAATTTTAAAATGGACCGTTTTGAAGGATTTTCCTGGTGAATTCTGGGAACGGTTTTCGTGACAATGAACTGACATGGGCCATTGGATGATGGCAATAGCTTTTAAAAAACGAAATATTTCGATGGTCCTTCTTCCAAAATCAAAAATTGAAATTCCAAAATGACTTCATCAGAGCATTTTTGCCAGCGTGGCATTGAGGGCAGGACCTACCAGGTTTTGAGCTACGATATTTCCTTGCTTGTCAAGCAGGTAATTGTACGGAATGGAGTGAATGTTGAAACTGATCAAAGCGGGAATACTTCCTTTCATGTCTCCCACGTTGATCCAGGTAAGATGGTCTTCGGCGATGGCGGCGGTCCAGACAGATTTGTCATCGTCGACACTGACCATATATATTTCGAAGCCTTTGTGCTTGTATTTGGCATAGAGTTCCGTCAAGACCTGATTCTGAATCCGGCAGGTACGGTCTTTGGCGGACCAGAAGTGCAACAGCACGTATTTACCGTGCAACGACCAAAGGGTTTGTGTAATGCCGGAAGGATCCGGAAGTTTGACATCAGGAGAGTTGATGGCCTTCTCATTCATCAGGGTATTAAAATTGGCGTTTTTTTGGCGCTTTAAGAGGTCCGTTGCATTGGAATAAAGAGCTTTGACCTGATCATTTTTGGGATAGACGGCATTCAGGGCGGAGGCTGCCGTCTTCATGGACTGAAAGTCGTTGGCTACGTAATTATTTTCGTCCCATTTTTGATACAGGGCATAGACGCTGGCCATGGAAAAGGGATTTCGCTTGACGAAGTCATTTACGTAAATGGAATAGTCACCTGCAATTTTGAGATATTCCTTGTTCATCCGTTCCAGTTCGCTTTGGGATCCTGCATCGTACTGGTGTTTGTTGTAAAGCAGACGAATCGAATCCATCTTGGCTTTTGCCCTGGCATAGCCGAAGGTAAGTTCGCGAACCTTTGATGAATTATCAGAACCGCCCACGGTATAGTCTGAGGCGAAATGTTTGTAGGAGCCCGTAATGGTCGCATGTTCCGTGGAGTCGAGCAGCAGGGTGGCAAAATTTCCTTCGGATAATTTCAGCAGGAAAAAGGTTGGGTTACTAACCTTCCCTTTCAGGTTAAATTCGCCTGCCTGATCCATTTTTGCAGAGTCTATGGTCTTTTGCGAAGAGGTGAGCAGCAGGTTTAAATAGACGGTTTTGCCCGCGCCGCCTTCAATTTTTCCTGATATGGTGTAGTTGTATTTTTTTCCGCAGGAGACGGTAAGTAGGACAATTGCCAGCAATGCAAGGATTCGGTTCATTTTTTCCTTTTTTTAGTTGGATGGTAAGCAAACAAATTTCTCAAGTATAGCTTCCCGGCAGGGTAGCGAAGAAAGAACAAAAATAAAAATTAGTAGCCAATAAATGAAGCTAAAACGGAAAGAGCGCAGTATAAAGTGAAAAATGCGAAAACGGGGTGGCATTTTTGATTATTTTTGCATTTTATTTTATTTACGTGCAGCTACATTACGGATTAGATAATTTCAAAGCAGTAGGCCCGGTGTTGACGATCGGGACTTTTGACGGCGTCCATCTCGGACACCGGGAAGTAATTGATGAGCTTAGGCGGATTACTCGTGAAACAGGTGGTGAGTCAGTTGCCTTTACCTTTTTCCCGCATCCGAGGATGGTGGTTACCCCGGAGGAGGATACCATCCGGCTGCTTTCAACCCTGGAGGAGAAGATCGAACTGCTGGAAGAGCTAGGGCTGGACCATCTGGTCATCTATCCATTTACCAAAGATTTTGCCTTGCTTTCGCATACAGATTTTGTGAAGGAGCTCCTTGTCGACAGGATGCACATCATCAAACTGGTAACCGGATACGACCACAAATTTGGTCACGACCGGAAGGGTGATTTTCAGTCTTTGCAGCAATTGGGGCAAATGTATGGATTTGAAGTCGAGCAACTGAGTCCGTTGCTGGTAGAGAATGTGACCGTGAGCTCCACTAAAATCCGTCAAGCCCTCGCGGTGGGTGACATTGGCAAGGCCAATGATTTTCTTGGTTACGAATATCTGTTGAAAGGCCAGGTCGTGGAGGGCAGGCGGCTGGGAAGGGAACTTGGTTTTCCAACAGCCAATATACTGCCTGATGACAGCCATAAGATGGTGCCTGCCAACGGAGTATATGCAGTTATTGTGGAGGTAGAGGGAGTGAGATACCAGGGAATGCTGAATGTGGGTACCCGCCCTACCGTGAACAGCAATGTGGATCACAGGAGTATCGAAGTAAATATTTTTGGTTTTTCGGAAGATATTTACGGCAGCGATATTGCCGTGCGATTTGTGGATCGGATCCGCGATGAAGTGAAATTTGATGGTATAGACAGGCTCAGGGAGCAACTAGAAAAGGATAAAACAAGAACATTGACTATATTAGCAGACCAAATTTGAATATTAAAAACTGATCAACAATGTTGATTCAAATCCTCATAAAATGAACGATTACAAGGTACAGGACATCGCTCTGGCGGCTTTCGGACGCAAAGAGATCGAGATTGCGGAAAAAGAGATGCCGGGATTGATGTCCCTGCGTGCAAAATATGGAATTGAAAAGCCGTTGAGTGGGGTGCGGATCATGGGCTCCCTGCACATGACCATCCAGACGGCCGTGCTGATTGAAACACTGACCCATCTTGGCGCCAATGTCAGGTGGGCCTCCTGCAATATTTTTTCCACCCAGGACCATGCAGCAGCTGCCATCGCAGCAGCCGGAATTCCGGTTTTTGCCTGGAAGGGTGAGAGTCTCGAAGCTTATTGGTGGTGCACGGACCGTGCGCTTGACTTTGGAGGAGGATTGGGTCCTCAGATGATTGTCGACGACGGTGGGGATGCCACGATGATGGTTCACATTGGTTTCACGGCAGAAAAGAATCCGGCCATACTCGATAATGCGACAGAAGGAGAGGACGAGAAACAACTTTACCTCGCCTTGAAGAAGATACTGAAAGAGACTCCCTTGCGCTGGAGCAATGCCATTAAAGAGATCAAAGGGGTCTCCGAGGAGACTACCACCGGTGTGCACCGGCTCTACCAGATGCTGGAGCGGGGAGAACTGATGTTTCCTGCCATCAATGTAAATGACTCCGTGACCAAATCAAAATTTGACAACCTCTACGGATGCCGCGAATCCCTTGCCGATGGAATCAAAAGAGCCACAGATGTTATGATTGCGGGTAAAGTCGTGTTGGTTTGCGGTTACGGCGACGTAGGCAAAGGGTGTGCCCATTCCATGAGAACTTATGGAGCACGGGTAATTGTGACAGAAATCGATCCGATTTGTGCACTTCAGGCTGCCATGGAAGGCTTCCAGGTCACAACGATCGAAGAGGTGGTTGGGGAGTGCAATATTTTTGTCACCACCACAGGAAACAAGGATATTATCACTGCGGAGCATCTAGCTGCGATGCCAGATCAGGCGATTGTCTGCAACATCGGACATTTCGATAATGAGATTCAGGTAAGCCGGTTGGAAAAATGGCCGGGGATTCAGAAAATAAACATCAAGCCACAAGTAGACAAGTATTTGTACCCAGACGGCCAAGCCATTTTCCTGCTTGCGGAAGGTCGGTTGGTGAACCTTGGATGTGCAACCGGACATCCCTCCTTTGTGATGAGCAACTCTTTTACCAATCAGACGCTTGCGCAGCTGGAGTTGTGGAACAACAGTTATGAGATTGGCGTTTACAGGCTTCCCAAGCGTCTGGATGAGGAAGTTGCCAGACTTCACCTTGCCCAATTGGGGGTTAAGCTTACCACCCTTACACCGGATCAGTCTGAATATTTAGGAATTCCGAAAGAGGGGCCTTACAAGGCGGAGCATTACCGGTACTAAAAAGAGATATAAGAGATAAGATATGAGATATGAGACAGGAGGCATCTTATCTCTCATCTCTCATATCTTATATCTTATATCTTATATCTTATATCTTATATCTTATATCTTATATCTCAATTATGTATCCAGATCCTGTTATCCAGCACCGTAACTGCATACTGTTTCAGGTTGCGGGTGGAGGGTCCCTTTACGGGATAGCCGCCGTTGTAGAGAATGTATTGTGAGCCGCAAACCTTGCAGATGGCGATGGGGTTGCTGCTTTGGATGATCCCTGTTTTGCCGGGATTGGTCTCAACGATGCTGGTAGTGGTACCTTCCAGCGGACAGCAGGCATCGTAGGCATAATAGTTCTGGTCGCTTACGCAAATGACAATCACCCCGGCATATCCAACTCCGGGGAAAGTCATGGAGTTGCCTGGGATCAGCAGGTTGTTGTAATTGACCAGTGAGATGTATTGATCCACTTTAACGTAAGGGACAAAGTTATTTTGGTTGCTTGAGCAAGCGAGTAAGCCAATTATTAACGACAGGAATAAAGTCGTCGAAAGAGTTCTGGTTTTCAGCTTCATTGAAGGGTTATCTTGATTTTCCATGGTGTAAAAATAATAAATTGGATGAAGGTTTCGGCAATCGTAACCTGAAGGACTGTAATTGGTTCCGGAATGGTGTAAATTTCGAAAATATTTGTGAGGGATTGAAAAAAATTGTGTCTCAATTTGTAAATTAAAAAAGAATATTTTTACATTTGTGAGATATCGAATATAGGGAAGAGCTCCGAGGTTTGGAGTTCTTCTGTTTTTATGTATAATATCTGAAAAAGACAACTAGAATGACCAAAGCTACTTATATCTCTGCCGAAGGTTTGAAAAAGCTGAAAGGAGACCTTGATCGGATGCTCAACATTGAAAGACCAGCCATCTCCAAATTGATTGGTGAAGCCATTGAAAAAGGGGATATCTCTGAAAATGCGGAGTACGATGCGGCCAAGGATGCACAAGGTATGCTTGAAGCGAAGATTGCTGTTTTGCAGGATCAGATTGCCAATGCCCGAATCATTGACCAATCCAAGATTGAGACGGATGTGGTACAGATCATGAACAAGGTGACCATCAAGAATGTAAAAAACAATGCGGTGATGGTTTACACGATCGTTTCTGACCACGAATCGGATCTCAAAATGGCTAAGATCAGTGTTAGTACTCCCATTGCCAAGGGGTTGCTGGGCAAAAAGATCGGGGATGTGGTGGAGATACAGGTTCCTTCAGGGGTGATTCCATTTGAAATCATCAACATTGAACTGGGACAATAAATCACTACGCCATGGCCTCCATTTTTTCCAAAATAGCAGCAGGAGAGATTCCTTCCTATAAAGTCGCTGAGAATGCTGATTATTTAGCTTTTTTAGATATTTTTCCTTTGACCAGGGGGCACGTGCTGGTCATTCCCAAAAAAGAGGTAGACTATTTATTTGATCTGGATGAAGGAACCTATGCCGGACTGATGGATTTTGCCAGAAAAGTGGCACTTGCCATTGGGGCAGTCATACCTTGCAAAAGGGTGGGTGTTGCCGTTTTAGGGCTGGAAGTTCCGCATGCACACATCCATCTGGTACCATTGAACAGTGAAAAAGATATTGATTTTTCCAGGCCCAAGTTGCAGTTTTCTCAGGCGGAGTTTGCCGCTACTGCGAAGTTGATTGCCGCAGCTGTTTAGTCTCATTTCTGTTGACAGTTGAAGTTTCATTTTGCCGGTTGAATGATGATCTGCATGAAAGGGTTAAACCTGAATTTCTTTTACCTCTTGCCAGTTATCCTACTCCATTGAATTTATCATTATCCCGCATATTTTTCAATGTGCAACTTTTTCTCCTTTCCGTCCGATCCCATCCTTGGTTCTTTTTTCATGGGCTATCGCGGACGGTGGTCTTTGATCATTCGCTCTTCTACCAAAATACCTCCGCTATGCGGCTTGCATTACTGCAATATAATCACCTCGGTCAAAAAAGATGCAAGACGCGGTATACCGCGTCTCTACTGGCCCAACCCTCATCTCTTAACTCTTCACTCTTCGTTCTTCACTTTTATTTTTTCACTTTTCTCAGGTCCCCCAGTCCCCTAGTCTTACAGTCCTCCCGTCCTCCCAGTCGTCCGCCTCACTTCACACGGTCTGGGTTTTTCTTTACGAAATCTTCCCAGTTTTTTGGTCCTTTTTCAGAGATGGGGTTCTTCATCTGAAGGTAGTGACAAACGGCGGCGGCCAGACCGTCGGTGGCATCCAGATCGGAGGGCATGATGGTCATTCCAAACATTTGTTTGAGGAAATAGGCCACCTGTTCCTTGGAGGAGGCTCCGTTTCCGGTGATGGCCTGTTTGATGCGAAGTGGGGCGTATTCAAAGATGGGCACATTTCGGTAGAGGGAAGCGGCCATGGCAACCCCTTGTGCCCTGCCAAGTTTCAGCATCGACTGGATATTTTTGCCAAAGAAGGGCGCCTCCAGGGCGGTTTCATCCGGTTTGTATTCATCGACCAGGTAGAGTGTCCTGTTGAAAATGTGGCTGAGTTTTTGGTAATGCCCGATAAATCCAGAAGTTTTCACCACCCCCAGGGCGACAATGTTCACCTTGTTGTCGTCGATGCGGATAACTCCGTACCCCATGATATTTGTTCCGGGATCAATGCCCAGGATGGTCTTGTTGATGTTCAATTCTTTTTTGATCAAATTTAACCGAAAAAACAGTCGAATGGATAACCCATCGGGTATAGAGTGTCAGATTAATTTGGTTAAGGTTGCCAACAGGTTGTTCTTTTTTAATTTTGCAAGGTTGTTAACAAGTTTTCAACAGGTTTTCAACAATTGAATGGATATTATTTATATATTTCGTGCTTGAAAGTAGCCCTGATGAAGTTTGGGGAGGAATCACTATGTTGGTCTTCTCCGCGATGATGTTTTATTTTTGGTCTGAAAGGGTAACATTTTTGTCATTCGAATGTTATCTTAAATAAGGATTGAATTTTTTTTGCAAATCGGGGTAACTTTGTAACATAAAAGGGTATTAACAATAACAGTGCACTCCTTGAAAGAATAGCATTTTGCCGATTTAGGAGTTTGCATACTAAATATAATGAACCTACCTCATATATGGTTGAGCTAAAAGTATTGAAGAATGCCTCCCTTAATGTATTATCTGCTTGTAAGATATTGGGAACCACTATTTTGCTGTTGTTGTCTGTTTTCTCTCAGGGGGCGGGTTCGTCGGGTTATGCCAAATTTTCAGATGCAGTTTTCGGAAATTCATCGAATATAAACAATCTTTTTGTTGCGGATAGAAATCCGGGTGAATCTGAATTCATTTCTTCCATATCCCCAATCAATCCATTTCCAGCACCTGTTGATCTGACTGTTTGCGCTGGATCTCCGGCCACTTTTACCGCTACAGCCGGTCTGGTTTCCTATCAGTGGTGGGAGAGCACCGATGCCGGTGCAACGTGGTTGCCTAGGGCTGATTTCTTGCAGACGCTCACGATTCCTTCTGCAACTGTTGCGATGTCTGGACATTGGTTCAGGTGTCGGGTTGATGGGATTTGGGATGGGTGGGCTATTTTAACAGTTCATCCCTTGCCAACGCTATCCAGTGTTTTAAATCCTCCCGCCATTTGCAGCAATGCATTTTTCAGTTATACGCCTACCAGTGCCACAGCCGGAACTACTTTTTCATGGTCCAGGGCTGCGATAGGAGGGATTTTAAATCCGGCTGCAAGCGGATCCTTTAATCCCAATGAGCCATTAAACAATACCACTACAGCGCCCATTACAGTTACCTATGCCTATTCGCTGACTGCCAATGGGTGCACCAATCCTTCGCTTTTTAATGTGAAGGTGATCGTCAATCCCACTCCTCAACTTACGAGTACCTTGAATCCGGCGGCTATCTGTAGTGGCACAGCCTTTAGTTACATGCCGACCAGTTCTACCACCAGTACGATCTTTAACTGGAGCCGGGCAGTGGTTGCCGGCATCAGCAATGTTGCCGGGGCGGGTACGGATAATCCGAATGAGATTCTTGTCAATACCACTGCTTCTCCAGTCAGTGTTGTTTATGCCTACACGCTGGTTGCCAACGGTTGCAGCAATTCTTACAATGTGACGGTGGTAGTCAATCCTACTCCTACCTTGAGTAGTTTGCTGGCACCTCCTGATATTTGCAGTGGAACTCCCTTTAGTTATTCGCCAACAAGTGGAACTGCTGGTGCGACTTTTGCCTGGAGTAGGGCAACAGTGGCTGGCATCAGCAATCCATCTGCCAGTGGAGCGGGCAATCCGAACGAGACGCTTGTCAATACAGGGGCGGTTCCTGTCAACGTTACCTACATCTATTCAGTGTCTGCAAACGGTTGTAACAATCCCACCAATTTCAGCGTGGTGGTGACGGTAAATCCAGCACCTTCCTTGACCAGTACTTTGGCTCCGTCTGCGATATGCAACAATGCATTCTTTAGTTATACCCCCAATAGTTCGACATCAGGGGTCAATTATGCGTGGACCCGGGCAACTGTTCCCGGGATCACCAACGGACCGGCAAGCGGCACCGGAAATCCAAACGAGCCCTTGACCAATTCAACAGCGGCTCCTGTGAATGCCACGTATGTCTATACTTTAAGTGCCAACGGATGCACCAATCCAACCACCTATGGGGTGGTTGTTGCCGTAAATCCTGCTCCTGCCTTGACAAGTAGTGTGACTCCTTCCGCGGTGTGCAGTGGAACAGCCTTCAGTTATTCCCCAACCAGTTCAACGGTGGGTACAACCTTCGCCTGGACCCGGGCAGCAGTTCCTGGTATCAGCAATGCCTTAGCCAACGGAACAGATAATCCAAATGAAGTTCTGTTGAATACCACTTCCTCTCCGGTTACAGTGACCTATGTTTATACCTTAAATGCTTCTGGATGTACCAGTACGGCCAACGTAGGGGTAGTAGTCAATCCAACACCAACGCTGAGTAGTACTTTGACGCCACCTGCGATTTGCAGTGGGGGGGTATTCGGTTACAATCCCACCAGTTTGACGGCTGGAGCTTCGTTTGGATGGAGCCGGGCTGTTGTGGCAGGTATCAGCAATGGATCTGCCAGCGGTTCAGGGAATCCGAATGAAGCATTGTTCAGTACCAGTGCATTGCCAGTGGTGGTAACCTACGTATATTCCGTCTCAGCCAATGGTTGCAGCAATCCAACCACCTATAACGTAGCAGTAACTGTCAATCCAACACCAACGCTAACGAGCCTATTGGCGCCTCCTTCCATCTGCAGCGGCAGTACTTTTAATTATAGTCCGACAAGCGGAACAGCAGGAACCTCCTTCTCCTGGAGCAGGGCACTATCAGCGGGCCTCAGTAATGCCGCTTCGAGTGGTTTGGGCGATCCAAATGAAATTTTGAATAATACTACTTCAGCTCCGGTTAATGCATCCTATGGTTTTACGCTGAGTGCAAATGGTTGTGCCAACCCGTTGGGATACAGTGTTGTGGTAGTAGTTAATCCGGTTCCCTCATTGACCAGTGGTTTGAACCCTCCGGCCATTTGCAGCGGAACTTCATTTAGTTACGCGCCAACCAGTGCTACAGTCGGAACTAACTTTACCTGGGTACGTTCTGCCGTTGCCGGGATAAGCAATGCAGCCTCTGCTGGTTCGGATAATCCAAATGAAATACTTGTCAATACGACCTCTTTACCAGTTAATGTTACCTATGTATATACATTAACTGCAAACGGTTGCAGCAAAAATCAGAATGTCATAGTAACGGTCAATCCGTCGCCGGCTCTTACCAGTATTTTGAATCCTCCCGGAATATGCAGTGGTGCATCATTTAGTTATGCGCCAACGAGTTCCTCCGCTGGTGCTTCCTTTGCCTGGACCCGGGCTACCGTCATCGGGATCAGTAATCCTCCTGCTGGCGGATCAGGGAATCCGAACGAAACGCTGATCAATACCTCCACCAATCCAGTCGTGGTGACGTATATCTATACCGTCACTGCCAATGGATGTTCCAGTTCTTCCATCCCTGTAACGGTTACTGTAAATCCATCCCCAGTCCTAAATATAAGTTTAACTCCTCCGGCTATTTGCAGTGGAACCACCTTTAGCTATGCACCTTCCAGTGCGACGGCAGGTACTGTTTTTAACTGGAGTCGGGCAGCAGTCTCAGGAATTAGCAATGTTGCATCCAGTGGTACGGACAATCCGAACGAAACCCTGGTCAATATTACCAGTTCTCCTGTTACAGTAACCTATGTTTACACCTTGGTTGCAAATGGTTGCAGCAATGTTCAGAATGTTTCAGTAGTTGTCAATCCAACGCCGGTTTTGAGTACCACACTGACTCCTTCGGCTATCTGCAGCGGTACGGTTTTCAGCTATGCTCCTGCAAGTGTTACCACCGGAGCTACCTTTGGGTGGAGTAGGGCAGCTGTTTCAGGCATCAGCAATGCTGCCTCAAGTGGGTTGGGTAATCCAAATGAGACCCTGATCAGCACGAGTATCACGCCTGTGGTGGTTACCTATGTTTACACGATTGGTGCCAACGGGTGCAGTAATTCACAAAATGTGACCGTAACGGTCAATCCATCCCCAACTTTAACCAGTTTATTGGCACCCCCTGCTATTTGCACCGGTTCTTCATTCAGTTATACACCAACCAGTTCGACTGCAGGGACGGCTTTTGGCTGGAGTAGGGCCGTAGTTGTAGGGATCACGAATTCCGCCTCGAGTGGATTTGGGAATCCAAATGAACCTTTAAATAATTCTACCGCATCGCCTGTCAATGCAACTTACGACTATACTTTAAGTGCCAATGGATGTACCAATCCTACGATCTACCATGTAGTTGTTGCAGTAAACCCTACGGCTGTTCTAACGAGTAGTTTGATTCCTCCAGCGATTTGCAGCGGAAGTTCATTTATATACATTCCGACAAGTACTACTCCGGGAACGACCTTTAACTGGAGCCGGGCCGTGGTTTCTGGTATTAGTAATGTTTCTGCCTCCGGTACTGACAATCCGAACGAGACGCTTAACAATATCACCAGTGCTCAGGTAGCAGTAACCTATGTTTATACCTTGAACGCTGGAGGCTGCAGCAGTACTTTCAACGTGGTTGTGAAAGTCAATCCAGCCCCGGTGCTGAGCAGTTCCTTGGCTCCTCCTGCTATCTGTAGTGGAACACTTCTTACTTATAATCCAACCAGTGCCACAAGCGGAGCTACTTTTTCCTGGAGCAGGGCCGCTGTCGCCAGTATCAGCAATGTTGCAGCCAGTGGTACCGGAAATCCGAATGAAACATTGATAAACACGGGTATCTCGCCTGTGACAGTAACCTATCTTTATACGGTTGCAGCGAATGGTTGTAGCAGTTCTCAAAATGTTCTGGTGACCGTTAATCCAACACCAATACTGACCAGTCTTTTGTCGCCGCCGGCAATTTGTTCTGGAACAGTCTTTAGTTATTTTCCTACGAGTTCCACCGCAGGGGCCACATTCTCCTGGAGCCGTGCCGTGGTTGCGGGTATCAGCAATGCTGCTTCCAGCGGCACGAATGATCCGGCCGAGACGTTGGTCAATACGACAACTTCACCTGTTAATGTTACGTATAT
>CAINVV010000032.1 GCA_903854235.1 uncultured Bacteroidia bacterium | reverse complement strand
TCCGGCAAAAAGGCCTTCGCTTCGGCCCAGGCCTCCTCCTTCCAATAGGGGAAATCCCCTTTTTTCAGCATTGTCCGCCCTCCGACACCAAAATTCCGGACCATCCACTTTTCGCCAAGCATTCTGCCAAGCTGTGCCGGATAGGAGTCCTTCGGACGATCCGGTATCCCTGAACCAAAAGTGATGCTGTTTCCAATGCAGGCAACTTTTACCGGAGCCTTGTAATTGGAAGGATCTATGAACTGGGCTGAAAGGGAGATGGTGACTGTCAGCCAAACAGCCAGCATGAATATTTTTTTCATGGATAAAAAGGTTTTTTGATCATCATTCAAAGATAACAGTGTTGTTTGAATATTTTGAGGAACCCGGTTTAACGCAGCATCTACATCAGAAAAGCAACTTTGGCGGATTCAACCCCAGTCCGAATTCATGATTCAATCGTTCAATGAAATAAGCTGCTAGAACAGGGGATTCCATTTCCAGATTCTGGTGCACAAAAAAATTGACTTCCAGCAATTTCAGTCCGACCCAAAGCTTGAGACGCTCCATCCAGCCATCGAGCCGCCTCCGGTCCATCATTGGATCGTTGGCCCCGACATACCGAATGAAAACGGCAGGGTTCGTCAGCCGCATGTGCAGCAGATCGCGCCTGCCGGCCGTATCCACCAAAACGTTGGTGATCCTGTGCCTTTCAAAAAGCTGAAATATTTCTGACGAAAAGGTCGGATCCTCCAACCATTTGCCATTGCGGATTTCGACTGCCAACGGAATTGAGGGTGGGAAATTTTCCACGAAAGTGATCAAACGTTCCTGATTTTTGGATCCAAAGTTGTTGTGCAACTGCAAAAAAGCCATCCCCACCGTTGATTCAGGATTCCATGCATTGGATGAAGAAAATCGAAAGCAAAAGAAATAAAAATATTATTCCTATTTTCATACGGAGATTTATCTGCTCCTCCGATCTTCCGGTATCGTCATCTGATGAATTACCCATAAAACCAAAACTTGTGAAAAACGATCTCAACAGGACTTTCATTGTGGGCATCACCCTCATTTCTGCAATGGGTGGACTCCTTTTTGGATACGATTTCGTCGTGATCGGAGGGGCAAAACCTTTTTATGAACGTTTTTTCGACCTGACTAACTCCCCTCAACTTCAGGGATGGGCCATGGGCAGTGCCCTGATCGGCTGTCTGTTTGGTGCGCTAATTTCTGGTTACCTGACCGACCGGTTTGGTCGCAAGCTTCCATTGATCCTTTCTGCGGCCCTGTTTACTGTCGCTGCCATTGGTACGGGAGCATTCAATTCCTTCTCCCTGTTCATCTCTTTCAGATTGGTGGGAGGATTGGGCATCGGATTGGCTTCCGCTGTTTCACCCATGTACATCGCCGAAATTTCGCCGGCCTCCTTGCGGGGAAGGCTGGTCTCCATCAATCAGCTCACCATCGTGGTTGGAATACTTGCCGCTCAAATCGTCAACTATCTGATCGCAGAGAAAGTCCCATCAGGGGCCTCCGATCAGCTGATCCTTCACTCCTGGAACGGTCAGACCGGCTGGCGATGGATGTTTTGGGCAGGGACTTTCCCGGCACTAACCTTTCTGTTACTCTCCTTTTTTATTCCCGAGAGTCCACGTTTTCTGGCGAAAGCCGGAAACTGGAGCGGAGCTGCTGCCATCTTACAACGTATCGGCGGGGAGAAATATGCAGCCGACGCACAAAAAGAGATCGCTGAAACACTTCAGGGTCATCAATCAAGAGTCGACTGGAAGACCCTTTCCTCCTCAAAAGTCCGTCCAATATTGATTCTTGGGGTCATCCTGGCCATCTTTCAGCAATGGTGCGGCATCAATGTAATCTTTAATTATGCGGAAGAAATTTTCACTTCCGCGGGTTATTCCGTCAACGATATGCTTTTCAACATCGTCATCACCGGAAGTGTAAACCTTATCTTTACCCTGGTAGCTATGCGGATGGTCGACAGCTGGGGCCGTCGCAAACTGATGCTGTTGGGATCTTTCGGACTCGCCATTGCCTATTTTCTGTTGGGAGCCAGCTACTTTTTCGAATTGAAGGGAGTAGCCATCCTGGTGCTGGTAATGGTTTCCATCGCTACCTTCGCCATGACCCTTGGACCAATTACCTGGGTCGTTCTGTCAGAGATCTTTCCCAACAGCATCCGCGGAACAGCCATGGCTCTAGCTACCACATCGCTTTGGATAGCCTGCTTTATCCTAACCTATACTTTCCCGATCCTGAATAAAATGTTCCATGCAAGCGGTACGTTCTGGCTCTATGCCCTGATCTGTTTCTCCGGCTTCTGGTACATCTTGAAAACACTCCCGGAAACAAAGGGCAAGAGCCTGGAGGAGATTGAAAAATCAAATAATTGATTCTGAAATAAATGCCCGCATCTGACTGATGAAGTAGCCATAACTGAATGTTCACACCAACCGGATTGGATCAGGTGACTTTTCCATTTGGTAATTGAAAAACAAATTCCGAACAAATGATAAACTGTAGATTACTTCTCCTTCCAATCATTTTTCTCACAGTAGTAAGATTCTCTTCCTTTGGCCAGCAAAAAATAGACCTGGCCGGAACCTGGAAATTCTCGATAGATCCTGGAGACAAAGGCATTTCAGAAAAATGGTTCGATACTTCACTCCCCGATTTTGTCTCCCTTCCTGGTTCCATGTCGACCAATGACAAAGGGGATGCTATCACCCTGCAAACCAAATGGACCGGTCAGATTGTCGACAGTTCCTACTTCAAAAATGCGGAATATGCCAAATACCGTGAACCAGGTAACCTGAAAATTCCCTTCTGGCTTCAATCACTGAAACATTACCAAGGTGCCGCCTGGTACCAGAGAGTGGTAACCATTCCGGCCAATTGGAAAAATAAAGACATTATGCTGTTCCTGGAACGATGCCATTGGGAAAGCCGCCTTTGGGTGGATGGAGTGGAAGCAGGGATGAGAAATTCTCTTGGAACCCCACATCTTTACCCACTGACAAATGAACTGTCACCTGGAACCCATACGCTGACGCTCCGTGTCGACAACCGAATCAAAGATATCGACCCTGGTGTTAATTCGCACAGCATCTCCGATCATACCCAAACCAACTGGAACGGCATAGTAGGACAACTATTTCTGGAGGCAAGGGAGGCCATACACATTGGGAATTTGAAGGTTTCACCGGATATTGGAAACCATAAGATTTCGGCAGAAATCAAGGTCATCAATCCTACCGGGAAACCTGTAGCGGTCAATTTGGCCTTGATTATTTCAGGGTTGACACCAACCGTCAAGACCACCATTGACTTAACTTTGAAATCTGGAGAAAACCTTTTTGCGTTGGATGTTTCAATGGGAAAAGAGGTCAAACTGTGGAGTGAGTTTCATCCTGATCTGTACAAGATAACTGCAACATTGACAGAAAAGATTACTCCCCGGCAGGACATACGCGAAACCACCTTCGGAATGCGGGAAATAAAGGCTGTTGGCAGGCAACTTCAGATCAACGGGAAACCGCTCTTTCTGCGAGGCACGCTTGAATGTGCCATCTTTCCGAAGACCGGCTTTCCGCCTACTTCCACAAAGGAATGGCTTCGCATCTTTCGCATCTGCCGTGCACATGGGCTGAACCACATCCGGTTCCATTCGTGGTGTCCACCGGAGGCAGCCTTTGCCGCCGCCGATGAAGCGGGCTTCTACCTGCACGTGGAATGTTCCTCCTGGTGCAACCAATCCACCAAACTTGGCGAAGGGTTTCCCTTTGATAAATACCTCTACGAAGAGAGCCGGCGAATGGTGGAAACATACGGCAATCATCCATCTTTTTGCATGATGGCTTATGGCAACGAGCCCGGTGGACCAAAGCATTCCAACTTTTTAAAGGAATTTGTTTCCTACTGGAAAAACAATGATAACCGTAGAATTTACACATCAGGTGCTGGATGGCCTAATCTGGAGGTAAACGACTACCTGAGCACCCCCGGTCCAAGGATTCAGGGTTGGGGAGAAGGGGTTAAAAGCATTATCAATGCACATGCTCCATCCACGGATTATGACTGGTCCGATAAGATCGCTTCCCTCAAACAGCCAGTTGTCAGCCACGAAATAGGCCAATGGTGCGTCTATCCAAATTTTAAAGAGATCACCAAATATACCGGAGTGGTCCGCGCCAAAAATTTTGAAATATTTCAGGAAACACTGAAGGAGCACGGGATGGCACAACTGGCCGACAGCTTTCTCCTGGCTTCCGGTAAATTGCAGGCGCTCTGCTACAAGGCGGAGATAGAAGCAGCACTTCGAACTCCAGGCTTTTCTGGATTCCAGTTGCTCGACCTGCACGATTTTCCGGGTCAGGGATCAGCACTGGTGGGAGTGTTGGATGCCTTTTGGGAAGAAAAAGGATACATTACGCCAAAAGAATACAGTCAATTTTGCAACGCAACTGTTCCGTTGGCCAGGTTGAAGAAATGCATCTTCACCAACGAGGAAACCCTTGAAGCTTCGGTGGAGGTCGCCCATTACGGGGATCTCCCAATGACAGGATGCACCCCGGAATGGAAAATTTTGGATCAGCTCGGGAAAACAGTTCAGACAGGTCTTTTAACAAAAACAGATATTCCTCTTGGAAATTGTATTCGCCTGGGTAAGATCTCGTTTCCGCTTTCATCGATTCACCAGGCGGTAAAACTGAAATTGGAAGTTACCGTTGGTTTTTTCACAAATAGTTGGGATTTCTGGGTCTATCCGGCAATAAACACGCCTCCCGCAAACCTTGAAAGAATAAGAATCTCCACCAGAATGGATCAAAGGACAAGAGATTATCTCGACAAAGGAGGTTCTGTCTTGTTGACTCTGCCCAAAGGATCCCTGAAACCCGAATATGGTGGCAACGTTGCGATCGGCTTCTCCAGCATCTTCTGGAATACGGCCTGGACAAGAGGACAGGCACCGCATACTCTTGGAATACTTTGCAATCCCAACCATCCGGCTTTGGCAGATTTTCCCACGGAAGATCACAGCAACTGGCAATGGTGGGATGCCATGAGCCACGCTGGAGCAATCAACCTGACCGCCTTTCCTGCCGGGATCCGGCCCATCGTCCGGGTGATTGACGATTGGTTTACCAACCGGCCCTTGGCTCTCATTTTTGAGGCAAAAACAGGTAAGGGCAAAATTCTGGTTACAGGAATAGATTTCTCCAACGGGATGGACCATCGGCCGGAGGCAAAACAGCTCCTCTACAGTCTGGAGAGATACATGACAGGGAAGGAGTTTAACCCAATCACAGAAGTATCGGCAGAAATTCTTCAAAAACTGACAGAGTAATCCGATAAATGCGTGTTTTACAAAAACAAAAATTCAAGCTACTTACCTATAAAATAATATTAAATAATGGCTGCGACACCTCATTCACCTTGCTCAACCTCCTCACTGAATCATAAATGTACATTGCGACTTTTTATAACCCATTAATCATTAGAATATTAGCACATTATTGCATTAGCACATTAGCAAATTAAATACCTATGAACAATAGATTAACCCTAAATTTTTTGAGGAATATATTCGCACTGGCGATGATCCTGGTTCCAACCGTCTCCTTCGGGATCATGGAAGGAACGTCTGCTCCTGCTGATGGGAGAGAATTCTACACACCTGCCCCTCATCCTTATCCCCGGATCAATGGACCACAGGTCTATGGCAGCAGACCCGGTCATCCGTTTCTCTACAGGATCCCTTGCCAGGGTGTACGACCGATCACCTTCTCCGCCAAAGGACTTCCCAAAGAGCTGTCACTTGATCCGCAAACCGGCATCATCTCGGGACATACGCCTCCAAAAGGAGAATACCTGGTCACCCTGCAGGCGATCAATTCAAATGGGAAAACCAAACGCGCCTTCAAAATCGTCTCTGGCGACCAGCTTGCATTGACTCCACCAATGGGCTGGAACCATTGGTATGCCCATTACGACAGGATCACAGACGAGATGGTTCGTCAGGCAGCAGATGCCTTGATAGGCAGCGGCATGGCCGATGTCGGGTACCAATACATCAACATCGACGATTGCTGGATGAATGCCCAAAAAAACAACGACCCCAAACGGGTAGGTCCGCTCAGGGATACAAACGGCAATCTCCTTCCGAACAAATATTTTCCGGATATGAACTCCCTTACCGGTTTCATCCACGGGAAAGGACTGAAAGCTGGCATATATACCTCTCCGGGAACCCTAACCTGCGGTGGATTTGCGGGTGCCTGGCAGCACGAGGAGCAGGATGCCAAACAATTTGCCGACTGGGGATTCGATTTTCTGAAATACGATTGGTGCTCCTACGACAAAATTGCAGGAAACGATAAAAGTTTGGATGCCCTGCAAAAACCCTATCGCCAGATGGGGAACATCCTACATTCACTCGATCGGGACATCGTCTTCAACCTTTGCCAATATGGGATGGGGGAAGTCTGGAAATGGGGAGGGGAGGTCGGAGGGCATTGCTGGAGAACTTCCGGAGATCTGGGATTTGAACTCGACAAAATCTTCGACGTAGCCCTAAAAAACAGCGAACACCGACTGAACTCAAAGCCTGGCGAATGGAACGATCCCGATTATATCCAGATAGGTTGGATCGGCAACGCCTCAAAAATGGGAGTCCCTCAACTGACCTCCATGCCGGATGCAATGCAATATGCCTATATGTCGCTCTGGAGCCTGATGGCGGCCCCATTGATCTACAGCGGAGACATGTCAAAACTGGATAAATTCACCCTCAATGTCCTTTGCAACCCCGAGGTAATCGAGGTTGACCAGGATCCGCTGGGCGAAAGCGCTGCCGTCATCAAACGGGAAGACAACAATTTTGTGATGTTCAAGACCCTTGTCGACGGCTCCCTCGCAGTTGGATTGTTCAACAGAGGCAAAGAACCTGCAGAGCTCTCAACCACCTGGAAGGAATTAAATATCTCAGGCGTTCAGAACGTGCTTGATCTTTGGCACGAAAAAGAGATGGGGCTCTATGTCGACAGCCTCACTGCCACCGTTCCGCCACAAGGAGTGGTGATGGTGAAAATCACAAAAAAATAGCTCAAACCCGCTATTATTTATAATAAACTGTAAGAATAAAGTAAAAAAAGCACTGCACAAGGCTTTAAAAATGCCGCATGCAGTGCTTTTTCTTTCGTTAATTATCTTCCTCCGGGAGGACAATTTTCTAGCAGAAACTTCTTGCAGGTCGTGGTCAGATGCTGTGATGTTCCTTCCCCTTCGTAGATGCCATGGGAGCGCATCGGGTAGATCATCATCTGGAAGGGTTTATTGTACTTGATCAGTTCATTGATCAGTTTCTCGGCATTGGCATAATGCACATTGTCATCGCCGGTCCCATGAACATAAAGCAGATTACCCTTCAGATTCTTGGCATAGGTATAGGGTGAACCTGCAATGAAATCCTCCCTGGTTTCCGTCGGAACTCCCATGTATCTTTCCTGATAGGCATTGTCGTAGGCCAGTTGGTTTGCCACCGCAGCAACGGCAATGCCCGTCTTGAAGATTTCAGGGTACTGAAACATCAGGTTGAGGGTAGAAGAACCACCGCCACTCCAGCCATGAACAGCCACCCTGCTGGTATCGCAGAAACTCCATTTCAGGACCTCCTTGGCTCCCAGGGCCATGTCACGGATATTCAAACGACCAATTTTACGGTAGATGGATTTCCGCCATTCTCTGCCCCGTGGGGCCATACTTCCTCTGCAATCCACTGCAACATAGAGATAACCCATGTCTGCAATATTTCCTCCAAACTGGCCCGAACGGCCCAGTCTGGCATTGTCGAAGGTAGTGCATCCCCATGGCTCTCCGTAAACGTAAAAAAAGACAGGATATTTCTTGGTGGCATCAAAATCTTTGGGCTTTGCGATCCAACCGTCCAACGTAACCCCATCTTCCGTAGTCACTTTGAAAAAGGAGATCTGTTTGCCCATTTGGTCCTCCTTTAGGTTTTTTAGGATGCCTTTGGCAGGATCAACAGGTGCATGGGCAGGCAAGGCCACCCATTCAGATGCAGGGGTGTACAAATGACTGGAAAAGCTATGGCGACCCCATTTCCCGTTTGGCGAAATCAGGTAATCATTGGTTCCGGTAAATTCGGCAGGCGTGATTCTTCTGGGTGCTTCCGAACCATCCAGTTTGGTGGCATACAGGTAACGCTGCGTGGCGTTCTCAGGAGTTGCCGCAAAGTAGATGGTATTGCCCGGCTCATCGATCAGGAAGATTTTAATGACATCAAAGGCGCCCGAAGTAATCAGGCTTTCCTTTCCATCCAGACCAATCCGGTAAAGATGGCGCCAACCATCCTTTTCGCTGGCCCAAACAAATGCCTTGCCTCCCTCAATCCAGTTCCAGCCCGCGCCGTTGTTGGTATTCCAGGTTGCTTCCAGATCGACCCAAGCCAGATCGGTGTCGCTCCAAAGTAGTTTGCTGCTGCCTGAAATGGTATTTGCAACCAGGATCTTCGAAACATTTTGTTTGCGGCTGAGTTGTTGAATGATCAGTTCATTCTTGGCCGACCATTCCATTTTGGTCAGGTAATTCTGCCGGGGATCGCCTTCGAGGTTCATCCATTTTGTTTTGGCAGTAGCGACCTCCACCACTCCGATCTTGGCGGGGGATGGATCCTCCCCGGCTTTAGGATATTCGACAGGCACGGTATAGGAGTAGGTTGAGTCGGTTGTGTTCAGCATCAGATAATTGCGAACCTTGGAGGCATCAATGTTCCAGAAGGCAATGCGCGTTCCGTCCTCACTCCACCTGAATCCATCCGTGCAAAAAAGCTCCTCGGAATAGACCCAATCAAAAGTACCATTGATACTGCGGTCCCTGGTGTCAAAGGTTAGTTGCCGGATCTTCCCTGTTTTTACCTCTTCAACGTAAATGTTGTAAACCACTTTCTGGTTTGATTTGTCCTGGTAAACATAGGCAACCCTCGACCCATCCGGTGAAAACTTGGGGTACATCAGTCCTTCCGGCTTCAGGGTTTTCCCCAATTGAAAAATCTTACCTGCCGCAGAATCATACACCCAAACCTCGCCGGTTATCTTGTGGTACTGGGTTTTGGTGTTTATCTTCAGCAAAATCTGTTTCATATCCCTCGACAAGGCAAAGGATGAGATGTTCCGCGGATGGGATTCATCTTTGGGAAAAACCTTGTCCAAATCGAACAATACCGTTTTTGTCAGGTTGGGCAGCTCTGTTTTTACGATGGAATACTTCTCAACGGAAGTATAACTGTTTCCGTCCTGCATCCAGTTCACTCCTCCCATACCAAAGGGCTGGGCATACGAACCGTGCGACCAGGAGAACAAGGCAATCAGCACCAAAATTTTCTTCATTCTTTCAAGGTTTACAAGTGAATATTTCAACAAATTTGCGACTGAATCAAGTTGTCTATTTTAATTTGGCCCTTACGTATTGAAGCGGCCAGGGGATCTCTTCTTCCAGTACTGCTGCAGCCTGGAGTGGCAGATACGGTTCCCGCAGGAAAGCCCTTCCAAACAGGATAAGATCAGCCTCCTCCCGCTCCAGAATGGCCTCAGCCTGTTTTGCCTCCGTAATCAAACCTACTGCACTGGTAAGTATTTTTGCCTCGCTGCGGATACGCGCGGCAAACGGAACCTGATATCCCGGACCGAGCGGAATCCGAACGTTGGGAACCAAGCCACCAGAGGATACATCGATTAAATCAACGTCAAGTTGTTTCAAGAGTACCGAAAGTTTCACAGCCTCATCGGGATTCCATCCCCCTTCTGCCCAATCTGTTGCCGAAATTCTGACGAAAAGTGGGAGATCGGCAGGCCAAACCTCCCTGACCGCCTGTACAATTTCCAGCAAAAGCCGCACCCTGTTCTCAAAACTGCCACCAAAGCGGTCCTCCCGCTTGTTTGATAGCGGAGAAAGAAACTGATGGATCAGGTACCCGTGCGCTGCATGAATTTCAACCACTTGAAACCCTGCCTGCAATGCCCGTTCAGCTGCACTCCTAAAATGACGGATGATGGACTGTATCCCATCTTCCTCGATGGCAAGAGGAGCGCGCTCCTCTTCTGAAAAAGGGATCGCACTGGGCGCCATCGTTTTCCATCCACCCGATTGTTCGTTCAGTTGCTTTCCTCCTTCCCAGGGAACGGAACAACTTGCCTTTCTCCCGGCATGCGCCAATTGGATGGCTGCAATACAACCCTGCTGACGGATAAATGTGGTAATCTGTTTCAATTTCTCCACCTGTCCTGCTTCATACAGACCCAAATCTGCCGGCGTGATGCGCCCCTCCGGACATACAGCCGTGGCTTCCTGAATGATCAATGCGGCTCCGCCAACCGCCCTGTTGCCGTAATGAACCAAATGCCAGTCACTGGCAAACCCATCCACGGCACTGTACTGACACATCGGGGGTACGGCGATCCTGTTTCTTAGGAGCAGACTCCGCATTTTTATTGGAGAAAATAACTTGGATATCATTTCAAATCAAATATTTTGAGTCATGCTTCAATCAACATTTCAGTCGCTAAGATAATGATTGTTTCAGGATCGCGAATAAATTTGGAAGGACAGAATGAACTAAGCCTGATAGGGGATTCAGGATTCAAAGCCTTAAAGTGTCTGAAGGAGATAGGCTGTGTGATCTCTGCTGCAGAAAAGCGCAACGTCAAAGACAAACTGCAACGAAAACCCATTGATTCAGGTTTCATGATTTTCCCGTAATGAACTGCATTTATTTGAATTTCTAAATGATCAACAATATATTAGCTGGGAGCATTGAATGACTGTATGTTAAAAATTATTGCTGCAACGATTAACCTCAAAAAAGCTACGTTAAAAAACCGAATTACCTATTGAAAAACAGGTAGCCTACATTTGAGTCAGGTATCAAGCAGTAATTAAAGACTCCCAAAAGAGTTTTTGTGTTGGGGCCGGCGGTGAGATGATCAGTTGAATATCTTTTCAGTAAGGGAGGGAAGATGTTTTCTGAGATGATTCGATCTGCCGGCCTTAAATTTTTTTTTCAAAAAATCATTTCAGATGGTTCTGGCTTTTGCAATTGAAAAGGAAATTGGAGATCAAAACCCATCAAAATAGCAAAAGATAAAAGAGGCTGCCTCAAACTTGTGAGTCAGCCTCTTTTTGTGGGTTGTACTGGAATCGAACCAGTGACCCCTACCCTGTCAAGGTAATGCTCTAAACCAACTGAGCTAACAACCCGCTTTCGTCCGCCAAAAATACACTTTTTTCTGAAAAAAATCCCTCCGCCAACCTTCGTAGGGATTTTTTTATTTAGAAGTG
>CAINVV010000031.1 GCA_903854235.1 uncultured Bacteroidia bacterium | reverse complement strand
ATTTTTGAAAGTGATGATGCCGTTGATTCCGATTTTAAATCCCAGTTCAATGATCTGTTCGGCCTCCTCCATTGTCCCGGTGAAACTATGAAAGACACCTTTCAATTCAGGTACATAATCTTTTCTAAGTTGCTCCATCACCTCGGTAAACGACTCCCGGACATGAATGACAATGGGCAAATTTCTGTCTTTTGCCCAGGCTATCTGGGTCGAAAAGGCCTCTGTTTGCTCGGCCAGGAAGGACTTGTCCCAGAAGAGGTCGATTCCAATTTCGCCAATGCCGTAAAACTTCCGCTTTCCCAACCAATATTCCAGGATCTGAAGCTCTTTCCGAAAATCCTCCTTGATGGAAGTTGGATGAAGTCCTACCAGTGGAAAAAAAAGACCTGGAACGGTTTCTGTCAGATCCAGCAGGGGTTTGATGGATGAACTATCGATGTTTGGTAAGACAATACGCTCAACACCAGCTTCCAGCGCACGGGTAATCACCTCGTCGCGGTCCAGACTGAAATCGGCAGAATAAATGTGTGAATGACTGTCAACAAACATGAGACTAATTTTCCACAAAATTAACTAAGCTGACAGTCAGTTAGGTTAAGGGAATGTTATATCTGAGTTATATGACCAGTTATAAGAGGTGAGATATGAGAGATAAGATAGGAGACATGAGAGATAAAAGGGAGGAAGGATCTGATCATTGTCGCATTTTGCAATGGACGAAAGGTAGGCCCCTTCCACTTACTTATTGTTCACTTTAAGTAAAACCCCATATCATGCCCGGACTATCTCATATCTTATCTCTTATATCTTATCTCTTATATCTCTATACTAGGCCCAGCGCCAGCATTGCGTCCGCGACCTTTACGAATCCGCCAACATTGGCTCCCTTCACGTAATTGATGTACTCCCCGTCTCTTCCAAACCGCTGACAGGTCTCATGGATATCGTGCATGATGAGGTGAAGCCTTTCGTCGACCTCCTCCTTGGTCCAGTTATAACGCATGCTGTTTTGTGACATTTCCAGTCCGGAAACGGCTACACCACCAGCATTTACAGCTTTCCCAGGTGCATAGTGAATCCTGTTGTCAAGGAAATAGTTGACGGCACCGGCGGTACAACCCATGTTGGAAACCTCTCCGATCAGGAAGCAACCATTGGCTACCAACTTTCTGGCATCGGCTTCGTCCAGTTCGTTCTCACAGGCGCAAGGCAGTGCGATATCGACTTTTTGGTCCCAAGGTTTGGCATTTGGGAAGAAATGGCAACCGAACTCTTCGGCATAAGGTGCTACCACATCGTTGTTGGTGGCACGAAGGTCGAGCAGGTAGTCAATCTTGTGTCCCGAAATCCCGGCAGGGTCATAAATATATCCGTCCGGGCCGGAGATGGTGACTACCTTTCCTCCCAGTTCATCGATTTTGGTGATGGCACCCCAAGCCACATTGCCGAAGCCGGAGACGGAAACTGTTTTGCCCTTCAACTCTTTGCCCATCTCTTTCAGCATGTGCTGTACAAAATAGACGGCACCGAAACCGGTGGCTTCCGGACGGATCAGCGATCCACCCCAACCGAGTCCCTTGCCAGTTAAAACTCCCGTGAATTCATTTTTAATGCGCTTGTATTGGCCAAATAAATAGCCAATTTCACGTCCGCCTACCCCGATATCCCCGGCAGGAACGTCAGTATTCGGTCCAATGTGACGGAAAAGTTCCGTCATGAAAGACTGGCAAAAACGCATAATTTCGTTGTCGCTCCGGCCTTTGGCGCTGAAATCGGAGCCGCCCTTGCCACCACCCATTGGAAGGGTCGTGAGGCTGTTTTTAAAGGTTTGTTCGAATCCGAGAAATTTCAAGATACTAAGATTGACACTCTTGTGAAATCTGAGTCCGCCCTTGTAAGGCCCTAAGGTACTGTTGAATTCTACCCGGTAACCCCTGTTGATCTCTACTTCTCCCAAATCGTTCATCCAGGGTACGCGGAACATGATGGTGCGCTCGGGCTCTACCATACGCTCCAGAATCTTGGCCTGTTTGTAGCGTGGATTCGCATCGTATACGTCCCAAACTGTTTCAATAACCTCTCTCACTGCCTGGTGAAACTCATTTTCTCCCGGTGTACGGGTTTTCAGTTCCTCCATAAATTTATCGATTCCGGCGTTCATGTTTTTGTTTTTTTAAGATTGTTTCAGTTATAAAAAAATCAGTACCCAAAAATAGACTAATTTTTATTCTGTTATTCGCCACCTAATGTGAATTATGTCATTAAAACTTAGAGAATCAAAGTATTAGTACCGAAATCTCATTTCATCCGTTTTTGTTGGAAATGATTCGATTTAACTTTCAACCTGTAACTAAAATGTGGAAATTTGATGCGTTTTGGAAAGAGAAGACAAGATGAAAAGAGATATAAGAGATGAGACATGAGACATGAGTTGCAAGAGATTCGAGTGGATGTTGGATGAATAAATTATTAGTAATGAGTTAGATTACCTCCAAAAGTCCAATCCTCTCCCTCTTTAATCTCATCTCTCATGTCTCATATCTTATCTCTTTGTCAGAGCCTGAAATATGTTGACCGTTTAAAGAGTTAAAATTAATTTTTTAAACGGTAAAAAGATGGCAAAAAGACAACAGTTTCAATTGAGCACTGAAGAAAGACGGCGAAGGACAT
>CAINVV010000030.1 GCA_903854235.1 uncultured Bacteroidia bacterium | reverse complement strand
TGAATGTCCTTCGCCGTCTTTCTTCAGTGCTCAATTGAAACTGTTGTCTTTTTGCCATCTTTTTACCGTTTAAAAAATTAATTTTAACTCTTTAAACGGTCAACATATTTCAGGCTCTGACAGAGTTAACGGTTGTAAGTGGCGTTCTCACTTTGGCCTTTATCCTTTAGCCTTGTTTTATCTTTGCCAGAAACAACTCCATCCCTTCCCGCTTGGAATCATCCAGGTGGTAAAAGATATTCTCCCGAAAATAGGCTTCGAACGGATAATCCGGGTAAAGCTGCTGATATTCCAGGATCACTTCAGGGATGTGGACAATTCCATCCTCCAGTGCTTTTGCAAATTTTTCCACGAAAGCGGTCTCCAGCGGTTTGTTTGCCACCCAACAGGCAAATACGAAATCCAGTCCGGTATGCGCTTTCCAAGCTTCACTCAGGTCGTACACGTAAGGAAACTGTTTCTCTGCGACAAATACACGGTCACCAATGATCACTCCGGCAGTCGTTCCCCTGATATCTTCCCGGATGTAGTCGACACCTCCGTCCCTCCATTCCGGCCGGATCTGCCAATATTCCCTTGCCAGGATTTTCACCAGTTGCACCGAGGTTCTGGATTGGTAATCCAAAACAATGGTTTTAATCTCTTCCAGGGGAACCTGACTGACCAGCACCACTGTCCGGACCTTGCCCGAAGCAGAAATGCAAAAATCGGTAACAATATTTGCTCCAGCGATCTCACCCATCTCGGCCACCGGGATAATTCCGATGTCAACGGTTCCTGCTTTCAGCTTGTCGGCACAAACAGAGGGCACATCCAGCGAAAGCTCGATCTCCTGCATCAGTGGAGAATGGGTAATTCCGTAAAGGAATGGCTTGGTATTCAAATAGGTAATGGCAGATATCCTGACTTTGCTCATAGGGATTCAATGATCTGCAAATTTAGGAAAGTTTGAGTTGGAATACCCAAAAGGAGTTGCGAAAATTGAACTTCTTTCTCACCGCGGAAATTGTTACTTTTGCAGCTGAATCGAAATACATTTCTGATGGAATTGCAGATGTTAACAGCCATCTCTCCTGTCGACGGACGTTACCGCGACAAAGTTGACGAGCTTGGTAATTATTTTTCGGAATTTGCCCTGATCAAATACAGGCTGTTTGTTGAAGTTGAATATTTTATTGCCCTGACGGAGATCCCGCTGCCACAACTATCCCCCCTGACGGATTCTTCAAAAACGGAGCTCCGAAATCTCTATCACAGCTTTTCACTGGAAGATGCCAACCGCATCAAGGAGATTGAAAGAATTACCAACCACGACGTAAAAGCCGTAGAATATTTTCTGAAGGAGAAATTTGACGAAATCGGCCTGGCCACTCACAAGGAGTTTATCCACTTCGGACTTACCTCCCAGGACATCAACAATACTGCCGTGCCGTGCTCCATTCAGGAGGCGATTCAGGAGGTATACCTGCCCGTCATGGATGAGTTGCTGGCCAAATTGAAGGAGCTCTCAGCCGCCTGGAAGGAGATCCCAATGCTGGCAAAGACCCACGGACAACCGGCCTCTCCTACCCTCTTGGGGAAAGAGATCAGGGTCTTCATCGAGCGACTTGAGATTCAACTGCAGCAGCTTACTGCCATTCCTTGCTATGCCAAATTTGGAGGAGCAACGGGCAATCTCAATGCCCACCACGTGGCCTATCCGGCAGTCGACTGGGTAGTCTTTTCCAACCATTTTGTAAAAAATGCACTGAAACTTGAACGTTCGCAAACGACAACCCAGATAGCCCACTACGACAATTATGCAGCCATTTTTGACTGTCTGAAAAGAATCAATACCATTTTGATTGACCTTGACAGGGATTTTTGGAGTTACGTCTCGATGGGATATTTCAAACAAAAAATCAATAAAGGGGAAATTGGCTCTTCCGCCATGCCGCACAAGGTAAATCCGATCGATTTCGAAAATTCGGAAGGAAACCTGGGTGTTGCCAATGCCCTTTTCGAACATCTTTCGGCCAAACTGCCCATCTCGAGGTTGCAGCGTGACCTGACAGACTCGACCGTACTTCGCAACGTCGGTGTTCCATTTGCCCATACCCTGCTCTCAGTAAAATCCACCCTGAAAGGCCTCGGAAAATTGCTGCTCAACGAGGAGCTGATCAACAAAGATCTGGAGGAGAACTGGATTGTCATCGCGGAAGCCATCCAGACCATCCTCCGCAGGGAAGCCTATCCCAACCCCTACGAGGCGTTGAAGGATCTGACCCGTGTCAACCGCAAGATTGACAAAGGGGTGCTTCAGGAGTTTATAGACGGATTAGACATTTCCGAAACCTTGAAGGAAGAGCTGAGAAAAATTACCCCTCAAAACTACACAGGAATAATTTCCTGAATCATCTAAATATTTTACCGTGAAAGGTCTTTACCTGCTTTTAAAACGCTTCGTCCATCCATACAAACGTTACGTAGTACTAGCTTTTGTTTTCAACGTACTTGGAGCTCTTTTCGGTGCATTTCAATTCGCCACGATTCAACCTGTTTTAGGGGTACTTTTCAAAACACAAAACATAGTCGCAAAGCCAGCGGAATGGGCTTTGTCAATCGGAAGTATCAAAGACAATATCCTGTACCAACTGGGAAACATCATCCAGAATTTCGGTGCAGAAAAAGCGCTGATCTATATTGGGATCTTTCTGATCATCATGGTTTTTCTGAAAGTACTCTTTACCTACCTTGCCCTGTATGCCCTTGTTCCCCTGCGCAATGGAGTCGTTCGGGATATCAGAAATCAGATCTATTTGAAAATACTTCATCTCCCAATTGGATTCTTTTCGGAAGAACGAAAAGGAGATATCATTGCCCGTATGACGGGTGACGTTCAGGAAATTGACAACTCCATCATGAGCTCTCTGGAGATGTTGCTGAAAGAGCCCATGATCATCATCTTTTCCCTGATGTTTATGATCTACATGTCCTGGTCACTCACCCTTTTCGTCTTCATCCTCTTGCCGGTTGTCGGATATTTGATCGGGAAAGTTGGCAAAAGCTTGAAAAAGCCTTCGATGCGCGGACAAAACAAGATGGGAGAATTGCTTTCCACCATCGAAGAAACACTCTCGGGACTAAGAATCATCAAGGCTTTCAATGCCGAAAACAAAGTCAGGGAGTATTTCAAGAAACAAAATTCCGAATACTACAACATCATGAATGGCCTGATGTGGAGACGATATCTGGCACATCCTATGAGTGAATTTCTGGGTACCGGAGTTATCGTCATCGTATTGTGGTATGGAGGAAGATTGGTATTGAACCACAACAGCAATCTGACGCCGGAAGGATTTATTACCTATCTTGTTTTCTTCTACAGCATCATAAATCCGGCAAAATCCTTTACCACTGCATTTTATGCCATTCAGAAAGGCCTTGCCTCGATGGATCGGATAGACAAGGTTATGCTGGCAGAAAACAACATCATCAACAAGCCGGATGCGGTTTCTGTCAAGGAATTCAAAGATTCCATCGAATACAGAAATGTAAGATTCAAATACATCGATGACGAAGTTCTGAAAAATGTCTCCCTGACCATTGGAAAAGGAAAAACGATTGCACTGGTAGGTCAGTCAGGATCTGGAAAGTCCACCTTTGTGGATCTTCTGCCCAGGTTCTGGGACATACAGTCAGGAAACATCTTGGTAGACGGGATCGACATCCGGGACTACAAGATCGCCGATCTGCGCGGACTGATGGGAAACGTGAACCAGGATCCCATTCTTTTCAACGACACCTTCTTCAACAACATCTCGTTTGGGGTGGAAACAGCCACCATAGAGCAGGTGATGGCAGCCGCAAAAGTGGCCAATGCCCACGACTTCATCGCTGCCTCCCCAGACGGCTACCAGACCAACATCGGAGACCGTGGAGGCAAGCTATCAGGTGGCCAGCGCCAACGCATCTCCATCGCCCGAGCAGTGTTAAAAAACCCTCCAATACTGATCCTGGACGAAGCAACCTCTGCCCTCGATACCGAATCAGAAAAACTGGTACAAGAGGCACTCGAAAACCTGATGATGAACCGAACTTCCATTGTCATTGCCCATAGATTATCAACCATCAAGAAGGCAGACCTGATCTGCGTTTTTCACGAAGGGGAGATCGTCGAACGCGGTACGCACGATGAACTTTTGAAGGTTGGAGGCATTTACAAGAAACTTCATTCGATGCAAAACCTCTGAATATGGCATAAAAAAAGGGAGCAATTGCTCCCTTTTTTCGTTAGGCGGTCATCGTTACTGTACAGCGTCGGTCAATTCATTACCGGCTTTGAACTTAACTACTTTTTTACCGGCAATTTTAATGGTTGCTCCGGTTTGTGGGTTACGACCAGTACGGGCAGGACGATCAGAAACTGAGAAAGATCCAAATCCGACAAGAGCCAGACGATCACCTTGTTTTAAGGCTTCTGTTGTTGTTTTAACGAAAGCTTCGATGGCTTTTTTAGCATCGGCTTTGGTCACGCCTGCCTCAGCAGCGACTGCGTCAATTAATTGCGCTTTGTTCATAACTAATAAGGATAATAATTGGTTAATAATTTCGATTCCCCAGTAACTGCTCCTGTTTTCTAAAAATTCAAATTTCAGTTGTAAAATTTGTAATCAGTACAAAAACCTTCTGAAGAACCCACATTTGGCCAGTTTTAATTAAAAAATGAATCAAATGATTTATTTGGACTAATTTCATCACAATTTTCTAAATATCAAAATTTTCGTGCACTTTTTATCATAAAACAGCGGATTATTTTTTTTTATATATTTTTGCCGATTGGAAAAAAGGTTTACTTTTGCAGTCGCAAACAAGGAGAGATGGCAGAGTGGTCGATTGCGGCGGTCTTGAAAACCGTTGTACCGTGAGGTACCGGGGGTTCGAATCCCTCTCTCTCCGCAGATACGGGTGTAGCTCAGTCGGTAGAGCACTGGTCTCCAAAACCAGGTGTCGGGCGTTCGAGTCGCTCCTCCCGTGCCAATTTCCCCCACCACATTTTATTCATTTTTTCACGGTCTCGTCCCCCTTTCAAGGAGATCCGAAAGCTTGGTTTAATTACGCCCTCCATCGGCAAAATCGGCACGTCGCCGGAATATACACCAACACAATATTCAATATATCAATTAATTACAACTCGCCTGCCTGTTTAGGAAGTTTATTCGCTTTGCGGAGTTCCAACAGCCTATATTCTCCGACCGCTGCGGAACGACAAAAATCCCTCTATTGTTCAAGGGTGCGAAAGGCCTTGTCAAAATTTCAGCAGGTTGTCGCGAACCGGCCAGATCAGGCATCGTAAAACTGACATATAGTCAGCCACCACGGATTGGCACAAGCTTTGATCGAACAAGTTATCTTATGAAATCTTTAACTTAAAATAAAATTGAATATGAAAGGAAAAATTGGGGTTACAAGTGAGAACCTCTTCCCCATCATCAAGAAATTTCTCTACTCTGATCACGATATTTTTCTTCGTGAGATCGTTTCAAATGCGGTGGATGCCTCCCAAAAACTGAAAACTCTGGCCTCTGCAGGCAAATACAGCGGACAAATTGAGGCTTTATCGGTGCGTGTAACCATCGACAAGGCGCAAAAAACGCTTACCGTATCGGATAATGGCATCGGAATGACCTCAGAAGAGGTCGAAAAGTACATCAACCAGATTGCTTTTTCGGGCGCCAATGAATTCCTGGAAAAATACAAAAATGATGCAAACGCCATCATCGGACATTTTGGACTGGGTTTTTACTCCTCCTTCATGGTCTCGGAAGAGGTGGAGATCATTTCCAAATCTTATACCAAAGATGCCAAGGCGGTTCGCTGGGTATGCGATGGTTCTCCTGAATTCATGATGGAGGAGACGGAGAAGGAAGAGGTTGGCACGGAGATCATCATGCACCTCAATGCGGATTCACTTGAATTTCTGGAGGAGGCCAGGATATCCGAACTGCTGAACAAGTATTGCAAATTCCTGCCAATCCCCGTGCTTTTTGGAAAAAAGAAAGAGTGGAAAGATGGGAAATATGAGGATACGGAGGAGGAGAACCAAATCAACGACACGGCCCCGGCCTGGACGAAAAAGCCAGTTGACCTGAAGGAGGAAGATTACAACAACTTCTATCATCAGTTATACCCCATGGCCGATGAACCGCTCTTCAACATTCACCTGAATGTTGATTATCCTTTTAACCTAACGGGGATTCTCTATTTCCCCAAATTGAAAAATAATTTCGAGGTTCAAAAAAATAAAATCCAGCTTTACAGCAACCAGGTCTTCGTGACGGATTCGGTCGAAGGCATAGTTCCTGAATTCCTTACTTTGCTGCATGGCGTTATCGATTCGCCAGACATTCCGCTTAACGTATCCCGCTCCTACCTGCAGAACGACTCCAACGTGAGAAAAATCAGCAGCCACATTACCAAAAAAGTAGCCGACCGTCTATCCGAGATTTTCAAAGACAAACGAAATGAACTGGAGGAAAAATGGAACGATCTGAAGCTTTTCATTGAATATGGAATGCTGACAGATGAGAAATTTTATGAGAAAGCGCTGAAATTTTTCTTCTTTGGAAATACCGAAAACAAGCTCTTCACCTGGGACGAGTACAAGGCCCTGATTGAGCCCTCTCAGACCGATAAGAACAACAAGTTGGTCTACCTCTACGCTACCAATGCAGAGTCACAGTTCAGCTTCATAGAGGCCGCCAGAAACAAAGGCTATGATGTTTTGCTGATGGACGATGTTTTGGCAACGCCCTTGTTGAATCTCTTCGAACAAAAGTACCCGGAATCTCACTTTGTACGGGTGGATGCAGATGTGGTAGAAAAACTGATTGTCAAAGGGGATGAAGATCATTCATCGCTAACCACCGAGGAGAAAAACGAACTGAGCCCCATCTTTCAGTCCATCATTCCCAAGGAGCGCGGACAATTCATCATCGATTTCCAGATCCTTGGCGAAACGGCCTCACCCATGGTCATCACCCAGAATGAATTCATGCGACGCATGAAAGACATGTCCAAAATGCAATCAGGAATGAGCTTCTATGGTGAAATGCCAGATAGTTACAACCTGGTGGTCAATCTTTCGCACCCATTGGTGAAAAAGGTCATTG
>CAINVV010000029.1 GCA_903854235.1 uncultured Bacteroidia bacterium | reverse complement strand
TTTCACCTCTTCAAAATCCACGTCTGTCACTTCTCCATCTCCCTTGGAACCCTTCTGCTGGGATGCCTGCGGTTCACCACCCTGTGGTCCGGCCTGGGCATTCGAAGCATTATACATCTCCTGGGAAGCAGCCTGAAATACGGCATTCAATTCGTTGGTAGCGTTCTCGATCGCTTCCATATCCTTGATTTTATAGGCCTCTTTCAGGTTGTTAAGGGCAGTTTCAATCGGGGCTTTCTTGTCAGCCGGCAATTTATCGCCAAACTCTTTCATCTGCTTTTCGGTCTGGAAAATCAATGAATCGGCGTGATTGAGCTTTTCAACCTGCTCTTTGGCCTGTTTGTCAGACTCCGCATTGGCAGCAGCCTCCTCTTTCATCCGCTTGATTTCATCGTCACTCAGGCCAGAGGAAGCTTCGATCCGGATCGATTGCTCCTTGCTGGTAGCCTTGTCTTTGGCAGTAACATGCAGAATTCCGTTGGCATCAATGTCGAAAGAAACCTCAATCTGAGGTATTCCGCGCTGTGCAGGTGGAAGACCGTCGAGGTGAAATTTGCCAATGGTCTTGTTCCCGGCTGCCATCGGGCGTTCGCCCTGAAGCACATGGATCTCGACAGAAGGCTGATTATCGGAAGCCGTAGTGAAAGTCTCGGATTTCTTGGTAGGAATGGTGGTATTTGACTCAATCAGTCTGGTCATCACGCCACCCATGGTTTCGATACCAAGCGAAAGTGGGGTCACATCCAGCAAGAGAACGTCCTTAACTTCGCCTGTCAATACTCCACCCTGAATGGCAGCTCCAACAGCCACCACCTCATCGGGGTTAACTCCTTTTGAGGGAGTTTTTCCAAAGAGTTGCTGTACTTTATCCTGGATAGCAGGAATACGGGTGGAACCGCCTACCAGAATGACCTCATCGATGTCGCTGATGGTCAATCCTGCATTTTTAAGCGCCTTTCGGCAAGGCTCCATCGTCGCGTTTATCAGCGAATCAGCCAGTTTCTCAAACTGAGCCCTGGTTAATTTCTTTACAAGATGCTTTGGAATGCCATTTACCGGCATAATATAGGGAAGATTGATCTCCGTCTCTGTGGAACTTGAAAGCTCAACTTTGGCTTTTTCTGCAGCTTCCTTCAAACGTTGTAGGGCCATCGGATCCTTACGAAGATCGATGCCTTCGTCAGATTTAAACTGCTCTGCCAACCAATCAATGATAACCTGGTCGAAATCATCCCCGCCAAGGTGCGTGTCTCCATCGGTAGACTTCACTTCAAAAACACCTTCCCCCAATTCGAGGATGGAGATGTCAAAAGTTCCGCCACCAAGGTCAAATACGGCAATCTTCATATCCTTGTGCATCTTGTCCAGGCCATAAGCCAGTGAAGCAGCAGTTGGTTCGTTGATGATACGGCGAACTTTCAGTCCGGCAATTTCACCGGCCTCTTTGGTGGCTTGACGCTGTGAGTCATTGAAGTAGGCAGGAACCGTGATAACCGCTTCTGTCACTTCCTGACCCAGATAGTCCTCTGCAGTTTTCTTCATCTTCTGAAGAATCATCGCTGATATCTCCTGCGGGGAATAAAACCGATCGTCGATCTTTACCCTTGGGGTATTGTTGTCACCTTGAATTACTGCAAAAGGAACCCTTCCAATCTCCTTGGAAACCTGGTTGTAAGTCTCGCCCATGAATCTTTTGATGGACGAGATCGTTTTGGTCGGATTGGTGATTGCCTGCCTTTTGGCCGGATCTCCAACCTTGCGCTCTCCATTGTCGACAAAAGCCACGATGGAGGGTGTTGTACGTTTGCCTTCACTATTGGGGATTACAACAGGTTCGTTGCCTTCCATGACAGCAACACAGGAGTTGGTTGTCCCTAAGTCAATTCCAATAATTTTTCCCATTTTGTTCTATTTAAATATTAATATGTTTTTGCGTTTCTTTTCTTACTTATACCTCCTTTCAATCAATAGTTATGCCAATTCATTCTGACAGTATTTTCCCCTCCTTTTTGGTACTGAACTTTACAATCTCAGGAGCGAAATGTCATAGACTGTGACAAAACGACAGACAGGACCTTCGCTCCGATCAATTTTGGCACTTCTACCTCCCGATAAAATCGGTTTGCCTGCTAAAAAATAAGCAGCGTTTGATGAACAGTTTGCATAATTGGATATCTTTGAATGGATTTACTACAACATATCATTAACTCTCATTCAAATGCAAAATCAAATTCAAACTGACAAGCAGATGAACCGGCTGGCATCCCTGGATGTTTTGCGCGGTTTCGATATGCTATGGATTATTGGCGGAGGTAGTCTCATCGTTGGATTATCTAAAGCGCTGGATTGGGGCTGGCTAAACGTGGTAGCCGAACAAATGGAACACGTCAGATGGGAAGGATTTCATTTTGAAGACCTGATTTTCCCCCTCTTCATGTTCATCTCAGGGGTGGCAATTCCTTATGCCATCACAGCCAAGATCGAAAATGGGGCTGATAAATTTACCCTGTTTAAAAAAGCAGTAAAAAGGGGAATTATTCTAATCCTTTTGGGCGTATTTTACAATGGTGCTTTGGAAAGAGGCTTCAGCAACATGCGTATTCCAAGCGTTTTGGGACAAATTGGTTTCGCGTATACCTTTGCTGCCACCATCGTAATTTTCACAAAAAACATGAAGTCCAGAATATTCTGGCTGGTTGGATTGTTGGTAACCATTGCTCTCATACAACTTGAAGTTCCAGTTCCCGGCAAAGGTGCAG
>CAINVV010000028.1 GCA_903854235.1 uncultured Bacteroidia bacterium | reverse complement strand
GTAACCGTATCGGAAACGGCAAAAAGGGCGGCTCCGGCTCTTAAAAGTTGTGCATGCGAATAGAGCCTGGTCGTTATTTTTAATTTCAAATCATTGCTGATGTCTGCAAATTCAGACTGCTTTTGTACAACAGCATTTTGATGGCTATGGAGCGCCACCATTCCCGTCAAAACCATCCCAAGGCAAAATACCAGGAAAGCCCTGATGTAATTCTTTGGTTCTGAGCCCGATCGAATGAAAATGAGAATGGAATTCTTTAGATTGTGCATGACAGGATGATAAAAAATCGTGACGTCGGAGGTCTTTTCACTTCTTGAATTGGGAGGGACAATCGTAGAATTTTACAAGTTACAAGATAATAATTGAGTTCGCATTCTGAAGGGCCTAGGAAAGTTTTGTTCTAAATAACAATACATATCATTGAGTGATTTTGGATGTAAGCGTCAGATGCGGTTGAAGGATCTGAGAATTCAAATGAAACATCCTTCCATTATACCATCTGATTATAAAATGCTGACGGAGGAGATGATTATTTCGGCAGGGAGATTATCTGACGGAGGCACGCCCTTGTATAGCCAAAGGTTTAGGTTGACCGTTTCGTTGGAGTCGGGAGGAATGCTGGTCCCGGTGTAACTCCACTGCTGTGCGATTTTGTTTGCTGCAGGCAGAACCGTGGAGTGTCCGGAGAGGCTGGAAAAATCGATGTGGTTGGTCTGCCAGTTGAACCAGTGGGTCGATTGCGCATCTGTGAGGGCGTAGGAAAAGCTTTTTTTGTTGCCGCTCAGCGCTGCCGGCTGAACCGTGAACTGACTGTTTGTGCCTCCATCTACACCCCATTTGGAAAATTCGATGTCGATCTCCTCCGTATCGCTTGCATAGGTAAAGAGACCTCCCACCACATTCTTATCGAGGTTGTCGATGCGGCTGTCGAGCATAAACAGGTAGCGGCCATGGCTGAAGGATTGCATCAGGGAGACCTTTGCACACACCCATTTGTTGTTGAGGTTGGTGATTTTGAGATGAAGCTTTCCATTGGCATCCAGCCAGACATTTTCCCTGGCATCGGAGAAGTAATTTGGGCCCGGACCCTGTATAATATTGGCGGAGGTCCCCACCAGCCAGTAGTAGCCGGAGAAATAGAGGATGCGTTGTCCATTGACGATGGTATCCGTGACGATGGGCACCTCCTTTTTGCATTCGCTGAAAAGCAAAAAAGAGAGCAACGACACATAGAACAGGCTTAACTTACACTTCATCCTCCGCTTCATTTATCCAATGATCAAACAAACTTTCCAAAGATATTGTTCCCGACTGAATTTGTTGATTGACTCAGAATGGATAAATTTAGGAAGATTTTCGGTGAAGGCAGGTTAGGGTCCATTTTTTGCACGGGCTTTGGCTTTCTTGTGAAAATATTGCTAACTTGCAGATAATCTTAAGCCTATAAAGGGAAACGTGCAGGCCAAATTAATTTTATATCAGATTGAGCAATCCGTGGTGCGGTTTTCCTCGATTGAATAATAAAAAACAACACAGATGAAAAAAATACTGAAGGTTTTGGGAATCCTCCTCACGGTAGTAATTGTTGGAGGATTGCTTTTTATCCATCATTTCAAAACAAGGGGGCTTCCGGACTATAACAAAGACCTTAAGTTATCGGGACTGACTGCAAATGTGACCGTTGTTCGGGACTCCTTCGCGATCCCTCATATTTATGCCGAAAATGAGCACGACCTCTATGTGGCGGTAGGTTATGCGATGGCGCAGGACCGGTTGTGGCAGATGGATCTATTGCGAAGGGTCACCCAGGGCAGGCTTGCGGAGATTTTTGGCAAGGAACTGGTAGATGCAGACTTTCTGTTTAGAGCGTTGCGGTTTACGGAGAAATCCAGGAAAATATTTGCCGGTTCGGATCCTGCGATGCGTTCGTGTGTGGAAGCATTTGCCGACGGAGTGAACCAGTTCATCCGGCAGGCCGGAGATAAATTGCCCCCAGAATTTGGTATCCTGGGCTATCAGCCTGAGCCCTGGTTACCTGAACATTCCCTGAACCTGATCGGGTACATGGCCTGGGACCTTTCGACTGGCTGGTACAATGAGATCACGCTGGACAAGATGCGGCAGAAACTAGGACCGGATCTGTATAAATATATGTTGCCGGATCTGGCGTCGGCGCATAAAACGATCATCTATCCCAATTTCAAGCTCGACAAGGGTACAGCAGAGACGCTCACCAAATTTTCGCAAACGGCCTCCATCGTGGAGGAGCTCGGGCTGGATGTTTTCCGCGGAAGCAACAACTGGGCAGTATCGGGAAAGAAGAGTACCACCGGAAAACCCTTGCTGGCCAACGATATGCATTTGGCACTGAACATTCCAGGTATCTGGTACCAGATGCATCAGGTGATACCGGGGAAGCTGAATGTGACGGGCGTGGTCCTGCCTGGTGAGCCGATGGTGATTGCCGGTCACAACGATTCGATCGCCTGGGGATTCACCAACGTGATGACGGATGATGCCGACTTTTACCAGGAGACCATTAATCCCAACAATCCGAATCAGTATCGTTTGAACGGAACCTGGAAAGATCTAGAGAGAAAGGATGAGGTGATCCGGATCAAGGGTGGGGATTCGGTTGTATGGACGAACCAGTTTACGCACCGTGGTCCCCTCATTTCGAGGATGAAGAAGATAAAAGACAAGGTCGTTTCGATGCGGTGGCTGGGCAACGAAGCGAGCAATGAGATACAATCGGTTTACCTTTTGAACCGGGCATCGAACTGGAATGATTTCAGGAATGCCCTTCGGACGTTCGTCTCTGTTAATCAGAATGCAGTTTATGCAGATGTGAAGGGCAACATCGGACTGCAATCGACCATCGGAATTCCGATCCGCGAAGGCAACCGGATCCTGGTTTATCCGGGCGATACGACCCGGTATGACTGGAAGGGATTGGTTCCTTTCGACGAATTGCCCAATGTTTACAATCCTGAATGCGGTTATGTGGCTTCAGCCAACTGCAAGACGACCCCAGCTGACTATCCGTATTACATCAGTGACTGGTATATTTTGCCCTATCGGATGGATCGGATCGTGGAGATGCTGAAGGAGAAGGATAAACTTTCTGTAGAGGATTTCAAACGGATGCAGGGAGACCAGAAATCGAAAATGGCGGAGAAATTTACCGGCTATTTTCTGGCGCATCTGCCTGCAAATTCAGAATGGACCTCCCTGGAGCAGCAAGTCTTGGGGAGGATGCAGCATTGGGATTACACGCTTTCGAAAGAGGGTTCGGAGGCCTTGGTCTTTGAGAAATGGTACTACTTAACGGGGGTTAACCTGGTGAAAGACCAGATGGATTCACTTATGCTGACTGAATTCATTGGAAACAAGGGCTTTTTTGAAAACTTCATGGAGAATATGATCATCTTGCCGAGTGAAGTCTGGTCTGATGATTTGACCACTGTTGGAGTAAAAGAATTTTTCGGGGAGATCATCGCGCGTTCCTTCCGGCAAACGGTGGAGGAGATCGCCGCAACGCAAGGAGCGGACCCTGCAATCTGGAAGTGGGGAGACCTACATACCTTTACGTTGCGTCACCCCTTGTCGGGGGTAAAAATACTTGACAAGGTATTTGGTCTGAGTAGGGGACCGTATCGGGTAGGAGGAAGTGGCCATACCGTCAGCCCCTACGAAAATCCGCTGAACAAATATTCGGCCGTCAACCATGGTGCTTCGGAACGGCACATTTTTGATGCCGGCGACTGGGATCGTTCCCTGACGGTGATCCCAACCGGTACTTCGGGCAATCCTTCCAGCAAGCATTATTGTGATCAGACGGAGATGTACCTGGCCAACAGGTACCATTCGGATTATGTTTCGAAAGCCAAAGTAGAGGGAGATATGTTATACCGGATGAAATTTACGAAGTAGTAAAAGCCGGTGCGGGTGGTGCGATTTTTAATCGCACTTTAAGCTTTCGCGAAAATGTAAAACGGCGAATCGGAATTCGCCGCATCAGATCGAGCAATTAAACTTCGTTGCCACAGATGAGCGTGGTCAAAAAAATGAATCCCGATTTACTGTTTCCCAAAGAAGTAACGCAGGGATATTTTCACCCCCATGGCTTGGATCGTTGCCTGGCTGCTTCCGCCCATCAGGCTGTTGATCTGGGTGATATCAGAAGAGAGCTGAAATTTTTCGGGTTGCTTGTAGGCCGAAATTGATGAAAGAGACTGGCCGTAAGTTGCGGCGATTGCCAGTTGCATCTTTTCCTGAATAAATAGATCGAATCCGGCAGTTCCGGTGGCCGATAGGCACAGTGAGTTTAGTTTCAGGCTGCCATTGGTTGCGATAGCGGCGTTGCTTGGAAAACCATAGGCTGGCAGATTCTGAAGCAGGACATTGTAGGAAGGATAATAACCTTTGAAGGTAAATGTTCCGCTACTCTGGTAGCTTTTCTGGACCGGAATGGCTGCTTCCAGTCCGCCTTGCACAAAGAATCCCAGTTTATTTCCCAGCGGAAGCCTTACATTCAGGTTGAGCGGGATACTCACCATCCCAATGTTCTGATTTTCCGTGATGGCGGTGCCAGTGACTTGCCGTTCATAGGTTTCATTCTCCGAATCGGTGGTGTTGAATTTATTTTGGTAGGAAGCAAGGGTCAGTTGGCCCTTGAAGGAGGTGTAACCAATTCCCGTGGAGAGTCCGAACCATTTGGAGAAAAAATAGCCGGCTTCGAGTGATCCCGTCATTCCGTTCGCCTGGTTTGAGACCGATTTGCCAATGGTCAGCATTCCGGTGTTGAGGATCTGGGATTGATCTGGTCCCCCGGAAATGCCCACGAACAAACCGGGAGGTTTCACCCTGGTACTGTCGGACTCCTGAGAAAAAGTTTTCTGGCACGAAAAGAGCAGCAACAAGCTCGCCAGGAGGAGTTGTTTCAGGGTAGCGGATTTATATTTTAGATCAGACTGTTTCACGGGTTAAGCTTTTTATTTTTTAACAACCAACTTCGTTGAATAGAGAATCTGTTGATTCAGCATTACCTGTACCACATAAATTCCCTCTTCCAGGTTACTGACCGGAATCTCCCTTCGCAATCCGATGTCTGAATTGGCGGTCTGGAATTCCATCATCTTGATGCCGTTGGAATTCAGGACGCTGACCACCACATTCCCGGCGGTCGGATCATTCAGGCTTAGCGTGAAGCTGACAGCGGCAGGATTCGGAAAGAGGGTGAGGGATTTCAATCCGATGGCCGAAATCACATTCGAGCTGTTTAGACAACCCTCGAAATCGGTTGTTACCACGGTGTAGCTTCCTGGTAGTTTGTTGGTGGTGTAATACTGTTGCGTAGCCCCAGGGAGAATCGAATATCCCTTGTACCACTGGTAACTGTTTATCGAGTCACCGAGGTTGTAACAGATCAGTACATCTCCCCACTTCGCCTTGATAACAGGGATCACGCCGGTCTTGATGAGGGTGGTCACTTGTGTGCTGAAGGGACTTTCGGGTCCGTCGTCGTTGACAGCGGTTACCCGGAAGTTGTAGGTTTTACCGTGTGGCAATCCGGAAATTATTCTGGTTGTGTCGGAGTTGCTTGTGGAGGTCGAATCCATTAGCGTGGT
>CAINVV010000027.1 GCA_903854235.1 uncultured Bacteroidia bacterium | reverse complement strand
GTACACTTCGACTTCGCTCAGTGAACATTTGATCGTAAGCATCCGGTCAGGTACATATTGACCGTCTAATTTATTCTAACAATTTTGCACGATCGTTGGAATTCAGTTGGAATAAACCGGGTTCTTTGAAATTAATTGGAAAAAGTTGACATTGATTGGATCTGCCGAAGGAATTTCAGATAGTTTCCAGTTCTTTTGGAAATTTCTGGAATTTATTAGACGCTTTCCAGTTATGAGGGAGCAGTTCAGCAAGATCCTTACTGTAATCCTGATTGTATTGCGGTATCCGGGTCAGCACATCGGTCAACCATTCCCGCGGGTTCACATCGGCTGCTTTGCAACAGCCAAAGAGGGAGTACATGATTGCCATATTTTCGGCTGCATCGTGGTTGCCACAAAACAGGTAGTTCTTTCTACCCAATGCTAATGGCCTAATATCATTCTCGATGACATTGTTATCTATCCTGTAACGACCATCAAGGTGATATCTTGTCAGTCTGTGGAACAAAGAGTAAGTATATCGAAGTGCTTTGTACATTCTTCCACCGGGTATTGTTTTTGGAAAGTAGCCATAAATCCATTTTTCAAACGCACACAAGATGGGATAGGCCAGTCGGCTGCGAAGTTCTGCACGCTGATCCGCATCGAGGCCCTGTTCATCTGCCATGGTCTCGACACGATAGACCAGGCCAATCTGTTCAAGTGCATATTCTGCCCCGGCTTTGTCCTCTTTCAAAGCCTCGGTGAATTTGCGCCTGGCATGTGCCCAGCAACCCAGCAGCAATACTCCTTTCTTTTTTTCGTAAATCGAATAAGCTTCATAACCATCGGTCTGGACCGCCCCCTGGAAATCCTTCAGCAGGTCGATCACCACTTTCTGTGCCCGTGAACCTTGGTCGTAATGGAAAAACATCAGTTTGTCCGTTACCGAACGCACGACCCAAAGATATGCCTTAACCGCTCTGTGCTTCTCATCATTGATTACCGGCACCGTGCTCTCATCAACCTGAATGTAGTCCGATTGCAAAACCAGTTCCCGAAGACGGTAATACAATGCCCTGAGCAAGTCACTACCTCCGGCGAACCAATCATTTACCGTTGATGTCGGTATGGAGACCCCGGCAAGTTTAAAAATGCTGATTTGCCGGTGAAAAGGCATATGGTATAAGTATTTGCCCATCAACAGTTCTGCCAGCAGGCTTGGGTCGGCATAACTGCGCGGAATAGGTAAAAAAGGCATCTGTGCTATCTTTACCACCTTCTGCTGTGGCTCCTTCTGGTTTGTCTCCTGTAATTTCTGTAGTTCCTTACTCAATACATACTTCGGACGGATGATACGGCGAACAAACAGCTCACCAGGCACGAATGCAAGTATTTCTGTAATCTCTTCCCCGATGCGGATCCAGTTTTCACCGATCCCCTCTGGTTCAATCACTTCATCCTCACGGCGAAGATGTTCAGGAAGAGGCATACGAACAGGCTGATTTTTAATCTTTTCCGGTTTTTTGCGCTCGTATGTGATGATCTCTTTTGCGGCCTGGGTTACAATCTCTTCTTCCGGCAAAGCATCAAGACCGTCAAAATCGATCTTTCTCTGGGCCGGATCCTGTGGAATGAACTTCTCGCTGGTAGGTTTCCAGAACTTGCGACGGTACCAGGAAAGCTGATCGGTAAGCTTTTTGATCCGATCGTCTTTCTCTTTGATCCGATCGTCTTTCTCTTTGATAACACCTTCATAGTGGGTATTCTTATTCTCTGCACGTTCAAGGGCACCATTGTCAATCTGCCGGAGCCTTGATACTTCCTGGTAGAGAAGATCGCGCTCCTGAAGTAAGGCCTCGATTAAATGATCTTTTTGGTTTGTCTTATTATCCACAGTTGGTTTCCGTTTTCACGGTTTGAAGATAATAAAAAGAGTTGGAACTGCAAAGAAAATAGTTGGTTAATTATCAGATTGATTGAATTTTATTGATATTTTTTAAGTTTTTTTTGTCTTGGTTTTACGCTTTGTACCATCACCATCAGATCTTCCCATCGAAGGGTGAGCGAGACGGTATTTTCGTCAAAACCGGGCAATCTGAACCGGCCTGAATCGAGTTTTTTATGGTAGATAACCAGTCCGGCGTATTCCATGTGCAGAATCTTCATGATGGTCTGGTTGCGGTTTACAAATATAAAGACCCCGCCACCAAGGACATTCTGATTCATTGACGATGTCACAATACCGCTGAGGGTATAAAAACTTTTTCGCATATCCACTGCTAGAGGATACAG
>CAINVV010000026.1 GCA_903854235.1 uncultured Bacteroidia bacterium | reverse complement strand
GCCGATTATCCCTACAAGGGGAATTTTTTCCCTACCCTTGAAGCTGGTTACCAAAGCATCAACGATGTGAAGGAGACCTTTCACTACACCAATAAGGGCCCTTATGCGAGGGTCGGTGTAGACATGAATATCAGCAAATTTGAGTCGCTTTCAGACAATGATCTGGTTTTTGTGGGATTCAGGTATGGTTACAGCCGTTTTTCACAGGAAACGCTCTCTGCCGGCTACACCAATTATTGGGGAACGGTTCAAACCAGCTTCCCAAAAAACAACCTCAGCGCCCATTGGGCTGAACTGGTTTTCGGATTGAAAGGCGAGTTGCTAAGAAATCTGTTTTTTGGCTGGTCGGTACGTGCAAAATTTCCGCTGGCATCCACCAAAGATCCCAATGTCACTCCTTATGTTATTCCAGGTTTGGGTTATACCAACACCGAAGTTCCCTTTGATTTTTCGATTACCGTCTCCTACCGTATTCCGCTTATCAAGACGAAAAAATTACCAAAAGCCCTGAAATCGGGAGGATCCAAACATACCGATTCGGATCGTGACGAAGAACTGGATCCCAATGATCCCAACAATCCGAACATCAGGAATTCCAATGGCAGCGGAAACGGTCTTAACAGAATGAATCAGCAACAATTCTGATCAGCGAATTGCATGCAACCTATCTACTGGCCTTTCACCCTCCGGTAGGAATACAGCGTCTCCCCCTTTTCGTTTATAAAATAGAAGGCAAAATCGAGCCTGGTGACATGGCAGACGGTAAATCCAAGTGATTTTTTGACATATCGGGTGTAAAACCAAGGATTAGACCACCGGGGCTTGATCCCTGTGGAGGTGACCATGAAATCAATCCCATTGCGCTGCGTGTGTTCAAATTTGTGAACATGACCGTTCAGGTAAAAGTCTACCTTGTATTTCTCCAGCAAGGGTTCCACCTGTTCGATTAGACGATAGGTATTTCCCTGATTGAAATCTGAAGTGTAAATTGGATGGTGACCTACTACAACTTTCCAGGTCTCGTGGGATTTTGCCAGCACACTGTCGACAAATGCAACAGTTTTGGAGGGATCCTGCTCCATGACCGCACGGTATTTGGGGTCGTAGCGGTAGAGAACAGAGAAAGGGGAAGTATCAATCATTACGAACCGGATGGTGGTATTGCTGTCGACTTGTTGCACAAAAGTATAGTTCCGAGCAGGCATCGTCCATCGTGGATTGTGCTTGCCGTAGTCGACAAGTGCCTGCGGATTGCCGATGTACTCGTGATTTCCAATAATGGAATACCATTTCAGGTTCAACTCCGGAGCCGCAAACATCTGCTCGAACTGGGCATTCCACAATGAATCCTTGGTATCCCTTACACCTTGGTCGTGAAAGAAGTCACCTTGGTTGATCACAAACTTAGGATGCAGGGTACCGGCCAGCCTGTTCACGGTATGAGCCACTGAATCTTCCCGGTAGGGACCGGAAGAGCCCATGTCGGAAAGCACAAAAAAATTGTATCCGCCGACAGGAGGATTCTCAACGGTGGCTTTTGGCTGGCAACCTGCAAAAAGCAGAAGAGTCAGCAACAGGGCACATCCTTGGAAAAAAATGCCGGTCATCTTCAATTTTATACTCATTCCCAGAATATTAATGTAATATCAATTCTCCTTTCTACTGCAAATGACGGGAAATGTTTCATTCAGCAACTCTCCAGAAACCTGTTGCTTCCTTTCGGCAATTTATATATATACTCCCCTCATTTTATTGTGAGCTGGTTCCCGATCATCCTGTTGTTGTATTGCTGCAAAAAGGCTTTGAATCTCTTGAAGTGGCCTGCCATCACAGTATCTGCCTTCTCCGAAAGGTTGTGAAGATATTGAGGATCCTCTTTGTAACGATAGGCCGCAAGAAGGCTCTTCCCATCCGACTGCAGGAGATAATCATCTTCCATGAACTGATAGTATCCGTTTTCATAATTGACGGTAAAAGGATGATCCGCCGGATGGAAACGGTCACTTCCAAAGGCAAAATAGGGGGCATCGTAATGCAGGTAACCCATCACAGTCGGGAAAATATCTATCTGTTGCATCAACGTAGAATCCAGACCGATGAGTGGACTGTTGGGTTGATGGAAAATGATGGGAATCGAAAACAGTCCGGTGGAAGTGATGTACTCCTTGTGGTCACTGGAAGGCAGGGAGTGATCTGCCGTCAGCACAAAGAGGGTGTTTTTGTACCATGGTTGTTTCGCTGCCTCCTTAAAAAATTCCCTCAGCGAATAATCACTGTATTCAATGCATTTGTAAAGTGGATTAGGTCCGCCTTTGAAACTTCCTTCATACTTTTTGGGCAAAATATAGGGATGATGGGATGAGAGGGTAAAGACCGATGCTATAAATGGTTCCTTTAATTGGCTGAAATTGTGGGCACAATAATTCAGGAACAGCTCGTCCGGAATGCCCCAATAACCGTCGGAATCTTCCTTGCGCCGGTATTCATTCTGTCCAAAATATTTCCTGATAGAGAGCATATGGGTGATGGCATCGAACCCCATTGATCCGTTTGGTGCTCCGTGAAAAAATCCGGCATCGTATCCTTTCTTTTTCAAAGTAGCTGCCAGTCCCTCCATTTCATTCAGGGAGTAGCGCGACAAAACAAATGGCTGTACCAGAGAGGGAACTCCGGCAATAACAGACGGGATGGCATCTATGGATTTGGTACCATTGGCAAAAGAGTATTTCCAGGTATAGCTCTTGCTGATCAAAGAATCAAGAAAGGGAGTATATCCTTTGTAGTGTCCTCCTTCCAAATCCTTGTTCAAGGAACCGACCACCTCCTTGGTAAAGCTTTCCAGAATAAGAACCACCACATTCATCGGCTTGAAATTCCCGGCTGGTTCTCCCTTGTGGATAGGGCTGTAGATACTTGCCACCTCTTTATTGTCAAAAAATCTCACCTCATCAAAGGTCTTGATGTCAATGGTCCGGATGATTGAAAAAGGAGTATTGAGCACGATGGCCGATTCGATTGGCGTTTGCACCTTTTCAATGGCATTGCTGATCGTGATGGGTCGGGTGGTCCCTGTAAAGCCCCCCCTGATTCCGGCCACCGTCAATCCGGCCCCCAGTAAAAGGGTCAGCGATGCCGTCGAATAAAAAAGGGTATTGGAGCGGACCAGCAAACTGGTTCTATGATCTGAATAGATCCATCGCAGAAACAAAATCAGGGCCACGAAGATCAGGACCAGGTACCAGTACTGAACCAATGCCACGGCCACAATTTTCCACATCTGAGATTCATTTTTGAATTCAGAAAAGATGCTGAAATCGGTTCGTCTGAGAATGTATCTGAAATAGACGATATCGACGAAATTGGCAATCAAAGCGATCGAATTGGTCGCAAAAAAAAGAATTTTCGTAAATTTCTTATAGCTGTCACTGTATTTCTGCCAGAGGGGCAACAACATCAGCAGAATGTAGAGGCTGTTCACATAGAGGAGCGCCGTGAGGTCGAACTTAAGTCCGGACAGCATCAGCTCTGCCAGATGAGCCATCTTCATCTGTGGAAAATAACTAAGGTTCACAAGGTAATAGAGCAACCGCTGAACAGAGAAAAGGAGGTAGACCATTCCTAGCCTCCAGATCATCATGATCGTTGCATTCCGCTCTTTCAACAAAATAGTTTTCAGATCCATGTCATCAACTTAACAAGGTTGCCTTCAAGGTGACAAAACTACTTAATTTTGGCAGGTAAAAACCAGCTTTTTTGCCGGGTGCACAGACTGTCCGTCAGGAAATTTTTTGGGATTCCAGGGAAGAGGCTAAAGGCGGAATGAATTGGGACAAAAAGCCCCAAAGCAACAGTCAGACATTTGGATGTCAGCAATTTATAGATTAAGTCTGCTACGGATACCTACCTCATTGCGCTCTTTTTCCATGGGGCGGAATACATAGACGACACCATAATCCGCAGCACGTTCCCGTTTGATCTCTTCGGGATAGGAGGCAAAATACTCTTCGACTTCGTTCCAGATTTCAAGGATGATTTCATCTGCCTCGTCGCGCATTCCTGCCACTTTTTGGGTCCATCGGACCGTGTTGCTCTGTAATGTTTTCTGGAAATGATAGGCATCTACAAACTGATCGAATTTCACTTTGACTACGGCGATAGAAGGATTGTACAAGGGATTTCCACCATGAAGCACACGCTGGTGTTCGCCTTCGATCATCTTCTTTCCCCATTCAAGCAATTCAGATTCCAGAATCAGGGAGGGAGATTTTTTATCACCCACCATTCCATAAAAATTACGGACATCCGCTTTCATGTCTCCGCGTTGAATGGAGAAGTTTAGTATCTGAATAAAATGTGACAGGTAGATCCGAGCTTTTTTTGCGGTCTCCAGATAGGCCCTGCTATTTTTGTCCTGTTGCGATCTTGCCAGTTTATGGTGAATCAGATTTGTTTCAAAACCCGGGAAGAATGCACGCAACCGGTTCAAGGTGTTAACGGAAAAGGCAAGTTCTTCGACAGGCTTTTTTTGACCCATCATTATTGCGGTATTGATGGCTCTCAGCCTTGCCTGATCAGTATTTGGTAATCTTCTATAGGGCATCTTATTAGGTTTTATGGGCGTATCTCCACCTGTCGATGCGAAGTTAGGTATTATCAAAAAAGAATTGTTCTTCGTGCTTGTCGGGCAACCACGAGTTATTAACTATCTGCTGTTGATAACAACAAACGCCACCGGAGGGCAGCGTTTATTGTTTTACAGTAGGACCAAGCCTTACAGAAAGTGCGTCCGTGCTAAATCATGATTTTTGCAGATGCCGGCGGGGTCTGAAAATCGGTTTTTCCGGGCAACAGCCAAAATATTGCAGCGAATTTGCCAGCAAGGTTTCTCGTTCTTCACTTGGGTCCATTATTGAATTAAACCCTCGATTTTTTGCCTAATCGGAAAGCTTTGCACCAAGGTATTCACGGTTAAGGCGGGCAATGTGCGCGATGGAGATGCTTTTCGGACAAGCCAATTCGCAACCTCCGGTGTTGGTGCAACTGCCGAACCCCAGTTCATCCATTTTTGCAACCATGGCTTTGGCACGCTTTTTCGCCTCTACTTTACCCTGTGGTAATTTGGCCAACTGCGAAACCTTCGCAGCCACAAACAGCATGGCCGAAGAATTCTTACAGGTAGCCACGCAGGCACCGCACCCAATGCAAGCCGCTGCATCCATGGCCTCTTCTGCATCATCCTGACCAATCAGAATGACATTTCCATCGGGTACACCCCCTGTATTCACAGACACATAACCTCCTGCCTGCTGAATTTTTTCGAAAGCGGTTCTGTCAACCATGACATCCTTGATAACAGGGAAGGCTGCAGCACGCCAAGGTTCAACCACGATGGTCTGACCTTCGCTGAATTTGCGCATGTGCAACTGACAAGTTGTTACCTCCGAATCCGGACCATGTGCGTGACCATTGATGTACATCGAACACATGCCACAAATTCCTTCACGGCAATCATGGTCAAAGGCGATTGGATCCTTGCCCTCCAAAATCAGTTTGTCATTTAGAATATCAATCATTTCCAGAAAAGAGGTTCCCTGAGAAACTTGCTCGACCAGGTAGGTTTCGAAGTGACCTTTGGCTTTGGCATTGTTCTGCCGCCAAACCTTTACGTATATTTTATTGAGAATTATATCTGCCATTTTGAT
>CAINVV010000025.1 GCA_903854235.1 uncultured Bacteroidia bacterium | reverse complement strand
TCGTTAACAGTGGTCGTACCTGTGTAGGTATTGGCTCTTGTCAGCTGTAAAGTACCTGCACCGGCTTTGACTATGCTTCCGGTCGTACTTACAATTCCGGAGATGGTTAAATCAGCTGCCGATGTTCCGTCGTCTGCTACCGTGAAAGTTCTGGTAGTTGCATTTGTCAAGGCTACCGGGCTGGAGATGGATGCTCCTACATTTCCGGTACCACTATTGATCACAGTGACATCGCCGCCAAGTGTCAGAAGCCCGGTTCCCGAAAGGGTCGCACCCTTCGAAAGACACCCGCCGTCGAGGCTGATGGCCGATGGGGAAGCGATGGTAAATCCTCCGTTGGCCAGCTCTGCCCCTTCATGAATGGTCAGTGGACAATTGGTGAGTGTCTTGGCACCATTCAGGGTAATGATTCCTGAATTTTGAATAACGATACCTCCGGAAGCGGTAAAGGGACTGATCCATTCTTCCGGGGTGGTAATGTAGGCCCCGGGCTTGTTGTACTGCAAGGTTGCAGCTGTCCCATAGGTGACGACCCCGGCCGTTACCACCACGGAGGCTGTTCCTTCCAGGGAGAGTATCCCGTTTACGGTAGGTGTCGTGGCAAAAGTCTTCGCTCCTGAACCGGAAAGCGTGAGGTTGGAAAAGGTGGTTGGAAAGGCTGTTTGAACTGCACCATTAAAATTGACGGTATTGCCGGCTGCGGTTGCCATCAGCGTGGTGATTCCAGAAGTTCCGCCTAAAATCAAAACACCGGTGGTGCCCTGCGTCACTCCTCCTGTACCGGAAAGTGCCGATGTTGCCGTGATAGTTCCGTTGTTTGTAAGCGTGGTCCCTGTAACTGTCAACAAGGTTGAGACGGTCAAAGTACCAGAGAAAGTATAAGCTCCTGTAAAGGTAAGATTGGGTATAGCGGAGGAAGTTGAACCGCCAAATGTTTTGGTTGCTCCGCTGAAGGTATGAAGGCCAGTACTTGCGGTGAAAGTGGTTGCATTATTCGTGAAATTTCCGGCAAAATTCAAAATAGCGGCAGCACTCTCATTCCAGATAGTTCCATTGTTTAACGTGACATCCCCTGTAAAAGTCTTGGTTCCTGTTGCATTGTTAAAGTTGATGGTTCCTGAGATAGTGGAAGCCCCTGAAACACCGATGGTGAAAGCCCCTACGGTTAGGGTAGATCCATTCGCAACGGACAGGCTTCCAACCGTTGCCGTATTTGTATCAACGGTAACGGTAAAACCCCCTTCGATGGTCACATTGTCGCCAACTGCCGGAACCGTTGCGCCCGCCGCACCTCCCGAAGTTGCAGCCCAGGTGGAAGTGCTGCTCCAGTTACCCGATGCAACGGAAAAACGGTTTAAAGCCTTTAGCTGAAAAAATCCGCCAAGCAAAAGGAGGGTCACGATGGTCAGGAGGGGCATTCGCATCCTATTGACACATCCCGTTATGTTCAAAGTATTTTTGAACAACAGCTGGAGTTTCGTGGGTCCTGTTTGAATAGCGTTTTTCAACTAATCGAATGGTTTTGGTAATACCTGGAATAATCTGAAGATAGTCCGTTTATCATTTTTAATTTAAATTGTTACAAAATGATAAATGAGATTTGCTAAATTTAAATTACTGACAATAAATCAAATATACAATATTTAGATTGATTCTAATTAAATTTTAAAATGATAACCTATTATTTTCTTCATACAGTAACCTTTTTTAGATCGCCTTAAATTGTTAGCGTACTGGTATTCCTGGATGAATGTTTGGAAGGGTTTGCATTCGGTGAAAGGAATCGGAGATTTGATGATAAGACTGTTCTGCAGTTCAACTGAACCTGCAGGAGACTTGCCTCATTTCATTACTCAATCAGCTTATTCCTTAAGGCATAAATCGTTAGCTCCGCATTTTTCTTCATTTGCATCTTTTCCATGATCCGGGCCCGGTAAGTGGCTACGGTCTTATCCGAGATGAAGATGATGGAGGCAATTTCGGAAACCGATTTTCCTTTGGCCAGCATAATCATCACCTGAAATTCCCGGTCTGAAAGAGATTCATGTAGCTGTTGGTCGGTACTGCTTACCTCGTTGAATAGCAGTTTTTCTGCAAAGGCAGCAGAGACGTATTTTCCGCCTGCGGCGATTTTCCGGATGGCCATGCCCATCTCTTCAAAAGCACTATCTTTTGAAAGGTATCCTGCTGCACCCAGTTTGAATGCCCTGACGGCATACTGTTCCTGCGGATGAAAGCTAAGCATGAGTACCCGGGTATCTATGTTGTGAATTTTTATCTGTTGGAGGAGATCGAGCCCTGTGATTTCAGGCATCGAAATATCCAGAATAGCCAGGTCGTAATGATTTTTGATCAGCTTTGCAAGCGCTTCTTTGCCGTCGGCTGCTTCGTCAATCTGTTTTACCTCTGGCAGTGTTTTGACTATCAATTTGACTCCTTCACGTACAATGGCGTGGTCATCAGCAATTAATATCTTCATCGGTATTCGTGTTAGGTTTTGGTATAAAGACAGCTATTTTGGTTCCGGAAGGGGTGTTTAATCCCAGTTCAAGGGTGCCATTGCGTTGGATGGCTCTTTCCCTCATCCCGAATAGTCCCATTGAATTGGAGCTTTCCAATATGGCCTGAGAAATTCCGACTCCGTCGTCAGCGATGACCATGAAGGTTCCCTCGCTTTCATAGTGGATGGAAATTACCACTTTTTTTGCCTCGGCATGTCTGATGACATTGGTGAGCGCCTCCTGCAGGATTCGAAAAAGTGCCAGATCTGTTTGGAAATCTTTCGTTCCACTCTCTTCCATGTAGAGTTCAAATTTCAAACCGGTTCGCTCCTGCTGTTCCCCGCAATACCATTCGATGGCATCTGCAAGACCCAGATCTGTCAACAATTTGGGATGCAATTCCGAAGAAATTCTTTGTACTTTCCGAATTATGTCGTTCGTACTTTCAACGAGCTTGTCGAGTTTCAGAAGCACAACTTCCGAGCCCCCATTTTTACGGACCCAGCTCAGATCGATTTTGAGTGCGGTGAGCGCCTGACCCAATTCGTCGTGGATCATCAGGGAGATGGCTGCCCGTTCGTCTTCACGGGCATTGATCAGGTGCCTGTTTAACAACTGCATCTGCTCTTTGCCTTTCAATACCTCCGCTTCCGAACGGAGTAACTCGTTGTGACTTTTTACGATGAGTTGCTTCTGACCGTACAGTTGGAGAAAAATGTTGACTTTGCTGATCAGAATTTTCCTGTTCAGGGGTTTGATGATGTAGTCGACCGCTCCTGCCTCATACCCTGTGATGATCTGTTCGTTGTTTGGGAAGGCAGCCGTGAGGAAAATGATGGGAACACTGTCAGTTTGCCTGTTTTTGTTGAGTTCGACTGCAAGTTCGTATCCGTTCATCCCAGACATCTGTACATCCAGGATGGCGAGGGAAAGAGAGAGTCCCTCTGTTTTTTTAAGTGCATCCAATCCCGATTCCGCCTCAATGAGATTGGCTTCAATTCCTTTCAAGATGATCTTGAGATAGATCAGGTTGGAAGAAATGTCATCGACAAGCAAAATATTGGGTAGCTCTTTCACAAACGTATCATTTTGATAAACAAAGACAGATTGGATCACTCTTACAATAATACATAAAAATGATGCTCAGACAAAGGATCAGGGTATAATTCTGAACATAAAGTACTTTCATCTATCTTCCAGTCAGTCCAGAATCCTAGTTTTTTCGTACCTCTTTAGCGGGTGATAGCAGGAATTTTGTTTTCGTATATTCCTTTTCTTACTGGCTAAACTGGAAACATTGCTTCCCGCGGTTTGCGCATCCGGTATTTAATTCAGAAAATCGGAACATTAAAAAAAAAGTAAAGCCAGAAAATGCATTTTCCTGGCTTTGCCTTTTACAATTGTTGTCCTAGTAAAAATTTACCGTCACTGGGAAAGGCGAGGTAGAGCTATATTGCCCCAGACTCTGCGAGGCATTGACATACAAGGTGGCGCCAATGTTCAGGTAGCCGGTTCCCGTAAGGAAACCATTTAAACCCATCGCGGAGGCATTGCTTGTAAAATTGCTTACACTCATGGTGCTTCCCCTTCCGTTCGACAGCAATACTGCCTCAGCAGGAAGTGTTATTGAATATCCCTTAAAATATCTCCTTATAGTGGGGTTGTTGGCCAAACCATCGTTGATCAGAAAAGAGGCAGCCGAAAAGACACTGTTCTTCGTCTGCAAAGATACCCCACCGGTCATCACAGGAAGTCCCCCTTCCGGAGAGATCTGAATGGTTCCTGCATTCCCGGAGATGATGTTTCCAAAATACATATCACGTATTTTTGTGATTCCGATTGGGATAACAACAATACAAGCGGAGGTTGCGGTAGCGGATGCGCCATTGTCACCTGGAATTACCTGAGAATTCGCGTTTTGTGAGAACAACTGAAGTGCCAGAGCAAGAACTGATATGTGAAGGAATGTTTTGATAGGATGGATCTTTAAAGGTGAAAGAACTAATTAATATGACTATCAAAAAAAAGCTACAAAATGTAGCTTTTTTGAGGTGGTCTGTTTAGTTGTAGTTGACCGTTACCTGAAGACCGGCTGCATTGGTATAGGTTCCTGCTGCCTGTGCAGCGGTTACCGTCAGCGTTCCACCAACATTTACATCGAGGGCTCCACCAACCAATGATCCTGTACCTGAAGGTGTACTTACAAAAGTACCCAGGCTCATGGTGTGACTTGAACCATCATCAAGCGTAATGCTTCCTGGAAGGGTGATGGCAAATGAACTGGTTCCCAAACCGGTTACATGAAAGATGGCAGGAGTTACGGTTCCAGTAACTGCAGGAAGTGTAACACCACCTGTAGGAGTACGTGTACCGGCAGGGCTGATTGCCAATGTACCAGCAACTGTAGGACTAACAGCAAGGGTTCCGAAATTCAGATCCTGAGTTTTTGAAATGGCGATCGGAGTAATTACTGCAGCGGTAGAAGATGCTGTGGCACTTACCTGAGCCATGGAGGTTACAGAGTAACCGGCAAGAACGACAAATAGAATAGCTAACTTTTTCATTTTCGATTTTTTAATTGTTATTGTTTGTTCTGTTTTTTTTATTTTGTTTGTTCCGTCTTTGATTCTTCAACCGGAAAATATTTGTTTTCAATTTTAAGTACCTTGCCTTCGTTTAACAACTTCCTGGTTACATATCCCAGTCGGAGTCTGCTCTGTTTGAGGCAGATTTCCATTTCTGAAATTCTAACCCCATTGGGCTGCTGGTTGATAAAATCTTTTACTAACTCTTCCATTTCTAAATCAAATAATTGATTCTTTCTATATTATACAAATGCTGTGCCAAACTTTAATGCTTACCCGGTAAATAATTGTAAGTATCAGATAAATAGACACATATTGAGTAAAAAAAATAATTATATTTATTTTACTTGAATTTTTCTGTTTGTTTGTGCGCACAAGCGCACAGTTGTATTTCGTCCAGGAGACCAATCCCTTTCAGAGAACAATGTTGAATTTTATTGTTCGATACAAGAAAAAAAGAGCCGCAAATTGCGGCTCTTTTTTTTTCTTGTATGAAGATTAGTTGTAATTCACAGTTACAGACAAACCAGCGGCATTGGTATAGGTACCGGCGGCTTGCGCTGCAGCAACAGTCAAAGTTCCACCAACTGTTACAGTTGCAGATCCGGCTGCCAAAGTTCCTGTTGAACTTGGAGTACTCGTGAATGAACCTAAAGACATAGTATGACTACCTGCGTCTGTAAGTGTAATGGTTCCAGGCAAAGTGATTGCAAATGTACTTGTACCCAAACCTGTTACAGTGAATGAAGCAGCAGATACAGTTCCAGTTACTGCTGGAAGCGTAACACCACCACTAGGAGTACGTGTTGCGGACGGGCTAAGGACAACTGTTCCAGCTACAGTAGGACTTACTGCCAAGTTACCGAAATTGAGGTCGGCTGTTTTTGCGATGGCAATCGGTGTAATGATGGTTGCACTGGAGGCTGCAGTGGCAGAAACCTGTGCATTGGAGGTCACTGCGAAACCTGCAATTGCGATAAAAAGAAATGCTAATTTTTTCATTTTGTTGATTTTTTGTGTTGAATTTATTTTTACTTTTTTTTTAATTCTCTATTTATTTTATTCTTAATCTCTTTTATTTTTCAATGCTTACTGTTACCGGAAAATATTTGTTTTCAACTTTTCTTACTTTCCCTTCATTCAGCAGCTTTCTTGTTACATATCCCAGTCTCAATCTGCTCTGGCGAAGGCTCTCTTCCATTTCGGCCAATTTCACTCCGTCTGGTTGGGAATTGATAAAGCGTTGTACGGTATCTTCCATTTTTAATCTCTTTCACAGACATTTTTTTGCTGTGCCAAGTATACTACAAACTGCGTGCCATACTATATTATTTTCAATAAATGTAATCTTTGTATTTT